>JBBQJE010000258.1:0-5038 GCA_038325635.1 Bacteroidales bacterium
GGCGTTTTCCGAGCCTCAGGAGCCTTGGATTATTTTGTGAAGGGTGTGAAATGGATTTTCGATTCGTTGAATATCAATTCCGAATTTGTTGAGGCACTTCCCACGGCTTTGATGAAACCACTGAGCGGTAATGGCTCCCGCGGACTGATGATTGATGCGATGAAGACTTATGGAGCCGACTCATTTGTCGGAAAACTTTCCTGCACCGTTCAGGGAGTTGCCGACGCAACTTTCTTTATCATCGCTCTCTACTTTGGCTCAATTGGAATTAAAAAAACCAGACATGCGCTTGCCTGTGCTCTGATTGCTGATTTTGTCGGGCTGGCAGCCGCTTTCTTCGTCGGTTATCTATTTTTTCATTAATCTTTCATAAAAATGAGACAAGAATGGATTATTGAGGAGGTAGAAAGAGTATTTGAAGAATTAGATACACACCTAATGTTGACGTCCACGCAAAGCGGATTAAATTGTCCTGATTATTGCGGCGTTTGTTGCCGAAAATCGGATATCGAGGCTTCTCCTCTCGAATTTATGCCTTTGGCGGCGTGGCTTTATAAAACTGGTAAAGTCGATGATTTTTTAGCAAAGCTGGATAACCCAACGCATGATTGGTGTGCCTGCTTCGATCCTGATGCCAGCACAAAAGGCGAATGGGGGTGTCAATATTATGAGCAAAGAGGTCTGATTTGTCGACTTTTTGGTTTTGGATTCCGTTTAAACAGGGAGAGTCAACCAGTGCTGGTAACCTGTAAGATTATGAAATGTACTCGAGCCACGGCAGTCGCCAAAGCTGGCGAAATGGCCGCAGAACATCCTGATGAGATGCCGATTTTTAGTAATTATTTTATGAAACTCCTTGCAATTGATCCTGATTTAGCTGTACCACAAATGCCAATCAACCAGGCAATACGGACAGCCATCGAGAAGTTGTATTTCTATTTTTTGGACAAAGAGGTGCAAAATGAATAATGAATAATGAAAAATGATAAATGAAAAATAAAAAATGGGAAAGCATGATTGCTGTCCCCCATTTTTCATTTTTCATTTTTCATTTTTCATTATCTTCGAATAGAATGCTTTAGCCATTGTCTTTCCCCGGAACTTGGCTCGTTCAGCAATCATTCCTTCGAAAAGTTCATCAACCGTTAAGCACCACACCTCCAGCCAGTGGTCGAAATGCTCCTTTTTTAGCTGCATGTTGAAATGAATTGGTACCGGATTGCCAAAATAATCGGGACGTCTCAGTAATACGGTATGCCAGAAGCGATATAATTTTTTATGGTGCGCCTCCCATTTACCTTCAAGTCGGTCATTAAAAAAGAAGCCAATAGTCTGGTCTTTTCTGACCTTGGCATAGAAACTATCCACCAGTTGGTGAACGTCTTTTAGGGTGGCTATGTCTTGCATCTTGTTCATATCAATTAGTCAACAAAAATCGCAAAAAAAGTCACACGAAATTACCCTACTCAGAATTTGATCTTCACAAAAAATGTGACAAATGTCAGTTTATCGAGAATGATTCTTTTTAGCATCACGCATCTATATATTTAGATGAAAAGCTATATTTTTGAATTAAATCAGATTTAAGACGTATGAAACCTTCAAGAAATTTTTATAACTGGATGAGCCTAACTGGGTTCGTAATTGCAGCAAACAGCTTATTGGTGATATTGGTGTTATTCCTTTTTTCGCTTTTTTCGGCTCAAAGTAACACTTATCTCGGGTTGTTCATCTACATTATTGTACCGGCTTTTCTGGTTATTGGTTTATTACTGATTCCATTAGGCATTGTCCTTCGTATTCGTAAAAAAGATACAACACCTGAGGAACCAGGATTATGGCCGGTTTTCAATCTGAATGATTCAAAGTTTCGTTCAGGGTTCTTCACTATTTCAATAATTTCCGTTATGCTCTTATTGATTTCTGCTATGGGAAGCTATCAGGCTTTTCGTTATACGGAATCCGTCGAATTCTGCGGAAAACTTTGCCATCAGGTCATGGAACCCGAATATGTTTCCTACCAGCATTCTCCTCACGCCAGGGTTGCCTGCGTGGAATGTCACGTTGGAGAAGGTGCCGACTGGTATATTAAATCTAAAATGTCTGGCCTCTACCAAGTTTATTCGGTTACTTTTAAGAAGTATGCCAGACCAATTTCAACGCCATTGCATAATTTGAGGCCTGCGCGCGAAACTTGCGAACGTTGCCACTGGCCGGAAAAATTTTATTCAAGAAAATTGATCAATATTCGTTCGTATCTTACCGATTCAGCCAGCACAGAGTGGAACAACTCTTTGATGATGAAGATTGGTCCTGAATATAGCGCTCAGGGATTAACAGAAGGAATCCATTGGCATATTAATAAGAATTTCAAGATCGAATACGCCTCAACTACATCTGACCGTGAGATTATTCCGTGGGTTAAAATGACCAACCTGAAAACTGGCGAGGTTAAAACGTTCATGGATACGGAGAATCCAATAACTAAAGCAACATTAGATACCATTCCAGCTCGAGTAATGGATTGTATGGATTGTCACAACCGTCCTTCGCATCTTTACAATTCACCAACATTCTATATCAATAATGCGATGGTTGCCGGAAAAATTCCCAAAGATATTCCCTATATTAAGAAAGCAGCAATGGAAGCTTTGAAGGTGCCGTTTACCAGCATGGATTCAGCCATGACGATGATAAATCAAACTATTCTAGGTTTTTACAAAGAGAACTATCCGGACGTTTATGCGAAAGAATCCAACCGGATTAACGATGCTATTGTCGCTGTTCAGGCAGAATACAAAATCAACGCCTTTCCTTATATGCGGGCAGAGTCGACAAAATACCTGAATCATATTGGTCACCTCGAATCGGATGGTTGTTTCCGCTGCCATTCCGATCGACATAAAACTGAAAAGGGTGAAACGATTTCCCGCAATTGTGATCTATGTCATATCATTGTTAATCAAGGTCCAACAGGAAAAATCACCACCAGTTCTACCGATAAGGCACTAGAATTTGTGCATCCTATTGAGATCAAAGGGGCCTGGAAGACTTCATTTTGTTCGGAGTGCCACAAGGTGCTATATGAATAAGAGATGAGAGATGAGACATGAGGTATAAGATTAAAAAAAGGGAGCATCTCTCATGTCACATGTCTTATGTCTTAAGTCTTATGTTTTTTTTAAATTTTTGTTTGGATGAAGGTATTGTTAACAGGCAGCACAGGTTACATTGGGAAAAGGTTACTTAGTAATCTTTCCGCCGGTGGTCATGATATAACTTGCTTTGTAAGAAGTTTGGAGCGGATGATTGTGCCCGACCTATCTAATGGCAAGGTTATTGGATACGAAATTGATCTGCTTAAACCTATCCCGGAACATCTTCATTCCATAGATATCGATGTGGCCTATTATCTGGTTCATTCCATGTCATCATCCATTGGCCAGTTTATGGAGGAGGAGGCTGTGTCTGCACGAAATTTCGCCAATTTTATCAGCAAAACAAACTGCAAGCAAATTATATACCTGAGCGGTATTTCCAATTCAGAAAAACTGTCGCGGCATCTCCAGTCCAGAAAGAATGTTGAAGAGATACTTCAGGCTTCCGCAAAACACCTTACTGTACTAAGGGCCGGTATCATTGTTGGCAGTGGAAGTGCTTCTTTCGAAATCATCCGCGATTTGATGGAGATTTTGCCGGTAGTAGTTGCCCCAGCATGGGTCAAAACTCTTTGCCAGCCACTGGGAGTGGCAGATGTTTTGAAATATCTATCTGGATGTATGCTCAATCCTGTTACTTATGATGATATTTTCGATATTGGCGGACCTGAAATTCTGTCCTATAAAGAGATGTTGTTACAATATGCGGAGGTTCGGGGACTAAAAAGATGGATTGGCGTTATACCTTTTTTTAGTCCCAGGATGTCATCTTACTGGCTTTACTTCGTGACTTCAACCTCTTATTATCTGGCTGTTAACCTTGTCGACAGCATGAAGGTTGAAGTTGTTTGTCGGGATAACAGACTTCAGCAGATGCTGAATATCGAACCACTAACCTACATGGAAGCATGTAAACGAGCTTTGGAGCGAATTAATCTTGATTCGGTGGCTTCAAGCTGGACAGACGCAGTCTCCATAACTAAAGGAAGTAAACTATTTGAAAATCTTGATGTTCCTGTCTTTGGTATTATGCGTGATCGTCGAAGTCTCAAGATAGAGGGCGATCCTGATAAGGTTCTAAACAGGGTTTTCGCCATCGGAGGCGAAACTGGCTGGTATTTTGCCAATTGGATTTGGAATATAAGGGGCGTGATCGATAAAATGGTTGGAGGCGTCGGACTGCGTCGTGGCAGGCGAAATGCTACCGAACTTAATCCCGGCGACGCCCTCGATTTCTGGCGGGTGTTAATAGCCGATCGTGAGAATAAACGTTTGCTTCTGTTTGCCGAGATGAAAGTTCCGGGAGAAGCCTGGCTGGAATTTAAAATTTGCCGAAGAGAGGACGGCTATTATCTGACCCAAACGGCTACATTTATGCCAAAAGGAGTGAGTGGCCGTGCCTATTGGTGGGGTCTCCTGCCGATACATTTGGTTATGTTTCAGGGAATGATCAAGAGAATTGGCAGAAAGTAGAATTGCGAATAGGATATCATTAATTACAAATTACAGATTACAGATTAAAAATTGGGGTGGTTCAGAATAGGCAGTCAATTGATTTGTAATTTGTAATTTGTAATTTTTTACATTTGTACATGGATACAATGGAATCAGCATTTAAAATTGATTTTAGCAACCCTTGGCTATTACTGCCTTCCTTACTTTTTGTTGGGTTAATTACCTATTTTTTAATTAAATTTTTCTCTGTTTTCTTTGATTTTATTCAGGCCAAAGGTTGCTTAACTGTATTGTTGATGTTATTGGTCGGATTACCGGGACTTGTAGTTATAACACTTTTATCTGGCTACACGATAGCCGCCACCATCCTTATAATTGTTGCGGTGATTGGTGTAATTACAGGTTATATAGCCCGTGATTCGGAA
>JBBQJE010000259.1:0-4945 GCA_038325635.1 Bacteroidales bacterium
ATCGAAAGAAATTGGAGTTGCAGTAAATACAGTGAAAGCATGGGTTAATGCATTGGAGATATCGGGACTAATAATTCTTTTACCACCCTATTACAATAACCTTGGTAAGCGAATTATTAAAACCCCTAAACTTTATTTCTGCGACAATGGCCTGGTGGCTTCATTGCTTAATATTAATTCATTGGAAGCCCTAAATAATTCTCCATATATAGGAAATATTTGGGAAAACCTTGTGTTTACCGAGTTCTTAAAGGAAGGTTATATTGCGGGTAAAAATATTTTCTTCTTTAGGGATCAGAATGGCGTTGAAATCGATTTTATTATTGAAAAAGATGGGAAAATATTTCTTATTGAAGCAAAAAAAAGCGAGCGACCCGATTCCAGGAAATTGAGTTTTAATAAAATTGCACCGCTATTTAAAGAAGAAGTCAGTGCTATTGTGGCCTGCACTGTCAATGAAAAAGGTTTAATTACGTTAAAAGATTTTTCGGTATATAACCCTTTGTATGGATCATTTGAATATTCCGGACTAAAGTGAACAGTACCTTGCATAAGGGCAAAGTCACAGTAACCCTTGAACGCGATCAGTCGATCATTGCCATTAAAGAATTGGCCGCAGAGGTTTGCGAGAATTGCGGTGAATATTATCTGGATACAGAAATGACCAATGAAGTACTAAAGAGAGCAGAACAGGCAGTTGAAAAAGGTGTTGAAATTGAGGTGATTAGAATGGACAAGGTTGCATGAATACTTTTCATGCAGTATAGCCAAAATAATTACCAATAATTCAATTCAACATTCGCTTTAATTAGGATCATTCAAATTTGATTTTGAAGCAAACTGGTATCCATCAACATTCGCGAATTACAAACTCCCGGTTTGAGGTGCTCGGATGGCATATCGGGGGGAGCAAAATGAAACAAATTTTATTTTGTATCTGTAATACAAATTAATTTGTGTTTATATTACAAATTAATATATTTGTACCTACAGTCATTTCAAAAGGCATGATAAGCAAATTAGTTTTATCGGAAATCATTCAGGATCAGTTTACTAGCTTTTCAAAAAGGGAATGGATTACCAGAGATATTGAAATCCCTTTTGATTCCAAAAGGATTTTAATTATTTCCGGAGTACGCCGTTGCGGAAAAAGTACGTTAATTAGACAAGTGCTACTCCATTCTGACAAAGCGCTTTATATCAATTTTGAGGATCCCAGGTTGATCAATTTTATGCTGGAAGATTTTTCACAGTTAGAAAAAATTGCTGATGAGACCGGAAAAACCTACCTTTTGTTTGATGAGATCCAAAATATTGGCCAATGGGAATTGTTTGCACGGATGGCAAATGAAAAAGGAATTTCGATCTGTATTACCGGCTCAAATGCAAGTATGCTAAGCCGTGAATTGGGAACCCGTTTGACCGGCAGATACAAACAAATTGAGCTTTTCCCGTTTAGCTACCATGAATTTCTCACTTTTTTTAACCTTGAAAGAAACAAAAACAGTTTTGACCGATATTTTGAATCAGGAGGATTTCCTGAATACCTAGAGGAGAATGATGATGATTATCTGCGAACCTTGCTGAGGGATATCATTACCCGTGATGTTGCCATCCGAAGAAATATTACCAATGAAAACCTGTTGATACGTTTGGCGATGCACTTATTAAGCAATTCAGGCAAAGAATTCAGTTACAATAATATATCCAAGGTTCTTGAAATTAAATCTGTCCGAACGGTTATCGATTACTGCGATTATTTACGGGAAAGCTACCTCCTGGATTTCATCCCCATGTATTCAACATCCATCAAGAAACAATTGGTGAATCCCAAAAAGAGTTACAGCATTGATCCTGTTTTTGCCAAAGCCAACAGCCTTTCATTTAGCAAAGATTTGGGACGGAGACTGGAAAACTTTGTTTTCAACAAGTTAAGACGCGATTCTAAAGAGATCTTTTATTATAGAAATTTAACTTCTGAATGTGATTTCCTGGTTAAACAAAACGAACAGATTATCATGGCAGTTCAGGTATGTCGGGAGGTCAACAATGAAAACATGGTCAGAGAAATTAATGGAATCAAGAATGCCATGTTGGAAACCGGAGCTTCAAAAGGCATTATTGTCACGAATAGTCAGGAGGACAAATTAGATGGGATTGACCTTATTCCGGCCTGGAAATGGATTTAAAGATTACAAATCCGGGGTAATGTAGCTATTTTTGTCTCCTGTTGAATGACAAAATCCACCTCTCCCATTTTTTATTCTTATTCTTTCAAACTCAGCTTTTTGTCCAGCGATGATATTTTGGGTCATTTATGCATTACATTAATTGCACTTCACAAGTACATATACTTTTCATGCAGTATAGCCAAAATAATTACCAATAATTCAATTCAACATTCGCTTTAATTAGGATCATTCATATTTGATTTTGAAGCAAAATAGCATCAATCATCTTTCGGGAATTACAAATCCCCGGTCTGAGGTTCCCGAATGGTATATCCGGGGGAGGAGGGAAAATGAGCAGGGGAATCTAGAAATACTTAATTTGTTGGGATTACATGTGTTTAGTCAAAGGAAGTAAACCCCTTCTCCTGGAATCCGGGCAGAGGGCAAATCTAACAACTCCGATCAAACGACAAATTTGAACAAATAGAAATCTGTTAGTCAGTGGATTATAAATCCTACTTAAAAATCAAATTTGATTTTTAAGTAGGATTTATTCAGACCTGAGTAGTTACAATTGATTTTAGTCATTGTAATTCTCCTTTTATATTTCTGCTTAAATATTTACAAGTCATTTTGTATTCCATTCCTTGATTACTGCTGAATTGCATCCAGCGGGAGTTTATAGTTAGTTTTACTAATCCAGTCTTTCAACATCAGATGGTGAGCCAATAATTACTTTTTGGATTTCGTTGAATTTGTTATCAGATGCTATTCTCTCGGATATTTTTCAATATCGAATAATTGCTCACGGGTTTTTTACCTCTGTCAAATAATACATTTTAAATATTCTCGCTAACTACCATCCTTCCAAAATAAACCTTTTTGTTGTTGGGTCTGATGTTTTGTGTATTATTTCAGATACTAAATAGTTTCTTTTTTGAGGTATTTGATTCTAATTGAATCTATTCTCTATCCACCTATTGGCATTTTCCCATGCATTAATAAACATTTGCCGAAAATATTCAACCGGACCAAACTCTTCGAATTCATTGACCGGAATTCCATTTATTCTGTATGCCCGTTCAAACTCACTGACTTTTTCAAGTAATTCATCAATGAATAATTGAGGGACAGGATTGAAAAAACGTGAAACCACCGGATTGTTTAATCTTAAGAGTTCTTCTGCCTGTCCTTTCCAGTTCATGGTTATGCAAGCATCGGCACCTACCATCTCAGTAAAATGCTGAAGTCCCCTGACTCCACCACCAATGTACCCAATCTCAGGCCATTTAGATTTGGTAATTTCATAGGTTTTTTTGGCAATCGCCATTCCTGCCATGAAAAGCATATCGGGAGAAATGTCAATTTTGTTTTCTGCTACCCATCTATGTAGATACTCATCGAAAATTCCGGTTATCAGTGAATAATATATCTTAGGTTTATTCCCTGTTCTTTTTGATATCCGGTCATACATTTTGCATATTTCCAATGCCTGACTAAGTCCCATTACTTCTGTTGCATTAATCGGGGTATTTTCATTGATCAAAACATCCATTGCTTCAAGTCCAGCCTTTGTTGCAGGAATTTTTATCATCACATTCGGTCCCATTTCCCGGTTTAACCTCCCCTCATTAATAATTACCTGTGGATCTTCTTCATGAATAGGATCTCCCTGGATACTAACATAACCATGCTCCCCGTGAGAGGATTCATAAATGGGCAAAAATATTTCAGCAATTTTTTTGACCAACTTACGCTGTAAGATACATTGTACATCATTCGGATTATCTGACTCAGAAAGAGCTTCTTTAAAAAAATAATCAGTATACTCCTTTTCCATTGGATCATTAAGCATTTTCCAGGTATATGAAGGATTTTGCGTACATCCTAAAGCTCCAGCCTCAATAGCCAGTTTTGCCTCTTCCCGTGTAACGTTATTTATCCAGAATTTTGTTGGGGTCAGTTTATTGACGCGCTTAAAATAATCACTACTCATTTTATTCTATTTTGAAATTCATTTTATTATTAAAGTCCTAAAACTATTCTCATCTTTTGAACACCCATCCTTGGGCTGGTCAATACTGGTTTTTGAATATCAGCCAGTTCAGGAAGTAAAACAACCATACTTCCCTGAGCCAAAACAAAAACATCCACATCATCCTGGATGGATATCATTTTTTCTTTTACCAGTTGGTTGTGTTTTGCCCGGTCGCCTTCCTGCATCAATACTTTTAGAGCACCATCTACCAGGCATTCAACAATTTCTATTTCCTTTCCGGCTTCCTTTGCTTTGTGCTTTATCAAACGTGTGCTTGGCCCCATGGTTGATGCTACAGTGGCGACAACAGCAATTTTACTGCCTAGTTTGACAGCCTCTTCAGCCATTGCTTCATCTACTTTCAAAACTGGCGTTTTAATCAATTTTGATGCAACATCAGCAGCTTCGCCAACCGAAGAACATTGGTTGAAAATGGCATCAACGCCCTGACTATCAGCATTTATATAGTAATCGCAAACCCGTTTTACCACCTGCGGGGTTGCATAACCATTTTCCATTACTTCAGCCAGAAGGCTGTCATCAACAATGTGAGTTAACTTTGCTTCAGGGATTATTTCCGCAAAAAGTTGTTTTAAATCTTCCACCGAGACAAAGCTGGTATGTACGATTGCTATTTTTTTTGTTATCATCTTAGTTCTACTTTTTATTTAATTGTTTCAGGTGCCTACCATTTTCCATTCGATGCGCCTGGCTTACCATAAACCCATTTGACATT
>JBBQJE010000260.1:0-4943 GCA_038325635.1 Bacteroidales bacterium
ATTACAGAACTGCCATCTTCAATTTCCTCTTTACCATACTGGAATTTAAGCTCAGTTAGCGAGGGGATTTTTGATTTTTTTGTCTCATACTGAATGCCTCCAAACAGTTTGTTCAATTTCTGAAATCTATAATAACTCATATTAATCTCTTTGCTATAGAATCCGAATCCTTTGAATGCAAAATAGGAAATATCGGAGTTATCAGAGATATGCTGTATGTAGCTAATCTCTTCTTTTCTTTGCAGGAAACCAATATCAAAACCAAGATTGTACCTCTCTTTGTGGTAAATTATCCCTGGATTAATAAGCATCTGAACAAGTGTATTCTCCGGCCGAGGATCTTTTTGTTTGGCACCCACGCCAACAAGATAATCAACCTTGCAGCCAACAGATATCTTGCTGTTTAGCGTGGTAGCTATTCCACCGGATAGATTGTAAGATTCTTTGCGATAGATAGATGATGATACTGAATCGCCGATGATATAGGGATTTCCCCGGTATGGATCGTAGGTTCCGTTCCACCTTCCTCCTTCTTCGCGGCCATTGTTGTAATTAAAACCACCATATAAGCTGTATTTCTTGATTTTTCGATAACTTCTGGTCGCAATCGTATGTGACAAATAATCAGATGCTTCCATCGTTCGGTGGAAGTCGCCGGTGCCATTTTTGAATAGATAATTAAAGTCAACAATTTGATCCAAACGATTGTATATCATTCCGGTAACATTCTCTGATTCAGACCAATGATTTAGTATTTCATTGGTCTGAAAAGAGTTGAATGACTTTACCTTTAGACTGTCATTCCCTTGGACATTTATCAACAGAATTGACAATATCAAAAAGAGAACATTCTTTTTTGAGCTAATCATTTGAATTTTGTTTTTAAAGTTGGCACCTTCTACGTCAGAAAGTGCCAATTTATTAGTCAATATTAATTTTCTACTGCTGTCGGATTAGTACCCGGAGTTGGCTTCAAATCGTGCAAGAAATCAACGGTAGAGTTGTTGGTATCCTTGTAAATAACTCTGCCGGAAACGATCATTTTCGCTTTACGACGAACAGACAGAGAGGAATAACTTCCTGCATCCAGATAGGTGAAACCTGCATCCAATGTGTTTTGAAGCCTTTTGTATTGTTTGGTAGGATCGGCTTGAAGAATTTCAACGGCGTCAATAACCAGACTCTTGTTAACCATAAAATACTTGGTCGTAGAGGTGCTTCCGGGTGCAGTCTTGAAATTGGCGGCATTCGCAACATAGGTTGTCCAGTCCACAGGTAAACGGAAAATAATCACCGCCGCTCCATTAACAGCGTGAATCCAGTCAAATACAGTTGTGATGGTGGTGTACATCATGGTAAGGTTAGGAATACCAGGCGAATCTGTGTCTTTACCCGATACTTCCATATAAGTTTCCCACTCGGCTTTAGAAAGATCTACTGGTGAACTTGGATTGCCGTTGGGATCTGTCTTGTGATTAATACCATCCTGGGCTATCACGATACTCTTTCCTGGATAAACAGGGTGCTCTTTGCCGGTGCCCGGAACAGTCCATACCTGAAAAGTCACTGGAAGGTCATCCATGAAACTGCCGTCAGCATTTACCCAAATATTTGGGCTGGTTCCGGTCTGCTGAAGCACACCGATACAGAGTTTGTCTGCATAAAGGGTGTCGTTAGAGTTATTGTAGATTTCGTGGAACTGGTCAGAATAGTATGTTTTGGCATCCGGGGTTTTTGATCCGGCAAAATAAACCTCTTTAATAACAAAACCTCCTGTATTCTTCGCAAGTACCAGATCAATAGTAGCCGCTGATTCTTTTGTTAGCAAATAGTTATTTATTGAGCCGTTAAAGGCATAATCCAAATTGTCAGTACCTTTTACCGTGAAGTTACACTTGATGTTGTAGCTACCTTCCACTAATAATTCAGTAATCGCGCCGGATGTATTTGCAGTGGAGATCGTCTCTCTTCCTGTCTGGCTGTTGACAATTGAAATTTGCGTTCCGCTTGGCATGGCAGCAGCCGTAAATCCTTGCGGAAATACCAATGTCAGGTTAAGGTTGTAGCTTGGTGTGACATCTTTTTTACAATCAGTGAAGACTATTCCCAGCAGCAGGGATAGTGAAATTAGGATCATCTTTCTCATAGCAATCGAATTTTATTAATAATTAAAGCGAAAATTTGAGTTCAGCACCAAAATAGGCCGTTTGATTGATTCGAATATACGAATCAGAACGGATGAGCTTTAAAACGGGTCTGTGATTCAGTAAATTATTGGCAAAGAAGGAGAATTGAACCTTATTTCCAATTTCCTTGGTCAATTTTAAATTTATTTGCCACGACAAGGGATATTTGTCTGTTGTGAAATAGTCATTATTCAGGGCATCGACCATAAAACTAAATGGGGCGACAAAACTAGTGCCCGATATCCAATCGTGATATTGCATCTGCTTGTCGAGGTATCCGATCGGATCAATGTAAACTTTATCGACATTTTCATAATTGCCGTAAACTTTTTGGTTATTTGCATCGAGGGAATAGGCCACATTGGTACCATTGTTTTTCCATTCGTATTGCGTTCTGTCTAACCAGATTACCTGCGTATTAACGGATACAATCATCCGGATTTTGGGAATGTGCGTGGTGATTTTGAAATTAGTATTCAATCTTTGCTTCGTATTCCCTTTGCCACCGGGCATGACAGAAACATAAGGAAACTTTTCTCCCAGGTACGAAACACCAATTTTTGTGTAAAATGGCAGTACATCTTCGATCTTTGTGATGTGATAATAGGCACCGTCTAACGAAATGCTGGATTTTAAACTCTTGATGGTTCCAAAATCAATCACATATTCAATTCCCTTTTTATCAATGTTATACGTATTTTTGGGTGTCCCGTACGAATGAAATTCTTGTTTTTGCGAGTAGGGTAGAGTTTTAGTAATTCCATTTTCCACATAAGTGATTGCTCCGCTTTGGTAATTAGGCTGTTTTCCGGCGCCACTAATTTGATCCCACTTGTTATAATTCATAACAAGATATTGGTTCTCAAAGGAAAATCCATTAATTATTTTTTCGGCAAATCCTGTAAGTCCAATCTTTACGCCTACTACATTCAAGTCCACACCAGCCTCATATTTGGTATTGCTAATCGGCTTGAGATTCGGGTTGTTTGTATCGCTGATCACTTTGGTCGTGACCACGATCAAATCCGGATAATAGTTAAAACTTATCTCGTCCTGGTAACTTTTATCCGGATACATATAAATCATAGATGGATTTTTTGATGTCTTACCGTAACCAAAGCGGAAAGACAGATCCTTTACTAAGTATGCACTTCCTTTTGCGATGACATTGTACGTTAAATTCACTCGTGGTTCGACAGACATATAACCATCCGTGGTAAAAATTCCACTTGGTAGCATGTTATTATATCTCAGACCAAATTGCGTTTTCAAACTGGTATGCCCAATTGGAATTTCCACATTATCCTCAATAAATATGGCAAGATCGCGACTCATTGGTATATCATTGAATGCCCTTGGCCTTGTGGAGGATGCCCCGGTAGGCGGTCTTGTGACATCATATATTCGCCCCAAACCATTATTTCCGGAACTTCTCCAATCGGCTCCCAGCATAAATTTATTATTTATCCGGCCATATTTTTCGTTTACATTAGCCTTGACGGTTCCGAAAAAATTGAACGGTTTACCGTCAATTGTCAGATCACTGGTGTAAATCGTTGGTAGATAGGATCCAATAGATTCACCTGAGACCATTGCGGTTGGCAGGGAAGTAACGCCACTGTTCGTAGTGACACGGTGCTCAAATACTTCCTGTTTGGTGTAGTCTCCGGAGAAGTTGTAGGTAATATTTGTCAGCCATGGCTTTTGCACCCACCAGGTACCAAAAAATTTTAGACCTGCATTCTGCTCCTTTTCTTTTAATTTCTCAACTCTCAAAAGATCCGGATCATTTTTGGCATCATCCAGTGTACTGAAATAATTTAGCTTAACATTTATACTAAGTGGTTTAGTGCCCTTGAAAAGTGTGTTTGAATACCCTAATTGACCAGTAATCCTGTTGTAGCTTTTGGATGGCAGACGAAGATCGTCCATGGCATAAGTATAATCAACATCGACATTCATGGCTCCATTATCCTTTCCGGGTAAAAGAAACCCTTTAGAAAGAGAAAACTGTTTGATTTTAGGATCACTTTTCACCTTGGCAAGCAGATTTGTTTTTCCTGCTTTGGTTTTTACCAACACGGCACCAGTGGTCAGGTCGCCATACTGAACTGAGGGAATCCCCCTGATTACTTCAACAGATTCAATATTGTCAGTCGGGATTTTTCTCAAATCAACCCCCTGTCCGGCAGTTGAATAGGATTGAGCTACTCCGCCACTTGAAGTATTGAGCGACTGCATATTTGCATCATTGTTGACAGGTGTTCCATCGACGATAACCGCGGTACCCATGGCACTGTTGTTATCAGGATTATTTCTTGAATCACCGCTGGAAGTATTGATATCCCGAAGCGTTATCTGATTTGATTTGGACATGTCGGGATTAAGAGTTATTTGTCCCGGCACCAATTGCATCACATCGGCAAGACTTGTGGGTTGTACATGAGTTAATGCGGCACTCTCAATCTTGGAAGAGGAGCTAAGACTGGTATTTTCCTTGGCGACAACAATTACCTCCTCCAGTGCAAGCGAAGATTCAACCATATTAATTGTAATGTCAAAATTTTGAGAATCAACAATTATCTTTTTCTCAAAAGGTTCAAAACCTAAATAAACAGCTTGAATTGTATATTTACCGGTGGGGATTTTGTCAAAAGAAAAATAACCCTGATTATTAGAAGTCGTCCACCGATTCAACTCTTTGATTTGAACGGCCGCTAGCTCGATTTTTTCACCAGTATTTTTATTAGTAATAGA
>JBBQJE010000261.1:0-4932 GCA_038325635.1 Bacteroidales bacterium
CGCGAAGGTTAAGTGCGGAGACATCCGCTATGCGGCATAAAGGCTGTCCCATACCTACCAGCTCTCCGGCCTTTTTGTACTTCTCCAGCACGAGTCCGTTGATAGGAGAAAAAATTCTGCATCGCGCAATTTTATCGCGCAATTGAGCCAATTGCGTAGCCACGACGTCTGTTTCAGCAGTTAGAACAGGCTCCTGCGACCTGGTGTTATTAATCTGTTTATCTAAAACATCCAAATTACCGGTTACGTCATCAACCTGTTTCTGAGTGGCGGCTCCGTCTTTAAACATATTGATAATCCGCTGTTTATCTTTATCAAGATTCTTCTTTTGCTGCTCAATGACGGCAATTTGGGATTTGACACTTTGCCTACGAGCCTGAATAGTTGCCCTTTGTGACTCCAATTGAACAAACTGCAACATCAATGGAATCGTGTCAACCGAAGCAATTTCGACCCCTTTCGACAAGGTCATACCCTCTTCGAAATTGCAGCTTACGAGCTTTCCCGCTGTTTCGGAAGATACCAGTTGATCGTCGGCCTCAAAATTCCCGAATGCATCCGATGCGTCCTTTTGGTTATTGCAGGAAAATAAAGCCAGACCGAAAATCAGGCTCAGAATCAGGTACAATTTTTTTGTCTTCATATTTATTTTTCTAGTTTGTTTTTTTCAAATTTAAATTTCCGGGCGACCGCAAGGGTCGCCCCTACCAGCCTTTTGCGTTATCCGAGATCCGTTATCCCGTTATCTCGTTGGCCACATAGACGCATAATAATGCGTCTCTACACCTTCCTCATTACGGTTTCCCTGCCAACGTATTGTAATTTGTTATTGCGTAATACAATTGAACTTTGTGGGTTTTCTGATTGATGCTCGACTGAGTTGAGGCATTTAGATCTACAATATAATCGGCCGAGGTGATCGTACCGTTCTCTAATTGTGAGGCAGAATTTTTGGCAATTTTAGTACGGAGGATGACCAGATCTTCATCAATTTTGAGCAGCTTATCCACTTTATTTATGGCTTCATCGGCCCTGAAGAGCGCAATGGAAAGATTCTGATCGAAGGTAGCCTTCTGACTTCCAATCAACTCCTTTTGTACCTCCAATATTTTTTTGCTGCGTACGGTTTGATTCCAATCCAGCACATTCCATGAAACTCCTACTCCGACAAGGTAATATGGATCGAACGTATTCTTGAGCATGTTAAGTCCGGGTCTTCCGTATCCGGCTTGTCCGAAACCATATATTTTTGGATTTCTTGTTTTGGTTAATAACTGCGAACTTTGATCAATCTTGTTTCCCAGCAGGTCGAAATATTTCAGCTCCGGGCGCACAATTGCCTTGTTTTTTGTGCTGATCACCGGTTCGGCCAAGGATGTATTTTCGTTCAGTGTCTGATTTGTTAGAAGCCCTAAAGCACCAATTCCGGAAAGCCTTTCAGCGTGTATCTCGCTTATCTGCTGCTCCGTTAGCAGCCGCTCGGCTTTTAACAAATCCAGATCTCTGGAAGTCGCCATGCCATTTTTAAAAGCCGACTCCAATACCTTGATGCGTTCATCCAGTATGGATCTTTTCAAGCTCATCACCTGCTCATTTTCTTTCATCAAAAGAATGGTAAAATAAAGCTGGTTAACTTTTTCGTGCAATGAATAGATCTCGACTTCAAAATTCTGTAAATCAGCGGCCAAACCGGATCTTTCGACCGATTTGGAGGCATCCGACATTCCCCCGTCATAAATAGTCTGTTTAACATCCAGGTAGGCTTTGTACTGATCCTTTGAGGGAGAAGGAATGGATATGCCTGGAATCGGAATATTCACCTTGGTAACTTCACTCTGATAGGTCGCCTGACCGTTTAAATTAACCTGAGGATTCCAGACCACGCTAATGTTCTTTAACTTGAGATCGCTGATCTCCTGTTGCCTTTTGGCATCCGATAACCTCGGATAATTTTCCCTGGCCAGTCGGTAACACTCATCAAGGCTTATGGAACTTATCTGTCCATACCCAACACAGGTCGTAAATAACAACAATAGAAATAATGTTCGCTTCATTTTTCTCATTAATATTAACTATTTATTTTTCATGCATAACACACAAAATTAGGAACTTACATGATTTCTAATTTGTAATTCGTAATTTTTAATTTTTAATTGCACAACGCTTTCTTCACAAACATTGTGATAACCTCTCTCCGTTCGCTCAGAAACTGGTCATATTTTGCGGGATCATTTTTGAATAGTTTCCGCTGAAACAAAGGCCTTCCGATATATGGCATAACGATCATTCCAATTAAATTGGCAAAGAGATGAGGAAAAGAGATGGATCGGATGGTACCATTTTGAATTTCCCTGCCAATCATTTTCTCTATAGGCTCTAAATCCAGACCCTGATCTGACATGAATCTCGCAAGTTGATCGGGATCACGATTTATTTCCCGGATTACAAATTGAGGCAAATAGGGATTCTTAGCCATAAACGAATCGTATTCAGTAATTACGGCCTCAATCTTATCCATAATTGGCACATCCCCTTTGAAAATCGCTATTAATCCGGGTATCAATCTGCCCAATATCCCATAAAATACCTCATTGAAAAGCTGATTTTTGGAGTGAAAATAATAATGAAGCAAGGCTTTGTTAATCCCGGCCTCATCGGCAATTTCCTGCATTCTGGCACCATCCATCCCCTTACGAATGAAAATCTGCTGGGCAGCCTGAACAATCTTGTCTTTTGTACTGTCTGAACTCATGTTTTCACTAATTCGATACAAATTTAACCATTTGGTTAAACTAATTGGTTAATTTTTAAATTATTTTCTATCAGCGATCATTTTTTTATTGATGTATCTTTGATCTTTATTTTCCGTACTCTCATAAATCAATTATCTTTTATCATCCGGTTCATGAGCGGAGTCGAAGGATTCATTTTTCTTTTTTCACTTTTCAATATTCATTTTTTAAAGGGATGGAGCATAAAAAACAACTGACAGGATTGAACGATACCCAAATTAGTGAGAGTCGAAGTGTCCATGGAGCAAATCTTCTGACACCTCCCAAAAGGGCATCCATTTGGTCGCTATTTGTTGAAAAATTTGAGGATCCAATTATTCGTATTCTATTAGTAGCGGCCTTCCTATCCTTGGGAATCTCCTTTGTTCACCGTGAATTTGCTGAGACCATTGGGATTTTCTTCGCTATTTTCCTGGCAACCGGTGTTGCTTTCTGGTTTGAACTAGATGCGAACAAAAAATTTGATCTGCTAAATAAAGTCAATGACGAAACTCTTGTTAAAGTCATTCGGAATGGAAACATCTGCGAAGTCACTAAGGCCTCCATAGTAGTTGGCGACCTGGTACTGCTTTCAACGGGCGATGAAGTTCCGGCAGATGGCTTTCTAATTGATGCAATATCACTCCAAATCAATGAATCCTCCTTAACGGGTGAACCAGTCATCAACAAATCAACCCACGAAAAGGATTTTGACGAAGAAGCCACCTATCCTTCCAACATGGTATATCGTGGCACAATGGTAGTGGACGGGCATGGAACAGTTGAGATTAGCACGGTTGGCGATAACACTGAATACGGGAAAGTTGCGCACGAATCGACCAAAATGAGCGGCGAAGAGACCCCGCTAAACAAGCAACTCGACGGGTTAGCCAAGTTGATTGGCGTGGTCGGTTTCATTTTGGCAGCCATGACTTTCGTCGTTCTCTTTGCCAAAGATATTTACACCGGAGCAACCGTGATGACCTTCGTCCAAAAGATCTCCACCACCTTGGTCCTTTTAACCATAGCAATAGCCTTAGTCAAAGTATGGGTACCAATTGTTTTTGACGGCTTGGGACTTATTAATCCAAAGTTAAAAACACCAAATATAATTCATAACGGAAGCTGGATCAAATGGATACTAGTTGGTTTGCTCATTTTTGCTGCAATTGTCGCAGTTTTATACCTCTTCGGAATAGATCTAACCAACCACGAAGCTTGGGTTTCCCTTCTAATTGCCAGTAAGATTTTGTCCTATTTCATGGTATCTGTGACCTTGATTGTCGTCGCAGTGCCCGAAGGTCTTCCTATGAGCGTAACGCTAAGCCTCGCCTTGAGTATGCGGCGCATGTTGCAATCCAACAATCTGGTTCGAAAGATGCATGCCTGTGAAACCATGGGTGCCACTACCGTGATTTGTACGGACAAGACGGGCACCCTCACGCAGAACAAGATGCAGGTTTTTCGAACCAATTTCTTTGGTCTCGAAAATCAAATCTTGACCGACAACGAACTCAGCGAACTTATCAGAATCTCAATTTCTGTAAACTCAACGGCTTACCTGGATTTCACGGATCCTGCTAATGTTCACACGATCGGAAATCCAACGGAAGCTGCACTACTCTTCTGGTTGAATCATCAGGGAACCAATTATCTGGAACTCAGAAATAGTTCTAACATCGTTGATCAACTGACCTTTTCAACAGAGCGAAAATACATGGCCACTATCGTGGAAATTTCTCCCGGGAAGAAGATCCTATTCGTTAAAGGTGCTCCCGAAATAGTTCTGGATCTTTGTAAGTCTGTTCAGCTAGCCGACAAAATCGTCCCGGTCAACGATTACAAAGCTGAAATTAATGCACTTCTTCTTGGCTACCAGAATCAAGCTATGCGCACCCTGGGTTTCGCCTACGAAGTAATTGAAGATGAAAACGAACGATTCTTCGGCAGCGCGGTTAAAAGCCCGAATCTTCAATTCATCGGCATCGCAGCGATCTCTGATCCGGTGAGGGAAGATGTTCCTGCCGCAGTGGCTGATTGCCTTCATGCCGGCATTGACATTAAAATTGTGACGGGCGATACTCCCGGTACCGCCAAAGAAATTGGCCGTCAAATAGGTATTTGGAATGAGGAAGATGGCGATATTCAAATGATTACGGGT
>JBBQJE010000262.1:0-4915 GCA_038325635.1 Bacteroidales bacterium
AAAATTCTCCTATATTCAACGAATCAATAAATTTATTGATAACGTTGATGCTATTCCACTTACCTATCCAAAGGAACAACAAGCTGGAATTAAGGTACTAACGGATGTCTTGAAGGGCGAGGCTATTTTCCTGAGGGCGTACTTATACACTAACCTTGCACGTACCTACGGCGGATTACCAATATTGGAACATGCTAATGAGCTAAACCAAGATTTCAAAGCTGTTACCAGAGCAACTTTCGAAAAGACAGTTAGCTTTATTGTTGCCGATTGTGATGCTGCGGCTGCTCTGTTACCATTAAAATCAAAACAAGAGTTGGGAAGAGCATGTAAAGAGGCTGCCTTAGCCGTTAAAGCAAGAATATTGTTATTCGCTGCCAGTAATCTTACAGCAGGTGATGTTTCAAGTATTGGCATAGCAAATGATAATGCACTTGTTCATTATGTAAACCCAAACAGAACAGCACTTTGGACAGCAGCGAAAAATGCCGCTAAAGCCCTGATGGACTTACAGGGGTCAACATTGGCATTAGCCGATTTTGGTGCTTCATCCGGTAACAAAGCAACTGTAGCCCAAAATTACAGAGCACTAACAGGTAATAGTATTACTCCTGCGAATGGTGAATTTATTTTTGCGAAAATGTTCGATCAGGCGTTGGGTGCCAGACATCGGAATAATCAGTTAGACGGCCCGAATGGTTACGATGGACTGTACGGCAGAAATGCCCCTTTGCAGAGAATGGTCGACGAATATGAAATGCAAGATGGAACAAATTTCTTCAAGCATTATTTTATTGACACGGTAACAGAAGGTACAGCGACAGTTAGGTATATGAAAAATAAACCGGAAACGACCGGATTTGATAATCCTAGTCCGTATTATAACCGTGAACCAAGATTCTATGCTAATGTTTTGTGCGATAGTGCTATATATAATATTGAACCAAGACCATCCAGCTTGAAACTTCGTGATCCGCTGGGTATATATGACAGGCGTACTCGTATTACAATCAATGCTGACGGAACAAAAACTACCCTTTACGGTTTGGATACACGTAATGGCCCAATTGTTGCAGGTAATGGAAATTACGTGGGCTATTTAACAATGAAATGGGTTCAGCAGGGTGTAACTGGCAGCACAGGTTATAATTCAAATATCTGGCCTTATCTGCGTTATACTGAAGTCGTACTTGGTTATGCTGAAGCCTGTCTGGAGTTGGGTGAAACAGGAGTAGCGAGAACTTGGGTGAATTTCTTCAGAAATCGGGTTCTTCTTCCAAATACAACCGCCGCCGATGCAGATCTAAGAAATGCCTTAAGGCACGAAAGGAAAATAGAGCTCTATGGTGAAGAGGTTAGATGGTTCGATATTAGAAGATGGGTAATTATGGATGAAGTAATGACATTACCTGGTTATGGAGTCGACATTACTGAAACGACTGACAAAACAGTTACTCCGGCAAAAGTTACTACTACCTGGAAATACAATCAGGCGATGCCGAATAATATAATGATAAAAGCTACTTACTGGATGCCTATTACTACGACAGAACGTCAGAAAGCACCTCAATTGTTACAAAATCCAAATTATCGTCAGGAAATCTAATAAAATATTGGATATTTATAGAATTTCCAAAAATATAAATTGTAAAATTGTAGATACAAACAGTAATAAATCCAAAGCATCAAGCATGAAAACACTTTTAATTACAATCCTAGTCCTAATTGTTTCTTCGGGTAGTGCACTAGCTGCTACAAAAGGGAAAGTTGAATTCAAAAATGACGACAAAGGGAAAAAAATTGAGGTATTTGTAGACGGAAAATTTTTCACTTCTTACATCTATCCCGATAACATGGAAAAGCAGTCGCTTTATCCCATTGCCAGTGCATCGGGCAAATTGATTACCCGTGGTTATCCGCTGCATCCTCGTCCATTCGAACGCATTGATCATCCACATCATGTCGGATTGTGGTTCAATTTTGGAGATGTAAACGGATTGGATTTCTGGAACAACTCCTTTGCCATTAAGCCTGCTGATAAGCCTAAATATGGCACGATTAAGTTTCGGAAAATTGTAAGCGAGAAACCTGCCAAAGGAACACTCGTGACCAATTCAGACTGGGTGGATGTAAACGACAAGGTGCTTCTCAAAGAGGAATCAACCTTTGTTTTTGAAGGTGCTGACAATTTTCGTAGCATCGAAAGGATTTCTAAATTAACTGCACAGCAGACTGTTACCTTTACTGAAAATAAAGAAGGGGTGTTAGGCTTGCGTCTTGATAGAGCGTTTGAAGAACCATCCACAAAACCGGAGAAATTCCTCGATGCCAATGGAAATGTAACGGAGGTTCCGTTGATGAATAACGATGGGGTAAATGGTGTCTACCGAAATGCAGAAGGAATTAAAGGTGGTGACGTATGGAGTAAACGTTCTCCCTGGGTTGCCCTGCGTGCCGTAAAAGAAGGTGAAGTGATCACGATCGCAATTTTGGATAACAAAAACAATATCAACTATCCGGCTTGGTCTCATGCACGGGGATACGGACTTTTTGCCATCAACAATTTTGCCGGTCATGCGGTTGATAAGAGTGCTGCTGAAGTGAAGGTGGTCCTTAAACCAGGTGAAACCCTCGTATTAAAGCACAAAATTGTAATTGGCGGCGATCTAAGTGATTCTGAGCTTAACGAACTGTCAAAAAATTTCAAATAACTAATTCAAATTTTTTTAACAATGGAAAAAGAAGAAAAGAATCCAAGAAGAACCTTTCTTAAAACCGCAACTACAGGAGCTCTTGCTGCTGCTATTGTGCCTTCCGCAGTCGCTGCTCAGGTGAAAAAACCGGTGATTGTTCCGGCAAGCGCTAAAGGAGCTAACGATCGCATCAGAGTCGCAGTTTGCGGTATCAACGGTCGTGGAAAATCGCACATCGAAGAAGTGATGGGCCTTTCCGGAAAAGCAAATGTCGAAGTGGCTGCTTTGTGTGATCCTGATATGGATATATTGCAAAAAAGAGCCAATGAATTTGAGAAAGAATACAGCAAAAAAGTGACTATTCACCAAGACTTCCGTAGAGCCTTGGAAGATAAAAGTATTGATGCTGTAACAGTAGCAGTACCAAACCATTGGCATGCACTATTGTCAATTTGGGCTTGTCAGGCTGGGAAAGATGTCTATGTAGAAAAACCTGCAACCCACAACATTCACGAAGGAAGAAAACTCATTGAAGCAGCCTACAAATACAATAGAATTGTTCAACACGGAGTGCAGTTACGCAGTTCGGTTGCCATCCGAGAAGCCGTTAAACATTTGGAAGAGGGATTGATAGGTCGCGTTTACATGTCCAGAGGATTGGTTTATCGTTCACGTCCGGACATCGGTAACAAAGGCATTTCGCCAACTCCTGCCGGTTTGGATTACGATTTATGGTGTGGTCCGGCTCCAATGCGCCCGTTCACCAAAAATTTGGTTCACTACAATTGGCATTGGCATTGGAATTATGGCAATGGGGATGTTGGTAATCAGGGTATCCACGAAACAGACCTTTGTATGTGGGGATTGGGCGTAAATACTTTGCCTGAAAAAATCACATCCATGGGTGGTAAATTTTTGTGGGATGATTGTAAGGAAGTTCCTGAAATTCAAACTTCGCTTTATCATTGGCCAAAAGAGAAGAAAATGATCCAGTTTGAAGTTCGTAACTGGTACACCAACCTGGAAGACGGAGCCGGCGTAGGTAATATTTTCTACGGAGATAAAGGCTATCTGGTAGTTAATGGGTACGGAACGTATCAATCCTATTTGGGCGAAAAGCGTGAAAAGGGACCAGGTCGTTCAGAAAAAGGCGAATTAACCCTCCATTTCCAAAACTGGTTCGATGCTATTCGTGCCCGCGATATGAGTATTCAAAACGGTCCGGTTCAAACAGGTGCATTATCATCCTCTTTGGCTCACCTTGGCAATATTTCGTACCGATTAGAACGTCAACTCAACTTCGATCCGGTTGCCGAACGCTTTATCGGAGATGGTGATACAGATGCAAACAATATGCTAACGCGCGAATACAGAGCACCTTATCTGTTGCCAGAAGTGGTCTAGTTAGCGAAATATTGAATTATTGAAATTTTGAAATAGAGGTTGTCTGATAGGGCAGCCTCTTTTTTTACGTTCCCTACTGAGAAATTGCGATAATTGCTTAATTTGCAGGATGATTTTAAAGCAGAACCAAACAATTAAAAGATTATCTCAGGATGCATTGGACGCAGGTAATTGATCCGTTTAATAACATTTTTGTTTCTTCACTGGTTGCAGTTTTACCCATTCTTGTCATTTTTTGGGCATTGATTATCAGGAAGATGAAGGGATATAAAGCCAGTTTGTTAGCTCTTCTGGTGGGTGTGGTGATCGCTGTTTCCATTTATGGCATGCCCGTAAAACTGGCTCTATTATCAACAACGAATGGGATAATGTATGGGTTATTCCCCATTACCTGGATCATTATTACCGCAGTTTTTCTCTTTAATTTGACGGTCAAGAGCGGTCAGTTCGAGCTAATTAAACATTTCATGGCTTCCATAACTTCAGACCGTAGGATTCAGGCACTTTTAATTGCCTTTTCTTTCGGTTCTTTTTTGGAAGGTACCTGCGGTTTTGGGGCGCCGGTTGCCATCACTGCCGCCATGTTGGTCGGACTGGGTTTTAATCCTCTTTATGCTGCCGGTATATGCCTCATTGCCAACACTGCACCAGTGGCATTTGGATCAATCGGCATCCCGATAACAGTTGCATCACAGGTTTCTTCCATCCCAGAACTGGCTATTTCTCAAATGATTGGAAGAACACTTCCTTTCTTGTCGATATTTCTTCCATTTTATATTGTGGTGTTGATGTCCGGATTCAAAAAGACCATCGAAGTA
>JBBQJE010000263.1:0-4913 GCA_038325635.1 Bacteroidales bacterium
CAAAGGATGTAGCTAATAAGAATGGTTTTTTTGCTTTTTCCCTTAATCCATGTGCGGTCATTACATCAATTGCTTTTCCTGTTCTTTTTAGGTCATACCAACGTTGATTTTCGAAACAGAATTCCACCTGACGTTCATGGCAATAATTGTCCTAAGTGACCCCTGATCAGAACCAGATAATGTGTTTGTTAAACCAGCTCTGGTTCTTACTTGCAATATGTAAGGAATAGCTTCACCTGGTTTTCCTTGCTCATTAAGTGCTTCTGCGTACATCAACAAAACATCAGAATAACGAATAATCGGGAAATTATCACCACAGCGATCATCAGGAGCAGTAGCCGGTGCTTTATATTTTGCACAATATGCAATAGGCCTTACAATTGCATCCCAATCTACTCCAGTCCAAAAGCCAATACTTACATCTTTTCGCTTATCTCCAGCTTCAAATGCTTGAATTAAATCGTCGGTTGGCATATTATAACCACCATTACTATTTTTTATGCTGATATTTGACCGTTTAGTCACATCTCCACCAGAGGTCCAGGGTGCAAACCAAAAAATAAACCGGTTGGAAAGCTCAGTATTGTTCTCGGAATATTGCATGGCAAAAATCGTTTCCTTAAAATCCTTCTTGGCAGGATTAAAAAGATCGGCATAAATGGGAAGCAAATCATATTTTTTAGAATCAATCACTAATTTCAATGCTGCCAATGCCTCATCGTACTTGTGAAGTGTAAGATAAACTTTACCCAACAAAGCATTTGTTGCTCCTAAATTGGCTCTGCCATTTTCTTCAATATCCTGTGCACTAGTAAAATTTGTTACTGCCTTAGTTAAATCATCAATAATCTGTTGATATACCTGAGCCTCGGTCGATCTCTTGATATTAACAGCATCCTGAGATGTTACTGGTTCAACTACAAGAGGAACTCCCCCAAATTGGCGAACAAGGTTGAAATAATATAAGGCACGCAAAAACAATGCTTCTCCGTTACACCGATCTTTATAGGATTGTTTTAACCAGCTTACTTCTGTTCTGGTAATCTCTTTTAACAATTTATTGCAACGAGTAATTCCACTGTATGACAGATTCCAAAATGACGAATACGTTGTGTAGCTCGATGCTGGAAGAAACATATCGATTGCTTCACGTCCGGATGAACCACTTCCTGTAGAAGTATTAACCTGATAACCGGTATTATCAGAAATCATTTCTGCCAATAACCAGTGATACGTTTTTTCGTAATCCCGCATCGGCATATAACATCCGTTTGCCAAAAGGATGAATTCTTGTTCCGTTTTATAAAAAGCTGCTTCGTTCAGAGTGGTTTCGGGATAGACCGACAAAAAGCTATCTGAACAAGATGATAAAATCAAAAGGGATAGTATATAAAATATTTTTTTCATGATTAAATCAATAAGTGATTAAATAAAATTGTTTTTAACGCTTTCAAATCATCTAGAAAGATAAATTCACTCCGAAAGAAACGGTTCTTGCCAAAGGATAAGATGACATATCAAATCCTGGCGACAATACATTGCTTTGAAGTTTTGACTGTCCTTCAGGGTTACCACCATCGTAAGAAGTAAACATGGCTAGATTGTGTATGCTCATATTTAATTTACAGCTATTGATAAAACCTGATGCTTTCATGAGTTGTTTTGGTATTGTGTAAGCCAGAGTAAGATTAGAAATTCTCAAATAGGTAGCATCCTGAATCCATAAATTTGACACACGGTGTCCATAACTAGGTGCGAAAATGGATGTTCCATAATGTTTGCCATCACCAGGTTGTGTCGGACTTACCCAACGATTAACCCATTCCTTGGTTAAATTAAAACCGCCACCAGTGTTACCTATAGTTGACCGTAATCCATTTACAACATCACCTCCATATTGTCCATTCAGATTAATGCTCAAATCAAAATTTTTATATGAAAAACTATTATTTAGCGCGAAAATAAAATCCGGTTGCGGATTACCAATAATGGTATAATCAAGTACATCGGTAATTACGCCATCTCCATTTATATCGGTGTATTTGTTTGCTCCTTCATAATCTGTTGGATGTTTGGGAACCTTTGGATCAAGCATATCCGCAGCAGTGTATAATCGTTCAAATACATAACCAAAGAGCTGGCCTATCGGTTTACCCACTACTGTAACATTTGTTGGGTTTCCATCGTTATTTCCTGACAAGATTCGATCTCCATTATCGTTTAAGGAGAGGACCTTGTTCCTGTTAAAACTTAAGTTCAGGTTAACATCCCATGTAAAGGCCCCGGCAACCGGAGTTCCACTCAAGGCAATTTCAACCCCTGTATTACGAACATTCCCTTTGTTTACAATTTGAGAATTAAAACCTGTAATTGCCGGAATAATATCTAATAAAAGCATGTTTTGACTTTTCCGGTAATAATAATCGACCACCAATGACAGACGATTTTTAAATAAACCAATATCGAGACCTGCATCTATCTGATCAGATTCTTCCCATGTCAATAATGGGTTACTGATTCCAACACAAGATCCAGTTACCTGAGTGTTCCCAAATATATAACTTCCGGCATTTATTGAAGGTAAAGATGCATAATTTCCAATATTGTCATTTCCGCTTTTCCCATAGGATACGCGTAATTTCAGGTTATCAACCATCTTGACATTTTTCATGAATTGCTCTTCATTAATTCTCCAGGCAGCTGCCATAGAAGGGAAGAAAGCAAATCGATTCTTCTCACCAAAACGTGAAGAACCATCAGATCGGAAGGTAGCAGTAAATAGGTATCTCTCGTTGTAAGAATAGTTTATTCTTCCAAGATAAGATATCATACTCCATTCATTAATTGTTTGCCCCCAAGTATTCAGCGTCTGGGCTGCATTTATTGTTTTTATTAAATCGTTAGAGTATGGATAAGCACCTATGCTAATGTTGTCGGCTTTGTTGTTTTGGACCGTATATCCTAACAGAGTGCTAAGCCGATTCTTTTTTATGGTTTTATTATAGGTCAAAGTATTTTCAATCAACCAATTAATGCTAGATCCCCGTTCATTGTTCGAGCGTCCAGTCGCAGTCATAGGTGGTGCATTGTTGCCGCCAATAGTACTCGGAATATACTGATTATATTTATTCGTTGAATAAATGGTATTCAATGAAGATTTAGCGACCAAAGACGGAATGATCTCCCATTCAATAAAAGCAATCCCCAAATTTTGAAAATCTTTCTCCGATTCAATCGTTTCTCTTAGGCTAAAAAGGGGATTGGGAAAACTAAATGCAGTTTGATATTTACTTTTAGGAGACTGAATGTATGGAATCAATTCTCCATTCGCATCATAAGCTGGCATTATCGGGTTACCCCATAATGCTCTACCAATTATATCGTCTCTGCTTGTATTGGTATTGGTGCGATTTTGAGATATAAATGTAGGCTGCAATGATGCACCAATTTTAACAACCTTCCCAATATTTGATTCCATCGAAAGCTTGCCTGTGTATCGCTCTAATCCGGTATAACGCAAGGCTCCCTCCTGATTGTAATACCCTAGGCTAAAGTTTAAGCGAGAATCCTTGGTTCCCTTTGATACACTAATATTATGATCCTGCACAATAGCTGTTTGCAAAATCAAATCATACCAGTTAGTCCCGTAACCTGCCGCCGTCAACTTATCCAAATCGCGGTATTCAATTGGATAATCCGTTAGAACCGCTTGACGATTTTCATTTTTCGGAATCAGAAGGTCAATTTTATCACGCTGTAGTTGCGCAAATTCACGCTGATTCATCATTTGAGGCCGACCTTTTTGAGGAACCTGCTGTATCCCATACATGGATGAAAGATTGACCTCTGTATGATCAAAACTACCTTTCTTGGTGGTGATCATGACAACACCGTTGGCTCCACGGGAACCGTAAATTGCAGTTGAAGAAGCATCCTTTAAAATATCAATCGATTCAATATCATTTGGATTAAGAAATACTAAAGGGTTCATATCCTGGTTCATACCCATTGAATAAGGCATACCATCCACAACATACAGCGGTTCGTTTCCTGCTCCAATTGATCCATTTCCACGGATTTTCACAGAAGTGCCTCCTCCTGGTGCTCCTGAAATTTGCTGGATTTGGACACCTGCCACTTGACCAATCATTTTCTGATCGATTGATGAAATAGGTAAATTTTTCATTTTCTCCTGGCTGATTGATGAAACAGAACCAGTCAAATCAGATTTTTTCATTTTTCCATACCCAATCGCCACAACTTCTTCCAAGCCAATTGCTTCTTCTGCAAGCATGACATTTAGCGATGATTTTCCGCCTAAGACAATTTCCTGCGTCTTCATTCCCACAAACGAAAACTGCAAAGTTGCATTTTCGGGAATATTGGAAAGCGAATAGTTACCACTAATATCAGTAATTACTCCGGTTGTAGTGCCTTTTACAACAACAGAAACACCTGGAAGAGAACCTCCGGATGAGTCGGTGACTTTACCAGAGACTGATTTTTTTTGCTGCTGACTTATTAAATTTCCGGTTTCTTTTCCCGAAAGGACAATTTGACGGTTAGTAATAGTGTATTCGATATCGGTATCTTTAAATAACGCATCCAGTATTTCATTGATTGTTTTGTCCTTCAGATCGACCGAAATTTTTTTGTCGAGCTTGACAACCTTGTTGTTGTAAAAGAATGAGAACTCCGATTGGTACTCAATTTTCTCCAGTGCGGAGACGATACTTGATTGCTCAATCTTGACATCCATGCGCTTTGTTTGCGCATAATTGTTCAATGCAAATGTTTGGATCGATGCAAAGACAATAATGAAAACAGTAACTTTCATAACCGTTAGAATTTTTTTGGCACAGGCAAAAAAATGCCTGTGATTCGTAATGAACCATTTTTTTTCCATACTTTTG
>JBBQJE010000264.1:0-4909 GCA_038325635.1 Bacteroidales bacterium
TGTTGGAGCCGCACTTCGCTTTGAAACCAAAAGAGGTGAACTTGTTCATGCCAGAGTAGCTTCGTCCTTTATCAGCATTGAACAAGCAGAGATCAACCTAAAGGAATTGGGTAAGGATTCGTTCGATCAAGTATGTCAAAAAGGCAGGGATATTTGGAACAAAGGGCTGTCCTCCATCCAGGTAGAAGGTGGAACAGACGATCAAATGCGCACCTTTTATTCGTGTCTCTACCGCACAATGCTCTTCCCACGGAAATTTTATGAGATAGATGCTTCTGGTAAGGTTATACACTATAGTCCTTACGAAGGGAAAATCTTACCAGGATACCTCTATACCGACAATGGTTACTGGGATACTTTCAGAGCCGTATTTCCCTTCTTCAACCTCATGCATCCATCTGTGAATGCGAAGATTCAGGAAGGTATGGTGAATACTTTCAATGAGAGTGGCTGGCTGCCTGAATGGGCTAGTCCCGGACACCGCGATTGTATGGTAGGATCCAACTCTGCATCTATCATTGCGGATGCCTACCTTAAAGGAGCTCGTGGCTACGACATTAATAAACTCTATGAGGCACTCCTGAAAAATAGTGAAAATGAGGGACCTTTGACATCCGTCGGCAGAAAAGGTGTTAATTATTACAACAAACTGGGTTATATTCCCTACGATGTTAAGATCAACGAGAGTGCTGCCCGTACACTCGAATATGCCTACGACGACTGGACTATCCTACAACTGGCAAAAGCACTAAAAAGACCACAACAAGAGCTCGACTTATTTGCGAAAAGAAGTCAGAACTATCGAAATCTCTTTGACCCGGAAACCAAACTGATGCGGGGGAAAAATGAAGACGGAACTTTCCAGAAACCATTCAACCCTTTCAAATGGGGAGACGCTTTCACCGAAGGGAACAGCTGGCATTATACCTGGAGCGTCTTTCATGACATTCAGGGACTAGCCAATTTAATGGGTGGCAAAAAAGAATTTGCTAAAATGCTTGACTCCGTATTTGTTGTCCCACCTGTATTTGACGCCTCCTATTATGGAAAGGTTATTCATGAAATAAGAGAGATGCAGATTGCCAACATGGGTAACTATGCGCATGGAAATCAGCCAATTCAACACATGATCTATCTGTACAATTATGCCGGAGAACCTTGGAAAACCCAATATTGGGTAAGGGAAACTATGAATCGGATGTACAATCCAAATCCTGACGGTTATTGCGGCGATGAAGATAACGGTCAAACATCGGCCTGGTATATCTTTAGCGCGCTTGGATTCTATGACGTATGCCCTGGCTCAGATCAATATGTTTTGGGTGCTCCACTATTCAAAAAAATTACACTAAACCTTGAAAATGGTAAAAAAGTTGTCATTGAAGCTCCCGAAAATTCCGTTGATAACAAATATATTCAGGAAGTAAAATACAATGGACTAAACTATTCCAAAAACTGGGTAAGTCATTCGGATCTAATGAAAGGGGCCAATATTAAAATAAAAATGGGTTCTAAACCCAATAAAGAGCGAGGAACCAAAGAGGAGGATCTACCTTATTCTTACTCCAATGAAAAAAAATAAATTCCAATTCTTCCGATTGCATCAATTTTGGATCGTTCTTGTAATAATTCTGCAGGCTCATTCAGGCGTTTTCGCAAAGAATGAATTTCAAGAGAAAATTGGAGAGAAACTGACCTTGTTACGCCAAGGGTTCGTCACACCACCGGATTCAACGCGACCTGGAGTATATTGGTATTTTATGGACGGTAACATTTCCCAAAAAGGGATGACGGACGATTTGGAGGCAATGAAAAAGGCTGGCATCGGCAGCGTAATTTTCCTGGAAGTCAATGTTGGAATTCCCAGAGGTCCGGTTACCTTTTTAAGTGACGAATGGCAGAATCTCTTTAAACATGCTGTCAATGAGGCAGAAAGACTTGGAATTTCATTAATACTCGGTTCTGGACCGGGCTGGGCAGGCAGTGGAGGTCCATGGGTAGAACCCTCTCAATCCATGCAGCATCTTGTTGCATCTGATACTCTGGTAAAAGGACCGCTTATTTTCCATGCACAACTATCCACTCCAAAACCGAAAAAGCCCTATTTTGGTTATGGCGCCCTTACCGACTCCCTTCGAAAAAAATGGGAAACCTATTACCGTGATGTGGCAGTTTTGGCTTTTCGAACACCCACACTCAATTCCAAAATTCCGGATGTGGATGAGAAAGCACTTTTTTACCGTGCTCCCTATTCTTCCGTGAAAGGGGTAAAACCGTTCTTGCCGACTCCGTTAAATTATCCGGAAACGCTGCCAGGATCCTTTCTCAACAAGGATAGCATCATCAATATCAGTCAATTTCTAAGTGAAGACGGAACACTTTCATGGCAAATTCCTCCAGGTAATTGGACGATCCAACGACTCGGTCTTCGCAACAATGGCGCTGTGACCCGACCTGCACCTCAACCCGGCTTAGGATTCGAATGTGACAAGATGGATACCGCAGCATTTAACAGCCATTACGAAGCATTCATGGGTAAGCTGCTGCAAAAAATTGGAAAGAAAGATCCAAAATCGCCCGGGGGTTGGAAAATGATCCACATCGATAGTTGGGAAATGGGTGCTCAAAACTGGACGGCCAATTTCAGATCCGAATTTCAGAAACGTCGCAAATACGATCTTCTTCCTTATCTGCCAACCTATTCAGGAACTATCGTTGGATCCCGCGAAATCAGCGAACGCTTTTTGTGGGATATACGTAAAACGGCTCAGGAACTCGTCGTAGAAAACCATGCCGAACATTTCAAAACATTGGGAAAAAGAAGCGGTTTGAGGCTTTCCATCGAACCTTACGACATGAATCCAACGGCAGATCTCGAGTTAGGAGCCGTTGCGGATGTTCCTATGTGTGAATTCTGGAGTAAAAACCATGGCTTCAACTCAGCATTTAGCTGCATCGAAGCCACTTCCATTGCCCATGTTCAAGGGAAACCTGTTGTACAGGCAGAGGCTTTCACTGCAGGTAGTTCGGAGGGTTATAAACTCTATCCGGGTGCTATCAAAAACCAGGGCGACTGGGCTTTTGCAACTGGCATTAACAAATTTTTCTACCACACTTTTGCGCATCAGCCGCTCGATGAAAAGCTAAAACCTGGCATGACCATGGGGCAATATGGAGTACATTGGGACAGGAATCAGACATGGTGGTCGATGTCGAAAGCCTACCATACCTATATCGCCCGTTGTTCTTACCTCCTACAGCAAGGAAAAAATATGGCCGACATTCTTTATCTGACACCCGAAGGTGCACCTCATGTATTTCGACCTCCACTCACTGCATTAGTTGGAAACGACACGATTCCGGATCGCCGTGGTCACAATTTTGATGGTTGTTCTCCCGGTTTGCTAATTTCAAAAGCAACCGTTAAAGACCATAAGGTAGTTTTTCCTAACGGCGGAAGTTATCAATTACTGGTATTGCCTGTAATCGAAACAATGACTCCTGAATTACTGAGTAAGATTGAATCTCTGGTGAAGTCAGGTGCTTTTGTAATTGGAATCCCTCCTAAAAAATCGCCGAGTTTGGTCAATTATCCCACATGCGATAAGATAGTTTCTGCAACTGCGCTCAAAATTTGGAAAAGCTTTACCCCTCCAGGAAATATGAAGACCATCTCCTACGGATCCGGCAAAATTTTCTGGTGTAAAGACTTCGGTAAAATAGATTCCATGAGGCCTTACCCCGAATATGACGTAACTGCGAAAATTTTAAAGCAACTGAATGTTGCAGAAGATTTCACCTCAGATGGATCCCTCCGATATGCACATCGTGCCTTAAACGGGATGGAAATATATTTTGTGGCCAACACATCTGACCAATTAATCGATGCAAATTGTCATTTCAGGGTTGAAAAAGGAATCCCCGAGCTATGGGATCCCCTAACCGGAGAAACCCGAATCTTAAAGAGTTTTTTCAGATCAGCAGGAACTACTTCAATCGCAATCCAGTTCGATTCACATCAAAGTTTCTTCGTAGTTTTCAACAATGAAAAGCAATTGGCTACTGCTGAAAATACTCCTTTGAAGAACTTTCCCGATAAGCGGAATCTCCTGACTCTGGATGGATCCTGGAAACTATCATTCGATCCTAAATGGGGCGGCCCAAAAGAGATTGTTTTCGATCGGTTAGAAGATTGGTCAAAAAGACCTGAGGAGGGAATAAAATTTTACTCCGGAACTGCTTCCTATCAAAAGATATTCACGCTTACCAAGGAGATGCTATCATCCGAAAACCCGCTCTATATCGACCTTGGAGAAGTAAACAGCATGGCTCAAGTCAAATTGAATGGCATTGAACTTGGAACACTTTGGACTGCCCCCTGGAGAATGGAAATAAGTAAAGCAGTCAAAACCGGGGAAAACCGTTTGGAAATTGCAGTTGTAAATCTTTGGCCAAACCGCTTGATCGGCGATGAACAATTTCCGCAAGACGGAATCAATAACCGCAAATGGCCTGATTGGCTGCTTGAGAACAAGCCTCGTAATAGTCAGCGATTAACTTTTGTCTCCTATAGCTTTTACAAAAAAGAGTCACCTTTGTTCAAATCAGGACTTCTCGGCCCTGTTCGTATCACCCAATCAATCCTCAAATAATTTCCGCAATGACCAAAAACTCACAATTTAAAAACATGCTCTGGGTCTTTATCACACTGTCATTCACCCTTCTAACAGGATGTAATCGGGAGCAAAAAAAGGAAGTCAGTAAGATCAATGATTTCGCCTCTCTGGAAGCCAAATTTCAGGATCCACCATCCGAATACCGAAGTGCCCCACTGTGGGACTGGAATGATAAAATCACAGAGGAAGGCATCGACTTCCACATGAAAAAATTTAAAGAGGGCGGACTGGGA
>JBBQJE010000265.1:0-4901 GCA_038325635.1 Bacteroidales bacterium
AGAATAGGGGCTGGTGAAAATTTCTGATTTTTTTTAGGGTGTCCCAGTGTCGAAGTCAGGAATACATGCGGGAGATTCTACGCAAATTGAATAAATAGCGATTTCTTCTAAACCACTTCGTGGTTGATATACGCCACAATCCAATCTCCTACCCCCGAAGTAGTTAGTGCTTTGGATTTATCGTCTGTCAGGTCTTCGGTGACGGCTCCGGCCACAAGAGAGGCCTCAACGGCTTTCCTAATAAGGGCTGCTTCCTCATTTAAGGAATAGGCATATTCGAAAAGCATCGCTGCCGAAAGGATGGTAGCACACGGATTGGCAATATTTTTGCCGGTTGCCTGCGGATAAGAGCCGTGGATTGGCTCGAACACCGAGGTATGAACGCCAACAGAGGCTGAAGGCAGCATTCCCATTGAACCAGCGATTACACTGGCTTCATCCGTAAGGATATCCCCAAACATATTTTCTGTGACCATCACATCGAAGCGTTTTGGCCATTGAATTAATTGCATCGCGGCATTATCGACGAACATATATTCAACGGCGACTTCAGGGTACTGCGGTTCCATCTCTTTGGAAATTTGTCGCCACAATCGTGAGGTTGCCAAAATATTGGCTTTATCGACCACGGTGAGCCGCTTGTTGCGCTTCATGGCAAATTCGAACGAAAGTTTCAGGATGCGCTCAACCTCCATGCGGGTATAGACGCAGGTGTCGTAAGCCGTGTCGCCATTTTCGCTTCGGCCCTGCGGCTGACCGAAATAAAGCCCTCCGGTCAATTCGCGGATGACCACAAAATCGGCTCCTTCGATGCGGTCGGTCTTCAAAGGTGATTTATCTAATAGCGAAGGAAAGGTGATTAACGGCCGGATATTGGCAAACAACCCAAGCTTTTTGCGCATGGCCAGCAATCCTTGTTCAGGACGCACCTTGGCGGATGGATCATTGTCGAAACGCGGGTGGCCAATTGCACCAAACAGCACTGCGTCCGACCTCATGCAGAGTTCGTGTGTGGCATCCGGATAGGGATTGCCGGTGGCATCAATAGCTACAGCACCTACCAGGCCTTCTTCCTTGTGCAATTCATGTCCAAATTTTCTGGCAACCGCCTCGGTCACTCTCAAGGCTTGTTTAATAATTTCCGGCCCGATTCCATCTCCGGGCAATACGGCGATATTTAATCTCATAAACTCAATATTTACTATTATTTATTATAGATGCTAGCAATTTTCGATTTTCGATTTTCGATTTTGGAATTACGCAGCTGGCAATATTTTTGCAACACTCATAATTCCTAAAATGGATTTCAAAGATACCATTTTGGGAGTTCCCTACTTCCAAAATCGAAAATCCAAAATCCAAAAATACTAATAGACTTGTCCTTCGCTTTCAATCACATTCAGCATCTTAATGGTTGCTTTGATGGCAGCGGCAGTCTGATCTGGATCCAGTCCACGTGTTTTGAATTCACGATCGCCCATATCCCAGGTAATCAACGTCTCCACCAAGGCGTCTGTCTTTCCTCCCGGAGGTATCGTAACGGTATAGTCGACCAGAGACGGGAATTGCTTTTGCTGCTTGCTGTAGATGTGGCGCAAAGCGTTCATAAATGCATCATATTGACCATCGCCCGAACCCGCTTCTTCATACAACTCGCCATTCATCTCAATGCTGACCGTAGCCATTGGACGGAGACCCAAAGCATGGGAAATCGCATAATTTTTCAGTGTAATCTTTTCGAAGATCGACTCACTTTTCAAGACATCCGACAAGATATAAGGTAAATCTTCCGAAGTAACTGTCTCCTTCTTATCCGCCAATTCGATCACCTTGTCTGTTACCCGCTTAAGATTTTCGGAATCAAGTCGGATACCCATATCTTCCAGATTCTTAGCGATATTGGCTTTGCCGGAAGTTTTACCCAGTGCATATTTCCGGGTACGACCGAATCGTTCTGGAAGCAAATCGTTGTAATAGAGATTGTCTTTGTTGTCGCCATCTGCATGAATACCACTGCATTGGGTAAAAACATTTTCGCCAATGATTGGCTTGTTGCCGGAGATACGAACTCCAGAAAAGGTTTCTACCAGACGGCTCACCATATTCAGCTTCTGCTCATTGATTGAGTTCGTCATTTTGAGGTGGTCGTTCAACAAAGCCACGACACTTGACAATGGCGCGTTTCCAGCACGCTCACCGAGACCGTTGATGGTAGTGTGAATTGTTCTAATTCCCGCACGCAAGGCAGAATCAACATTGGCAACTGCCAGATCATAATCGTTATGTGCATGAAAATCAAAATGAAACATCGGAAAATCACGTATCATGGTTGTACAGAATTGGAATGTCTCGGTTGGATTAAGTATTCCCAACGTATCCGGAAGCATAATCCGCTTCAAAGGCTCATCCTTTAAACCATCCAGCATAAAATGAACATATTCAGGCGAATTGCGCATGCCGTTGGACCAGTCTTCCAAATAAAGATTAACATAGATACCCATTGTCTGAGCCAACGCAATCGATTTCTTGATATCGTCCAGATGTTGCTCCGGACTCTTCTTCAGCTGTTGTGTCACGTGCCGAAGCGATCCCTTACCCAGAAGGTTGATTACTTTTCCACCCGCTTTAGCGATCCATTCAAGAGATGCTGTTCCATCGACAAACCCGAGAATCTCAATCTTATCATGGTAGATCGTGCCTCTGGCCCATTCCATGACCTTTTTAGCACCCAGCATCTCCCCTTCAGAAACTCTGGCAGAAGCTATTTCGAGGTAATCGACCTTGACTTCCTCCAGCAGGATCTTTGCAATGTTGAGCTTTTCGGTATCTGAAAACGACACCCCCGAGGTTTGTTCCCCATCCCTCAGGGTCGTATCCATGATGTAAATTTTATCCTTCATTCGTAGTAGTTAAAAGTTAGTGAAAAATGAAAAATGAAAAGTGAAAAGTGAAAAGTGAAAAAGCATTTCCAGCGATTTTATTTTTCACTTTTCAATTTTCATTTTTCACTTAATTCAAAGGCTTCAATCTCTTTTTTGAGACTAAGCAAATAATCGATATCATCGTATCCTTTCAATAAACACTCCTTCTTATAAGGGTTGATATCGAAGGTAACTTTAGTCGAACGACTCACGTTAGTAATAGTCTGACTTTCCAAATCCACCTCGAACGTGGAATTAGGATCCTTTTCGATGGTAGCGAACATCTCCGTCAGAAAATCTTCCGGCACCTGAACAGGGAGCAATCCGTTGTTGAGTACATTTCCCTTGAAAATATCGGCAAAGAAGCTGGAGACAACTACCCTAAAACCAAAGTCGTAAACTGACCAGGCTGCATGTTCGCGGCTTGAGCCACTTCCGAAATTTTTCCCGGCAACCAATATTTTTCCTGAATATTTTGGATTATTTAGGACAAAATCGGGATTGGGTGAGCCATCCTTCAGATAACGCCAATCGCGAAATAAATTATCGCCAAATCCTTTACGCTCAACGGCTTTCAGAAACCTGGCCGGAATTATCTGGTCTGTGTCCACATTCTCTATCGGAAGCGGAACAGCAGAACTTACTATTTTGGTAAACTTTTCAATCATTTTTTTAATGTGCTAATGTGCTAATTATAAGAACGCTACAATGTTGATAATGTGCCAATATGCTAATGTGATAATGTGCTAATTATAAGAACGCTGCAAGGTTGATAATGTGATAATGTGCTAATTATAAAAAGTCTGTAGTGTTTATGAGATGCCAATTTGCTATTTTGGATGCACTTGTAGGTTTTATTTTGTTTCTTTAATTCAATCACAAGAACTAAAGTTCGTTGACGTTCAAAACCCAATTAGCATATTAGCATATTAGCACATTAGCACATTAAATTATTCTCTCGGGTCCGAAATTACTCCGCTTACAGCCGCCGCTGCAGCCATCAACGGACTTGCCAACATTGTGCGTGCACCAGGCCCCTGACGCCCTTCGAAGTTGCGGTTCGAGGTGGAGACGGCATATTTCCCTTCCGGGATTTTGTCGTCATTCATCGCCAGACAGGCAGAGCATCCCGGTTGACGGAGTGCAAAGCCGGCCGATTCCATGATTTCAACCAACCCCTCTTCACGAATCTGAGCTTCGACCTGCTTGGAACCCGGTACAATCCAAGCAGTTACCCACGGTGCTTTCTTTTTCCCTTTGATGTAATTGGCAAATAGTCTGAAGTCTTCGATACGGCCGTTGGTACAACTTCCAATAAAGACATAATCAATCTTCTTACCCTTAAGTTTTTCGCCGGGATGGAAACCCATGTATTCCAGCGATTTCAAGAATGTAGCACGATCGCTACCGGTTAGATCATCCCCGGTAGGGATCGAACCTTCGACGCCAACGCCCATTCCGGGATTGGTGCCATAAGTGATCATCGGTGTAATATCGGCAGCATCGTACGTGTATTCGGTATCAAAAACAGCATCGTCATCTGTTCTGAGCTTTTTCCATTCCGCCAATTTCGCATCCCAGTCTGCTCCTTTGGGCGCTTCCTCGCGGCCTTTCAGGTAAGCAAATGTCGTTTCGTCTGGTGCTATCATTCCGCCGCGGGCTCCGCATTCGATACTCATGTTGCAGAGTGTCATCCGGGCTTCCATCGAAAGCGAGCGAATGGCTGAACCGGCAAACTCAATAAAGTGACCGGTACCGCCTGACGTACTGATCTTTGCAATAACATAAAGCGCAATGTCTTTGGAAGTGACATTTTTCGCCAAAATCCCTTCCACATTGATCCTCATTTTTTTAGGTTTTGGCTGAAGAACGCACTGACTGGCAAAAACCATCTCCACTTCACTGGTACCAATACCGAAAGCGATGGCACCAAAGGCACCATGCGTAGACGTATGACTGTCGCCGCAAACGATCGTCATT
>JBBQJE010000266.1:0-4898 GCA_038325635.1 Bacteroidales bacterium
GGTTAGGCATCCGGTGATTTGGCTCTAAAATGTGGAAATTGCGAAATGTGGAAATTCGACGATTCGATAATTTGTCAATTTGACATTGCGACAATAAGGCAATTAGTTGGCACCAATGCAAGAAAATTCCGGCATCAGAGATAAATTTCATAATGGCTTAGAATGAATAATAAAAAGAAAAAAGCGGCAAAATAGACTTTACGCCTCGCCCTTACGGTGAAGCCGGATGCAATTCTTAAAACAGCATAACACAATAATATAAAGTTTATTATCTTTGTAGTAAATGTTTGATTATGACGACAAAAGATCATGTATTGTCAACTATAAAGAGCAACAAATCAGAGTTTTCAAGATTTGGGATCAGAAATATCGGTCTATTTGGATCATATTCAAGAGAAGAACAATCTGACAAAAGCGATATCGATATCCTAATTGATTTTGATCCTGACAAGGAAAATTATGATAATTACATGGCTGTATATGATATTTTTGAACGGCTATTTAAAGATGAGAAGGTTGAAATTGTTACAATAAATGGTTTAAGCCCTTATATTGGACCCAAGATTTTAAATGAGGTATTGTATGTCTAAGGAGCCAATAGAATATTTGAGACACATTCGGGATGAAAGTTCATACATAATTTCGGTTATCAGTAAAGAATTGTCAAAGGATGAATTTTTGCGCGATGAAACCTTGAAAAGAGCCGTAGTTAGGAGTTTGGAGATAATTGGTGAGGCAACAAAGAAAATTCCGGCTGATTTTAAAGTAAAATGGCATACAATTCAGTGGAAACATATGGCCGGCATGCGAGATCGATTAATTCATGATTATGTGGGGGTAAACTACTCTATTGTTTGGGATGTAATAAAAAATAAAATACCAGGATTGCATAAGCAGATCATTGAAGTGATTGAAAAAGCATAAAAAACAACTGCCAATCGGGTAACTAGCTCCGCCAGGTACTGGCTATTATAATAAAGAAATTGACCATGAAACTTACCTACTCATTAACGCTATTCCTCCTAATTTGCATCAAATCAATCTCCTTCGCCCAGAACCCCCACATCCTGGTTAACGATGCCGACAAACAATCCATCCTCAACAAGGTCAAAGACCAACCTTGGGCTAAATCTATCTTCGAGGAAATCTCCAAAAGAGTTTCATCCTATGCCGATCGTCACGCGGCCGATCCGCAATGGATTCTCAGCCGCTATCAAATGAACCGGATTCCTGGTAAGCATTATACCACTGTTTTTTCGGATGATTTAGGAATGAGAATGATCAAACAGAGCGGAAATGCACCAAACCCAACTGTCAGAGTCTCGACCTACCTGCGTTCTCCAATCACCGAAAAAGGGGCATCCTACAAGAAACCATCTCTGGAAGAACTAATTCCCAACGATACCTCTAACGTTATGCAGCTTTTCAATCCGGAAACCGGAAAGAAAGAATGGATCGATCCGCAAAATTTCTATGCCAACATCAATGGCGATATCAACAACCTTGCGCTCGATGCCGCTATCTTATACTGGCTAAATGGTGATGAAAAATATGCCCGTTTCGCTGCCGATATTCTCGACCAATGGGCGAAAGGTGCCTTCTATCAGGAACCAATCGTCGGTCCGTGCCGTACCGGATTTCTGGATATGCAGACGCTCGGCGATGCCAATTACCGACCTGTGATTCTTGCTTATGATTTTGTGAAACCTTTCATGAAACAAAACGGCTATGACCTTCACTGGTACGAAACCGTATTCGAAAAATTTGCTTCCACACTCGCCTTCCGCGGTTTCTGGCACAACAACTGGTATGCTGCCGAAAGTTCCACCATGGTTTTTGCATCCCTAAATCTGGAAAATAAACAGAAACGAGCCTACTATCTTCAATTTTTTCTATCGAAAGATACCATCAACGGTGCCTGTGGACAGCTGGCATTGCCCTCTACTGTTCAAAAATGGCTAACGCCGGATGGCCATTGGAAAGAACCCGGAGGATACCACAACTTTCCGGTCAGTAATTTACTGATATCTGCACTTGCGCTGGAAAAAAACGGATACGATATTTTCAGAAAATTTCCGGAGCTTTTTAAGGCATCTTATGCCATGCTAAAATATTCATTTCCAAATCTGACCGTCGGTGGATTTGGCGATACCGGCCGTGCCTCGCAGAGTGCTGAATCATTAGAAGTTGGACTCGTCGGTGCCGTAAAATACAACCAGCCAATCCTGCCCGACATGCTGGCTTCCATGAAAAAACTGATCGATGGCGGCAAATACAAACGCGAAGATGCCGGATTTTTGGGCTTGCTTTGTTACCTGCCCGATCTTCCTCCAACAACTGCCGATTTCCGCTGGCCACGTACCGGAACCCTCGATTTTGCCCGCTATTTTATCCAACGTAATGGTACTGATCCAAACACTGGACTCAGGATCGGAGTACAAGGCGCCACCTACAACCACAACCATTGCAATGGAATGGCTATCGAGCTTTATGGTTTGGGTGAAGTTTTAGGAATTGACGCTGGTACCGGACCTAATTACGAGCATCCGTTACACCAAAATTACTACAGTCAATGGGCCGCACACAATACCGTTGTTGCGGCTGGTTCTTCAAGTTCTATTCCTTTCAGCGGCTCTGCCGGAGCTAAAAACATCGGACAAATAGAGCTGGCAGCCATGGAACCAATGCCCGACCAGGAAGCCGTTTCACCCGATTATTCATTTACCGACACGCGTTACATCGACAAATCCACTAATACGAATCAGTCACGAACGCTTGCACTGATTCGAACCTCCAAATCAACCGGTTATTATGTGGATATATACCGTTCCGACAACATAATTAGCAACGATTATGTCTATCACAATATTGGGGATGATGTAACTTTTCTTAACAGCAAAAGGTTACCGCTAAAGACCACGGCTACCACTTATCCACGCACAGAAAAAGACTATCCGGGTTTTCGCTTCTTCAGCGAGGTGGAGAAATTGGATCAAGTAAACGAAAATCTGACGGCACTTTTCTCCATCCAAGACGATCATTCCAAAGACCTCTACCTTCAGGTTCTAATTCAGAATTATGAAGGCAGAACGTATTATCGGGCAAAATCACTCAAAACCAAAACTTCGGGTAAGTATTACCATGATAGTTCATTACCATTATTTACTATCCATACCAACGCTGAAGCCCGAACAAAACCTTTCATCACCGTCTTCGAACCCTACAAAGGTATAAATGGTTTTTCAGTCGACCGTATTGCCGTCGGAAAAACAACAGATTCCGAAAACTTCACCGCTATGACCGTCTTCAACAAAGACAAATCGTATCAGGAAATCTACCAATCAACCGATCCTGCTAAGAAAAACACGACCAAAAACGGATCGATTTCAGGGTACTTCGGGATCGCCGGCTTTAAAAATGGCGCACTAATCTCCTTATACCTCGGAAAAGGAAAAGAAATTTCCAACAGCGGATATTCAATAAAATCAACTGTTGTAGACGGTTCTGCCAATATCATCCTTTCAGGAAAAACGATTGAAATAGCCTGCAATCAGGCAATCGAACTCATAATCCCATCTCCGGAAGTGAAAAAAGCAATGCTCAAGATTGGCAACAAACTGACCGAATTGAAAACCAAGCATTCCGGTAAACAACTGATTTTGGAAGTGCCGGAGGTGAGAGATGGGTTGATAATTTTGAACTGATACGGAGATTATTCTATTTCCGATTGGTGCAAAAACAGAAATACCGCTGAGTCTTTGGACAAATTGGGAAAGCGTTTGCAATCCCAATTATAATTGTAACGAATTCTCCAAAATTAACAGTTTGCAAGACTGAACAACTGTAAATAATATAAAATATCTACCAATGAAGATGAAATGTATCCTCCTCCTTCTCCTTTCCCTGACATTCTCCACTCAGAATGCCGCCTTTTGCCAAACAAACGACCAAAAATCTGCCCCGCCTTTGAATGGCCTAAAAGAGGTCAACTACGATGAGGATAAGGTCCCGGCCTACAAGTTGCCTGATCTTTTTATCAGCAATGATGGCCAAAAGATTACCACTATAAAGGATTGGCAAGGTATTCGTCGTCCGGAATTGGTTGAAATTTTTACTTCGCAGGTGTATGGACGCATTCCGGAAACGCCATACACAAAGATTATTAAAGTCGTTAAGGAAGATCGAAAGGCGATGAACGGACTTGCCACACTGAAACTGGTCGACATTACCATAACAGCCCAAAACAAATCGCTCACCATCCACCTTGGACTCTTTACCCCAAATAGTGCAAAAAAACCCGTTCCAGCATTTCTATTAATCTGCAATCGTTCGCCGGAGAATATCGATTTTACCAGAACCAAAAAAAGCGAATTCTGGCCTGCCGAGGAGATTATCGCCCGTGGATATGCTATTGCAGCTTTTGATAATGCAGATGTGGATCCGGATAAGGAGGATGGTTTCAAAAATGGAATCCATGGGGTGCTCGACACGTATCGTACGCCCGAATCATGGGGAACCCTTGCTGCCTGGGCTTGGGGTGCTAGCCGCTGCATGGATTATCTGGTAACAGATAAGCAAATCGCTGCAGATAAAATTGCCGTCGTAGGCCATTCCCGCGGAGCTAAAACCGCCCTATGGGCAGGCGCCACCGACAAGCGTATTGCCATGGTGGTAAGCAATGAAGCGGGATGCGGAGGTTCATCGCTAAGCCGCAGACGCTTTGGTGAAACCATTTACGAGATAAACAGGTCATTTCCGCATTGGTTCTGTACCAATTTCAAAACCTATAACAACAACGAAGATGCGTTGCCTGTCGATTTTCATGAATTAATTGCCTTGATTGCCCCGCGTGATGTTTATGTGGCAAGCGCTGAAAAAGATTTGTGGGGAGATCCTCA
>JBBQJE010000267.1:0-4889 GCA_038325635.1 Bacteroidales bacterium
GCCTGGGCAACGGGAGCATGGGTCACCGGGCCAACTTTGAGGAAAAATACTCCGGTATCACCCTACCCGGTAGCTATGTTGCAGGCATATATTACCCCGACAAGACTCGGGTGGGATGGTGGAAGAATGGCTATCCCGAATATTTCGCCAAAGTTCTCAATGCCGCCAACTGGATTGGAATTGACATTTGGATTGGAAATACAGTGCTTGATCTTCATCAATCCAAAGTGCTCGAATTTAGGCGTGAACTGGATATGAAGAATGGTCTGCTGAATCGTTCTTTCATCGCTGAACTACCTGATGGAAAACAGGTTAAAGTGATAGCACAACGATTTGTCAGTATCAGCCTTACCGAAATTGGAGCCATCCGTTATTCCATTGAAGCCCTCAATTTCTCTGAAAAGGTCATGGTTTCACCCTACATCGATTTTGATATCGTTAACATGGATTCCAATTACGACGAAAAATTTTGGGATGAAGTGAGTAAGTCAGTAGCACAAGGTGAGGGATATATCACTGCTGAAGTAAGGAAAACCTTCTTCCAGGTTTGTACTGGCATGAAATTCAAGCTGCTCAAAAATGGAGAAATCCTTCCTTTTCATGCCGACCTCGAAGAACGTCAAAAATTTGTCTCCAACATTGTCTCCGTCCAGATGAATCAGGGAGACCAATTAACCATCGAGAAATTCGGAGTCAATCTATCCTCCGAAAACTGCGAAAAAAGCAAGCTGAACGAAACCGCCGTACAGCATCTTGATGATGCATTTATGATCGGATATGATCGGCTGTTGCAGAACCACTCTAGTTTATGGCACAAAAAATGGGAAACCAGCGATATATTAATAAAAGGTGATCTTGCAGCCCAACAGGGCATCCGCTTCAACATATTCCAGCTTCAACAGACCTATTCAGGCGAAGACGAACGTCTCAATATCGGACCAAAAGGATTCACGGGTGAAAAATACGGTGGGTCAACGTATTGGGATACAGAAGCCTATTGCATTCCATTCTTCCTTGCCACCGCCCCAAAACGGGTTGCTCAGAATCTACTCTCTTACAGGCACAAACATCTTCAAAAGGCAATAGAAAACGGAGTAAAGCTCGGGTTTAATCACGGTGCCGCTCTTTTTCCAATGGTGACTATGAATGGGGAAGAGTGCCACAACGAATGGGAAATTACCTTTGAAGAGATCCACCGGAACGGTGCCATTGCATTTGCTATCTATGACTATATCCGTTATACTGGTGATACAGAGTATCTTCTCCCGAAAGGGTTCGAAGTGCTATTGGGAATATCCCGTTTCTGGGCTCAGCGTGTCAATTGGTCGGAGGCCAAACAAAAATATGTGATGCTCGGAGTTACCGGTCCCAATGAATACGAGAACAATGTTAACAACAACTTCCATACCAACAAGATAGCTCAATGGACCCTCAAATATACCATGGAGGTCATTGAAATGATCAAAAAAGAGCATCCCAAGGCGTTTGAACAGCTAATTGCCAAATGGGACTTCGACTTAGAAGTGGAGACTTCACGATGGAAAGACATCGTCGAAAAGATCTATTTTGCGTACGATCCTTCCCGCGATATCTTTTTGCAGCAGGATGGTTTCCTCGACAAAGAACTTATCCCGGCAATCGACCTTCCAAAACTGGAACGCCCGCTAAACCAACATTGGTCGTGGGATCGTATCCTTCGTTCACCTTACATCAAGCAGGCCGACACTTTGCAAAGCTTCTTCCTTTTTGAAAAGGAGTACGACAAAGCAACGATAAAACGCCATTTCGATTTTTATGAACCCTTGACCGTGCACGAATCATCCTTATCGCCCTGTATTCACGCAATACTAGCAGCATCAATCGGCTATCCTGAAAAAGCCTACGAATTATATCTCCGGACAGCCCGACTTGACCTGGACGACTACAACAACGACACAGAAGACGGATGTCACATCACCTCTATGGGTGGTACGTGGATGTCATTTGTGCAAGGCTTTGGCGGCATGAGGATTAAAAATGGTCAACTTAGTTTTGCTCCTATCCTGCCGAAAAAATGGGAGGGTTATTCCTTCCGCATCAACTTTAGAAACGCTATACTTAAAATTGAAGTTAACAAGAATGAGATACTATTTGAAAATCACGCTGCCTAAACGCTTGTGATCGATGTTTACGGTAATGAACTTGTCCTTACACCAAATAGTCAAATGAAATCAGAACTTTCCAAAATGAAAAATGAAAAATGAAAAATTTAAGATGAAAAGAAATTTAGCTTTTCTTGTGCAAACAGTTCTGTTAGTACTATTTTGCACGGCAGCATTTGCCAAACAACCCGTTAAGCCTTCGCTTGAACGCATTGAACCTTCCTTTTGGTGGGTCGGATTTAAAAATCCAAATCTGCAATTGTTGGTTCACGGCGAGCAAATCTCGACCACCAAACCTGAAATCAACTATCCGGGTGTTTTGCTTGAATCGGTCGTTTCCGTACAAAACCCAAATTATCTTTTCCTCAATCTTAAACTAGCTTCCAATACCCTACCGGGAAAGTTCGCTATCCAGTTTATGCAGAACGGGAAAGCTGTTCAAACTTATACCTACGAACTCAAAGCGCGCGAAGCAAACTCAGCCAATCGAACTGGGTTTAACAGTTCAGACGTGCTCTACCTGATTATGCCGGATCGTTTCGCCAATGGCGATTCATCGAATGACTCGAAGCCGGGAATGGCCGATAAACTAAATAGGTCGGAACAGTACGGTCGGCATGGTGGCGATATCAAAGGAATGCTCGACCATCTGGATTATGTTGCAGATCAGGGTTATACGGCGCTTTGGCTCAATCCGGTACTCGAAAACGACATGCCGGAGGCATCTTACCACGGATACGCTACTACCGACTTTTACCGTGTCGACCGCCGTTTCGGCAGCAACGAAGATTACCGGCAGCTCGGTATTGAAGCGCAAAAGAAAGGGGTCAAGATGATTATGGATATGATTTTCAACCATTGCGGCACCGGGCACTGGTGGATGAAAGACCTGCCTTCCGCCGACTGGCTGAACGCTGATAATAAGACGATTACCAATCACCGCAAGTCGGTTCAGCAAGATCCGTACGGTGCCCAACGCGACAAGGACGAATTCCACGACGGCTGGTTTGTGCCTTCCATGCCCGATCTGAACCAACGCAATCCATTTATGGCCAGATACCTGATCCAAAATTCCATCTGGTGGATCGAATATGTTGGATTAGCAGGAATTCGCATGGATACGTATCCTTATCCGGATCCTGCCATGATGGCCGAATGGACTCGCGAGGTGATGATCGAATATCCGCAATTCAACATCGTTGGCGAAGAGTGGAACACCAACCAGGTTCAGGTATCTTACTGGCAAAAGGGAAAAGTCAACGCTGACGGTTATAAGTCGTTTATGCCCAGCCTAATGGACTTTCCGCTTCAGGATGGCATCGTCAGAGCATTTTCCGAAAAGGAAGGATGGAGCGAAGGCATCAACCGGCTGTACGATGTGCTGGCACTCGACTTCCTTTATCCTGATCCGCAGAATTTGGTGGTCTTTGCCGACAACCACGACACCGAGCGATTTTTCACGGCTATTCACGAAGATTTTAGTAAATACAAGATGGCCATGGCCTATCTGATGACTATTCGTGGTATTCCGCAAATATATTACGGCAGTGATATCCTGATGACCGGCCGCAAAAGCGATGGCGATGGTATGCTGCGCAAGGATTTTCCAGGCGGATGGGCAGGCGATAAAATCAACGGTTTTACCGGCGAAGGTTTGACTGCTCAACAGAAGGAGGCGCAACAATACCTGAAAAAACTGATCACCTGGCGCAAAGGCAAAGAGGTAATTCACAATGGCAAAATGCTGCATTACTTGCCAAAAGAAGGAGTCTATGCTTTCTTCCGTTACAACGAGAAAGAGAATATAATGGTGATTTTCAACAACAGTGCCAATGAGAAATTATTCAAAGCAGACCACTACAGCGAAGGGCTAAAAGGTGCATCCAAGGGCTTTGAAGTGATCTCAGGAAAGTCGATTGATGACTTGACTGTACTCAAAATACCGGGGCATTCGGCGATGATTGTAGAGCTTAGATAAAGTTGAGAAGGAAAAGGGCAAATGAACCGGGCGGAATAGCACCAATTTTCAAAGTCAGAAATGTTTTGGGGCCATCATTTAAGGTTAGCACGGTAGGTACTGGTTCCGCTTTAATCGACTTGAAATAGAAATCATCGACAACACCAGCCGTGGTGACCGGACTACCAAGCTAGACGAATAATTCAGTCCCATATCTTTTTTCACCAGAAAAGCTGCCTGGCGATACGTAATCAGGATGCCTGTGAGCAGTACGATGGAGATAAAAAATTGGATTGTAATCAATCCCTTTCGAAACAAGATCACCTATGCTCATGCTTGCACAATTTTAAGCCCCTTCAGGGGTTTGGGGTGAAAATTATTCATACCGCAGAGCCTCCACCGGATTCCGTGTCGCTGCTTTCCAGCTTTCCCAGCTAACGGTCAGGAGTACAATTCCCATGGCCAGCAATCCGGCCAATGCAAAAATCCACCAGCTTAATTCGGTTTTGTAGGCAAAATTTTCGAGCCATTTATGCATGGCGTACCAAGCGAAAGGTACAGCAATTACAAAGGCAACAGCTACCCATTTTACAAAGTCGCGGTTGAGCATGGTTAATATTTCTGATATCCTCGCGCCATTTACTTTACGGATACCGATTTCTTTGGTACGGTAGCGGCAGCTCTGAAAAGAAATGGCATACAAGCCAATCATTGACAAAAAAACACTGATAACACAGCAGGCGCCAATTAAACGGAGGTAATTTTGGTTTTCACGATGCATCCATTCATAG
>JBBQJE010000268.1:0-4871 GCA_038325635.1 Bacteroidales bacterium
GGACGGCTCCGTCCTATTTGAAAGGAATTGAGACAGTCAAGATGGTTTTCGAAAATGGAATTCCTGTTTACGCTGAGTACCAAGCCGCCAAGAAAAAAATAGTAAAAAAGATCTATTATACGAATTATAAGGATTTTGTCCAGTTTAGGCTTCCATTAAAAATCATAGAAATAAGTTATTTACCTAAAGGAGATTCAATTATCAACCGAACCATCTTTTCTGATGTAATAGTCTCATCAACTGCGGATAGCAAATATTTTAATTTTAAAATTCCGAAAAATGCAAAGGCTGTCAACACAAATATGGGTAAGTAGTTTTGGGCTATTTTTGCTTTTCTTCCCGCTTAAGAGTGTGGCTCAACCCGGTAATTTGTTCGCTGATTTGAAGCTTGCAGATTCAATTTCGCAAAGCCGAATTCCACATTCCGGGAAACGAGCTTATATTTTCAAAAATCAACCCAAAACCTTGAAAAATAGTAATCCGGTAAGCCTCTTTTATGGAGGTTCGCTATATGTGTATCAGAATATTTTTTCCCAACATTTTTCAGCCGATTGTCTATATGATCCCAGTTGCTCTGATTTCAGTAAGCAAGCGGTTAAAGAATATGGGGTGCTAAAAGGAGCCCTGTTGTCATTTGACCGGTTAAGCAGATGTAACAGAATTGCTGCCACAGACCTCGATCCGGGAATGGTCAATAAGAAATCGCAGAGGTTTGGTGACTCAATAAAAAGGTATAAATGAAGTACATCGCCCTTGTAGCACTTATTTTTGTAGTTAGCACCGGGTTCGCCCAAAATAAAGGTGAGCTTCCTTTTATTGAACATCTCGTTAACAAAGGTTATTACGAGGAGGTTATCCACTTGATTGACAGTGATTCTACAGATTTTGATCAAAATCAGATGGATTCTTTAAACTTTTTCAAAGGCTGGGCTCACTATTCTCTTAAAAATTTAGAGAAATCAACAATATCGCTTTCAAAGGTTGAAACAAAATCGCCGTTTTTTTTAAAGTCTAGATTTTTTGCTGCCTACAATCAAATTTATCTTGGAAACTATTCAGAAGCCGGCAAGATTTTGGGTGAGGTAAATATTCAGGACGAAACCACAACGTCGCTTGTTAGTTTTGAGTTATGTGGTATCGAGATGTTGGAAGGTAACTGGCCAAAAGCAAAAGAAAAATTGCAACAATTAAATCCCAATATTGCTACAATAAATCAGCAAGTTGCAGCATTAAGTCAGCTAAATTACAAACAAGAGACACACCATCCAAAGTCTCCTTTTTTAGCGGGATTGATGTCGTGCCTAATTCCCGGTTCCGGAAAGATCTATGCAGGAAAAACCGGGGAAGGAATTGCATCTATGCTTGCAACAACAGGTTTTGGACTTATAACTTGGGAAAACTACCGAAAGCTAGGAATGAATAATTTTAAAACCATCTTTTTTGGCAGCATCTTTGCTGCTAACTATGTTTCAAACATTTATGGATCAGTACTTTCGGTGCGAATAATTGAAAATAATTATAATGATGTCTTACACAATCAAATTCTTTTTCAGCTTCATATTCCTTTGCGTAATTTTTTTGAATAGTGAAGGGAAAAGTATAAGTGCTGATAGTTTGTATGTTACGGGGAGGTACTTCGAAGCCTCTATTGAATATGAGCGAGCGATTTTTAACGCTGAAAGCCAATCCGATATATACTTTTTTAAATATAGGAAAGCTTTGTGCTACAAACAGTTGAGAGATTTTGAGCGTGCTATTTCGGAACTTCAACCTATCTATTTTTCCAATTCTGGTGATTCATTATTTCTGAGAATTTATTACGAACAATCTTTATGTTATTATTTGAATGCGGAGCCGACGAAGGCTTTATGGAAAATTGATGAGTACTTTCATCGAAGCGCCGATTCCGCTTCCCTTCGATTTCTATTGCCTATCAAGCTGTTATGTCTCAATGAAACGTATAAATGGAAAGAAGCTCAGGAATGTTTACATACCTATATCCGTATCCAACAATTCAGTCCTGAAAAAGAGAAGGAAACACAACAAATTGTTACTAACCTTTATGCAAAAAGAAATCTTCCGCACATCAAATCCATAAAGAAGGCAGAAAATTTGTCTCGCTTTTTGCCCGGATCCGGCCAGATCTATGCAGGTAAAACAGGAGAAGGCATTTTAAATTTCTTAATCAATGCCTCTTTACTGGCATTCAGTGCCCAACAGGCCATAAATGGATTCTATATCACAGGCTACCTTGCCGGGCTGGGGTTCCTGAATAAAACCTACCAAGGGGGAATGAAACGTTCAGGGATTTTGGCTTCCCAAAAAAATATGGATCAAGTAGTTCAATTTAACAGCAGAATCAATACACTAATTCGATCTAATTTCAAACAGAATTAACGTCAAGTAATGTTGCAATACTGTTACTTGATTTGAGCGCCGACAGACAGATTAGGTCAAATAAATTCTAACCTTTTCTTTGATAACTGTTTTCACCTCATTCCAGGTAACCAGTTTCAAACTAATGGGATCTTCGCTTTGGTCAGCATCTTCAAAATAAACCAGTGCTTGTGGAATGGAGATAGCCAGCATTTGATTTGGAAATTTAGTACTGTGAAATTGAATCATATCACTTATTGAATAATTCTCAAGCAATTCGGCAATATCCCAAAAATCTTTTTTCTGCCCTCTGCCTAAAATAGCCTGAAATTTCATGGCTATCAAGTCTTTATCACTTATAAGCCTGATGCTATCGTGCTGTTCAATTTTTCCTATTATTTTATGTGGATAGTAAACAAAATCAACTTTAATGTTATCGATATAACAAAAGAGACTCCAAGAAGATTGCGTGGATTCGTAAACAAATTTTTCAGCATATTTTGATTGTAAAATACTGATTATTTGCTCTTTATTAATTTTTTCTTCAGAAAACAAGTCTAGATCCATTGAAATTCTGTGGCCATACTTTAAAGAGAGGGCGGTTCCGCCTACCAAACAAAATTGCTTCAGGGTCGGAATCAACATCAACTCATTTAGTAAGGATAAAGTTCCGGGTTCGATTGTCTTTGTGTGTAACATCTCAATTCTGAAATATTTCGGTTGATAATGGCTGCTGCTAAAAAGATTCGTTGATAGGGTAAAAATGAAACATTCATCAAGACCTCTTCAATTTTGGAATCTCCATAATACCTCCTGCAAGCACGGATGTCTGACACATCGCCTCGTTCAAATACTCTTGCAATCACAAAGTCAGCGCGTTCATCAAAATCAAGATGGTCTAAACAAATATCCCAAAATAGATGCTTTTCAAAAATCGGTTTCATCCTCTATTTTATAATTTATTGTGGGCTGTAATCAGACGATCAAAAGTAATGAAATTTAAAAGAGTATGTCTTTGTGATTCTTAGATTTTGGATTCATTCTTAATCGGCAAAACTTTTTACCTTTGACTGGAAAATCACAAATACTGCTATGCTTTTTAGAAGATTCTTATTGGTTCTATTATGCTGCTTATCAGCTAACTTATTATCAGCTAAGGCTCCTATTTTTACCGAGAAAGATTATATAAACCATCCGCCCAGAATCATCCGTACCTGTTGTGCATTTGGAACCGATTTAAAGGTATCTATCGTTCCTATTTATAGGTATTCTATGCTAACGAGCGTAGATGCCTTGGGACCACACCATTATCTGGGTGATAAAGCAGAAAACAACGGTATCCTCTATACCCGTCGAGGCGGATTTTTGGATTTTGGACACCTGCGTGACATAATCGACTGGACAGCATATCTTTATAATCTTGAAAAGAAAAGTCAAAAAAGGGGTGAAGTATTCATTAATCTAGGATTTGAAGCGGGGGTAAAAACGCTTGATATTAAAGTTCCGTCTACCGAAAAGGATGAAGATTTGATCATTTTGGCTGGGAGAATAGCCTATGATCTCTCTATATGGCATGAAATTACATCCTGGTTTGGGGCTTCTGCAATTCCGCTTGTCTCCGAGCGATTCTCGAGTTTTTCTATCGAAGATTCCTATTCCAATTTACTCGGAAGCAAAATTGCGGCGGAGGCCATTAAGAGCGATCTTCCTTATGAGCAGGCTGTTACTCAAATTATTAAACGAACCCTTACCGATTTGGAGGCAGTGCAAACCAAAGAAGAAAGCTATCAGGCCATGGAAGCTGTGCGCGATATTTGGTGGACCAGGAAACGGCACCTTCCTAATAACAAGGTAATGCTTCAACGACATTTGGCTGCCTATCCTTCGATAACCCCTATGTTAGTTCCAGGATGGGAAAGTAAAAATGGAACGCCATTAACCTTAGCCGTTTCCGAAATGACACAAGATGGTATTCCTTTGTCTGAATTTTATAATCTAACCATCGACAAAAATAACAAAGTGCCGGTGAAGAGAATATTTCCAGAGCGTTTGAATCGGGAAATTAATCAAAAAGATTTTTATAGAATTATTGCCTACATTTCGACCCGTATGCAAAGAGTTCATATTCACTATTTGATGTAGCGATGATTGTTAAAAAAGCTGATTTACATCCTAAAAATGGGATGATGAGTGAAAGTAAACTGGTCAATAATCTTTCCAATTATAAAATTACTCTTGGATCACAGTCTCCGAGAAGGAAAGAACTTTTTGCGGGGCTAAATCTTCCCTTTATTGTTGAAGTGAGAGAAGTCGATGAGAGCTTTCCACCTGAAATGATGGCATCCGATGTGCCTGAATTTCTTGCTAAATTAAAGACTATTCCATTTTTACAAGACTTTAGACCGGAACAATTGTTAATTACAGCAGATACTATTGTTCTAATTGATGGTGAGGTACTTGGAAAACCCTTGGATTATGAACACTCTTTTGAGATG
>JBBQJE010000269.1:0-4868 GCA_038325635.1 Bacteroidales bacterium
AAACATTAATGCCCGTGGATATCTTTCTGTGGTGGTTGTTGTTGTTGCTGCTGCTGCTGCTGCTGCTGCTGAGATGGTGGGATGACAGCAGAGATCGCTTGCGGCAAGGCTGTAACTACCATAACAATTGAGATAATAGAAGATATAAGATACACCCATGCCGCAGGGCGGTCATAACTCCACCTGCGTTTAGCAACAAGAATAAACCACGCTGAAACAACCAGAGAAACAAGTAAGAAGACAATCTTTGTAGATGGAGATAGCGATAATAGACTTGAGCTTAGGGTAGTTAGACCTAATGCGATCAAGAGAGTATGGACCCAGTGATGAGAAGAAGCGATAATTGCCAACAGGACTGAACCAATTGATTTAATGATTCCTATATCTTTTTTGCCGTCCTGACCTGCTTTTATTTTGTTCATATGCATCCTCCATAGTTTATTAATATAATTTTTCTTCCCTTAGATCTCCATTTCACAGCTTTGCTCGTTGATTTGCTGTTCTTCTATGACCTTAGTGTAACTCTCGGTTACGATAATCTCATGAATTAGTTGTGAAATTGTCATGAAGAAGGGACCCTGAATTTCAGGGTCCCTTCTTCATGACAATTGTATTGCTTATTTTGAGTTTAGAGCATCCTTTACCAAGGGTTGTAGGGCTGGATCTTTCAACATGGCTTCAAAGGTCGCTTTCATTTTAGGATCGGACATGATTTGTACCATAGGCTTATACATAGACGGATTAGACATAATACTCACCATGTTGTCCTTGTTTTGGCTACTTCCCATTATACCTATCATATTTTTCTGTACATCGCTATTTTTCATCACATCTACCATCACAGGCATCATTTGTGAAGACCCCATTATGGTCACCATGGACTGGCGATTATCGGATGAACTCAAAACATTCATCATTCCCGCGGTATTGCCCGTCATATATTGGTTCGCGCTGCTGGTATTCATCATACCCTGATTTTGACTTCCGCAACCGGCTAGACTTAACATGGCAATAGAACTTAGAGCTACAAACATTGTCAATTTCACTTTCTTATTCACAACCATCATCTCCTACTCTTAAATAACTTATAACTTATAACTTATAAATCATTTTTGATAAACTTAAGTTTAACTCATTACAGCATCAATGACAATTCAAAGTATTGATGTATAAGTTCTTCTAAAAGGAATCGTTATTTGGAATTACGGAGATTTCACCTTTTAATACGAAGCAAATCAGTGAGGCTAGCAGGATATGGTACAATTCTTACCACTTTTTTTAGCTTTTAAGAGAGCTTTATCAGAAGCTACAATCACGTCTTGAATATAACGCCCATCGTCTGGATAGCTCGAGACGCCTAAGGAAACCGTAATCTGAGGATAGGCTTGATTGTCTATTTGATTTATTTCAGACCTAATTTTTTCAGCCATCTTCCTCGCGTTCTTTTTATCACAGTCCATTAAAAGTAAAACTATTTCCTCTCCACCGTATCTATAAACTCGATCGGTCGCACGTGCACAGGCCCGGATTGTCTGTCCTACCTTAACGAGTACTTGATCCCCAATATCATGACCAAAATGATTATTGAAATTTCTAAAGTTATCAATGTCAAGAAATATTAAGGAATAACGATCGATATTTTTAACATTCTTTATATCGTTATCAAAAGCCCTGCGATTGAAAAGTCCCGTCAACTTGTCATCCATTAGGTTTAACCTTAATTGCCGGTTCAACTCTTTTAATTTAACGAACTTTTTAAAGAACAAATCGACCGCAATAAAATTCGTCAACCCAAACATGGCACCCAGAATAATGCAATGCACTAATAGGTTATTAAATAACGGTATAGCCATGAAATGCAAGAGTGATGCATAAAGCATTCCAATAATTATCATAGGAACAAGCAACCATACACTGGTCATACATTAAAACTCCTTTTTTAATTATTGCTTATCGTCAAAAATTCCTCTTCACATTCTACAAAGGCTTCGACCGCATCTGGGTCAAAATGCTGGTATTCATCTTGCAGATCAGCCAATGTTTTTTGGAATTGAGAACGGCTTCATGATTTTTCATTGAAATGTAGCGACATAGTTACACATTGGAATTGCTGATGATTGGCTACGATTATGAGCATACGTCCTTCCCCCTTACTTTGATAATCTCAATGGTTCCTTTGACTATCTAGTATAACAGTAAATTTAGCTGATGTTGTGAAAAACGAATGAATTTATTCATACTTCTTATCGAATTCGTCGCGCACCAAGGTAACGTTGTGACCAATAGCTTTCCGATAAATTATAAATTCCTGCTCCTTTACTGGATGCTCCAAGGGTACGCCCTCCACCAATATGAATTCCCACATTAGAAGCTCCTGGGGCATAGGTTTGAAAGAACACGAGATCTCCAGGTCTCAACTCATCACCACTGAAAGGCACACCAAGTTTGTACTGTTCTGCTGCGGTTCGTGGTAGTGAAATCCCAGATGCCTTGAATACATGTTTTGAACATGATTCACCCCACATGAAATCCCCAGCAATTGGCTTCTAACAAGGAACACTGAGCATCTAGCTTAATAATAGAAAGGGCAGTTTCTCCCTGAGGAGCAACTGCCCTTTTCTTGTATCCGCCCAGGAGCCAATTCCGGTTTTTCAATCGAATAGCCTTGGCCCCTTTTTGTTACGAATTCTTGAGCACTCTTTGTGGCCTGTTCTTCACTGACTGTGCAAGCCCCAGAGTTACCCCAATTGATGGGTCCGTATTTTGTGTTCCATATAATATTCGGCGCCATCTCAGCTTTGATTTGTCCGCCATTCTTATAAACCATAACTTCATAGGCTTTCGCCCCAGTCTTTACCTCTTTGAGCTCTGCTTCATACCCATTGGCAAATTCATGGAGTTCAGCAACAACGTCCTGGTTCAGATGAATAAGTCCACCCTTATAAAATTTATAATAGTATAGAGGGTGGACCGTATTTTTCTTGCCAAAAAAAACAGAAACACGATACTCATGAATTGGTTCCATGTCCTTAGTGTAACTCTCGGATACCATAAACTCCTGAATTAATTGCGAATTTCTGATGAAGAAAAAACCAGCAATGATCCTAAGCAACAGTTTCGTAAATTTACATGCCCAGAGGCAAGCGTGGCAGGAACTTAGCCAAGTAACCCGTCAGTTGAGTCAACTTATCGGCATAAATCACATAAGAAATATAAAGCATTAGTAGGCCGGCTAGGCGTTCGGCTACAAATTGCCAGCGGCGAACTTTCAGTAGACTCTTCATAACCCAGTTAAATGACATACCGGCGATCATATATGGACTAGCCAGACCTATAGAAAAGATAAACATAACAAGCATTCCGCTGAATGGATTTTGAGTTGTGCCTGCTAAAGCAAGAATAGAGTATAGTGTCGGGCCAATACAATGGGAGCAAGCAACGGCGAACAATAAACCGACGACAAAGGATGACCAACCACTGTGTTTGGCCTTATGCCTCAACTTTTCATAGAAAGCTGGTTCCCAGTGTAATTTAGCAAGAAACGGCAGATCAAAAACGCCCAAAAGCTTAAGTGATAAGATAAGAACTACCGTACCACCCAAAATATTAAGCACGAACTGCCATTTACTTAGAATTGCTCCAAGTTCTCCAGCAGCGGCTCCAACAGCAGTAAAAACTAAAGCAAAACCGCCAATAAAGGCTAGAGTATTCTTTAGTACTCGGCGACGCAGTAAAGTGTCCATTGCCGTCTCTTTAAGTTGATCAGAAGTCAGCCCCGTAATCAGAGAAAAATAGACTCCTAACATAGGAATGATGCAGGGCGAGAGAAACGAAAGAATTCCAGCTGCAAAAGCAATTGCTAATAGCGACGTAGTCAATAAATCACCCCACTCTCGGTTTTAGTAAGCCCACGTGAAGTTACGCATCGGAATGTTGGCTAAATTCTTGATAACAAGTGTAAACTGGTTGCCAGGCTTCAGTTTGCTTAAATCTGAACTTTGTATTCCTATTTCAGCCGAAACGTGATGACCCACTCCGCTTTTGGTTATAACTTTAACAACAGCGGGCACAGTGGTTCCACTGATCTTTAGTTCAGTATTGTCAATGTAATCAAAATCGTCCAGATTGATCATGTGATTGCTCATCGAAACCTCAAATTTCTGCATAGAGGAATTCGAATCTTCTTTTTTCCAAGTAACGGTGACATCAACCCCTCCTTGGACATCAAATTGCGGTGCCGACCCCGAACCAACGGTCGATGGACTGGATGAGCCAGAGATATTAATATTGTTTGCATTGGTACCTTGTTGCGCTTGATTTTGCGTAGCTTGAACCACTTGGAGACCCCACCAGACACCAGCCCCTAAAATAATAATTAACGTAGCTGCAAATACTTTTACCTTCATTTGTCTCTCCCCTTTGCAAATAGAAAATTTCCTACACCCTATTACCGCGCAATGTTAAAGAGCAGTTTCTCCCTATGGAAGCGACTGCTCTCTTTTCCAAACACGTTATACTTATCTACTTACTTTCTAAGTCCTGTTTACGACTTTTATATTCTGCTGAATCCATCTCGCCTCGCGCATAACGTTCACGTAAAATGTCTAATCCACTATTCTGCTTGCCTATTCCGTTGGTATGAACTTGCGAAGAGTTACGACGAAACAAATAGATACCCAATAGAATAATCCCGATAACGAAGATCATGGGCGTCATCATACCCATCCACCCATATCCGCCGCCAAAGCCACCATAACCACCATAACCACCATAACCGCCATATCCACCCATCATATAAAGTCCTCCTTCAAATAATTTAACTACAAAATAATCCTTAAGAAGTCTTGATCACACACACTACGTTATCC
>JBBQJE010000270.1:0-4862 GCA_038325635.1 Bacteroidales bacterium
GTCTCCCTGTAACACACTGTGTAGCCGTATAGACCCCAAGCCTGACCTCTCGCCCAAGCGGATGCGTCAGAAAATCCCTGGTGGGTAGTCTTTTTAAGTACTTTACCGGTAATTGTGTCATAATCTACCACGTGATATGAGCTGTTGTCGGCACGAAAATGATTGGCTAGCGTTGTCTCTGCATGCTTTACGGCAATGTTGTAATATTGCGGATCGCCGGTTTGTTTGGATGCCCAAAAAAGCAGATCCAAGTTCATCATGTTATCAATAATGACTGGAAAATCCCATTTATCTTTACTGTGATCCCATGAACGCAGTGTTCCAACTTTTTCGTTAAATCGCTTTGTGAGTGTTTTTGCCGACTGAATCAGGATAGTACGATACACCGAATCCTTGGTAATTTGATATCCCTGGCCAAAACTCGACATCATTTTGAAGCCCATATCATGCGTCTTTCCGTTGAATTTTTCTTGTTCCAACGGTGCGGTGAACTCAGCAGCCAGCTTCTGTAACTCCGGATCGCCGGTAAGGACGGATCCTAACCATAATGACCCGGGATAAAATCCGCTGCACCAATCTTTGGATGGAATTAGGTTCAAAGATCCGTCAGCATTTAAACTTCTCGCTGTTACGGCATCTTTCTTCGTTGTAGTCGTTTTGGCTTCGCGAATATTTGCAGCTAATAGTTTAAGTTGACTTGCAATCAAAGCATCCGGAATATTTTCTTTTTTTATTCCGGAATAGCATGCTGAAAAAAATAGCAGCAAAATAGCCAAGGAATAGAAGACCTTCTTGAAGTTCATTTTTTTGGTAATTTGGGATTAGTTATGGTGTTTCAAAATTATATGTATCAGCATCATTAAAATTAGTTAGAACGAATTGCGGCCAACGATCAATTATGTTTCATGTTTTATCAATTATGTGCCAAAATGTAAAGGATGTGTCACGTTTGAGACATTTGTTAAAAATTGAGTAATTATGTAAAAAAAGGGTGCTGAATAATTATCTTAGCGTCTTGAAAATTATATCATAATGACAGTTTCCTTTTGCCGTAATTTCCTTGCACTATTTTTGACTGTTATTGCTTTTTTGAGTAGTTCTCTTAAGGTGGTTGCTGAAGATATAAAAATCGTAAATATTTCACCGGAGGGCGGTTTCACTTTCGATGCTATCAGTTCAATTTGTGAAGATAAATTTGGATTTATCTGGTTTGGGTCGAATAGCGGTGTTTATCGGTACAATTCATTGGAAAAAATGAAATTCATCAATTTGCCTGAAGACATAAACTCTCTGCCGGGGAACAGCGTTCGTTCAATTTTTCTGGATAAGAAGAAGGAATTGTGGATTTCGACCAACAATGGAGTTTGCCTCTTCGACGATCAAAGTGAATGCTTTAAACGTTTTGCATTTCACGATGCCGAAGGAAACCTCAGAGGGAAGAATGCCTCCCAAATACTCCAAACACCTGATAGCTCCTACTGGATTGTGGACAATACCGGATTTGCCTCGATAAATTTTAAAACCAATCTGGCAACCTATCTCCCTTTACCCGAAAAGCAAAATAGGGATATTATCCGGATTGCTGTAAAAAGTGAAATTGATAACAGAATTTGGCTGGGTGGGCAAAATGGCGGCATTTATTTTTGTGATCCTCCCTATACTCAAATGACGTTTTTTGCGAGGGAAAGAACCGAAAATGTATACGCGATAATGCCGGACGGAGATCAGGTATGGATAGGGTATGACTGGGGTGGTGCTGATCTATTTAACAAACAGGGAATACTTTCTGAACATTATAGTGATGATATTCATGGAGTTAACAAAATTCCAAGTTCGCGGGTACGCACTATTTTTAAGTTTAAAAATGAAATTTGGATTGGGACTTTCAAAGGACTGGTTCGCATAAAACGCAGTGGGACAGAGGTTATCAACAAAGAAAAATTTCCCGGATTGCTGAATAGCAGTATCTTCCAAATTTATAAAGATTCTAAAAATGGAATTTGGATCGGCACATGGTCCGGCGGACTCAGTTACATCAATGAATGGTCCAACAATTTCGAGCACTACAAACGGGAATCTTCAATTAATTCATTGAGTGATAATGTGGTTTGTGGATTTGAAGAAACCAGAAATGGAAAGATTATTGCAGCCACTGAAGATGGAAGGCTGAATTGTATTGATCTTGAGAATCATAGCTCTTCAAACATAGAAATTAAAAGTTCAACTGGAATTGTCAACCATTTAAAATCAATTCACATTAGTAAAAACGGAACCCTCTGGATTGGAACTTTTGCCTCAGGAATATTCTACCAAACCTTAGGTTCAACCGAATACAAACATTTTGATCTCATTAACGATTTTAAGGAACAATTCTACTCCATCACTTCCTCCGATGAAGGTATTTGGTTCGCTTCTTCGATGCGTGGATTGTTCCAGTATGATATTCAGAATCAACAGGTAAAGAGATATGCTCCAAAAAACAATGATCCGGAATCGCTCTCTTCAAGTATGGTTAGATGTCTTTTGACGGATTCAAAAGAAACCCTTTGGATCGGCACCAACTATGGCTTAAACAGGAAAATCAAGGGTTCTGAGAAATTCGAACGATTCTTTTACAATCAGGATAAAAACAACTGTATTAGCAGTAACGTCATTTACGCGCTTTTGGAAGATTCAAAGCAAAATATATGGATCGGTACCGCAGGTGGAGGTGTGAATTTATACAACCGGATAACAGGTTCTTTTTCACAACTTTCCCTCAAGGATGGTTTGGCAGGAAATGATGTCTATGGAATATTAGAGGATAATTCTGGGACAATTTGGATGAGTACCGAAAATGGTATTTCTGCTTATTCTCCGGGTACAAAGAGTTTTAGAAATTATGATCTCTTGGATGGTTTGCAAGGGAACCAATTCAATCCGGGTTCTGCTTTCAAGTCAAAAAGTGGGGAATTATTTTTTGGCGGATCGAATGGATTTACGCGATTTAATCCGAAATTGATGAAGGAAAATCCAATTGCACCATCGGCTTATATTACCAGACTGGAAATAAATAATCAAGCGGTAAACCACGTCAGTGATCCTGATTTAATTAAGCGATCCTTGTTGACGCTCGACCATCTTTCGTTGAAATATAATCAAAATTCCCTGCGTTTTGAATTTGCGGCAAATAATTTTCTCCTGCCACAGAAAAACAAATTCAAATACCGACTTACCGGATATAATCCAAATTGGATTGAAATTCAAAAAGATAACAAAGCCATCTTTACCAAAATCCCTCCCGGAAGCTACACCTTTGAAGTAATCGCTTCGAACAACGACGGAAAGTGGAATGATACTTCTACGAAGCTATTTATTACCATCGATAGCCCGTTTTGGAGTTCCGGTTATGCCTGGATGTTTTATTTTGTGGTGCTAATTTTAATTTTCTATGCATTACAGAGAGAGCTGAGAATTCGGAACCGTCTCAAAAATTCCATTCTCGAAGAGCGTATTCAACGTGAAAATGAAGAGAAGCTACACCAGTTAAAACTTCAATTTTTCACCAATATCTCGCATGAATTCCGAACCCCGCTGACCTTAATCCTTTCGCCTTTATCGTTGCTCAAAAAGAAAATTTCTGGGCAGGTCGAGGTTCTTGAACATATTTCGATGATCGAGAACAATGCAAACAGATTGTTACGATTGGTAAATCAAATTCTGGATATTCGTAAAATTGAACTGGGAAAAGTGATTTTTCAACCTCAACCTATTGATATAGTAGCACTTTGTCAGGAAGTGTTTCAGTGTTTCTCCTTTCAGGATAATGACCGAAAAGTTAAATTTATTTTTGAATCCGATTTTTCATCTCTTTTTCTCAGTGTTGAACCAGATAAAATCGATAAAGTACTATTCAATCTGCTTTCCAATGCACTGAAATACACGAAAGCGGAAAGTACAATACATCTTTTAATAAAAAATTCCGAATGGCAACCCGGGCCACCGTCAGAGCCGTATTATCATGCGATTGGTGATAAAATCGATGGTAATCAGGTTACTATCATTGTAATAGATGAAGGTGCAGGAATTGCCTCATCCGATTTGGAAAATATTTTTGATCGCTTTTACCAGGCTCCCGGACAGATTACCGGTACCGGCATCGGCTTACACCTTTGCAGTGAATATGTTTTAATGCATCACGGTCAGTTAGAGGTTTTTTCAGGTGAAAACAGTGGATCAACTTTTTACGTCCATCTGCCAATTTCGTTGAATGAAATGGAAAAGGGAGTTCTGAAGACCATATCTCAGACCTTGATTTTCCCGGAACGGAAATTGGATATTTTGGCCGGCTCCTCTAATGAAACCAGGTCGGATATTAAAATTCTTGTGGTTGAAGACAACAAGGAGATGCAACGATTCCTTGTCAAGCTTTTGTCTGAATATTACCTGGTTAGCACTGCCAATAATGGAATTGAAGGATTGAAAATGGTGAAAGAATTAGGTCCTGATTTGGTGCTTACAGACGTTATGATGCCGGAAATGGATGGGAATGAATTTTGCCATTTGCTTAAAAATGATCTGAATACCAGTCATATACCGGTACTGATGTTGACGGCACTTTCCTCGGTAGAAAATCAGCTGAAGGGATTCGAGACCGGAGCAGACGATTTTGTCGTCAAGCCATTTGATGACCGCGTTCTGCTGCATCGTATAAAAAATCTGTTGGATTCGAGAGCAATATTACGCGAAAAATTCACTAAATCGCAGGACGAATGGCAGGAAGAGATGCAAAAATTTCAACCCGATCGGGAGCTTTTGGAAAAGGCAACTTCCATCATTGAAAACCATAGTGTGGATCTAAATTTCACCGTCGATACCCTTGC
>JBBQJE010000271.1:0-4839 GCA_038325635.1 Bacteroidales bacterium
TTCATCCTGAGCCAGGATCAAACTCTCCGTTGTATAGAAAATTTTAAATATAATCCAGAACCTCAGGCTTTACTTATTTTCATTCAGATAATCAATCTTTCCTAAATCCTAAAAAGTCGCCCCCTTAAAACCTATTCTAAATTTAATACCCAGAACCTAGTCTTCTTTTCTCTTCTAACCTTTCTTAATATTTTTCAATGAACTAGTTTTTCCTTCTATTTTCCCTTTCCCAGCTATCAATCATCTCTGATTCTATCGCCCGATTGGGAGTGCAAATGTAATGCCTTTTTTTTCCTATACAAACCTTCTTGAAAGGTTTTTTAGAAAAATATTTCGCCCCATCCGCTGCGCCTATTCTCATCCCGTGAAAACACGACGCCTATTTCTATGAACTCCGTCTAAAACTTCTCCAGCATTGCTGCCAATCTCTTCCCTTAAACGTGGGTGCAAAGATAGTGATCTTTTCTTAGCTTCAAAACCTACAATTGATTTTTTATCAAAAAAAATAATATTTTTTAATTGCCAATAAATGAGTTTATTACACGGACAAAACTAGGAAAAACAGGCCTTATCTAGAATCAATATTGGAATTAATACTTGTAAAGTCCTATATCCTCAATCGAGGAAGCACGAATAAACTCTGCTCTGGCCTTAACTTCTCCTTTAGACAGCTTATTGAAAACCTGCGCCGACCTAAGATGAGATGTGTCACGATTGGTATCTAACACTAGCAAATAGCTCATGATAATATAGCCAGCCATTTCAACCATCCTGCGGGCATGCAGTTCAATAAACTCATCATCACCAGAAGATACCACCTTGTCAACCGCTTCTTCATAATCTTGAGTCAGAGAGATAAGAATTCTCCTGAATCGTTCTAGTTCCGGCTTAAGTTCTGCCTTTTCGTAAACACGTATTTGTTTCAGATACCCGCCGGTAGTTACTCCGCGGATAGCTGCCACAACCTGAAGTTGTGTCGTTCCTTCGTAAATAGTCGTAATACGCGCATCACGGTAGATACGTTCTACCGGGTAATCTTTCATAAAACCAGACCCTCCGTGAATTTGAACAGCATCATAAGCATTCTGATTGCAATATTCAGAAGTGATCCCTTTGGCCAGCGGAGTGAACATATCAGCCACTCGCTGGGCATCTTTCATCTCACTACGCTCAGCGGATTCCAATTTCCTTTGTTCAGATATCTGCTCATAGGTTTTGTATAAATCAACAAACCTTGAAGTTTCATATAATAAAGTACGGGAGGCATCCAGCTTTGCTTTCATAACGGAAAGCATCTCATACACAGCAGGGAATTCAATGATTGCTTTACCAAATTGTTTGCGCTCTTTGGCGTATTGAAGACCTTCCCGGTAGGCCGCTTCGGAGATACCAACAGACTGAGCAGCAATGCCTAATCTGGCTCCATTCATCAAAGCCATGACGTATTTTATCAATCCCATTTTTCGATTGCCAACCAATTCGGCAGGGGCATTTTTGAAAACCAGTTCACAGGTTGGTGAACCAATGATTCCCATTTTATGCTCAATACGGCGTACAATAACTCCACCGTTTCGGCGATCATACACAAACATAGAAAGACCACGACCATCGCGAGTACCCTCCTCTGAACGAGCTAAGACCAGTGCAATATCGCCATCCCCGTTCGTGATAAAACGTTTTACACCATTTAAAATCCAGATACCTTTTTTATCGTCATAATGTGCTTTTAACTGTACAGCCTGTAAATCGGATCCTGCATCAGGTTCTGTTAAGTCCATGGCCATCGTTTCACCCTGAACCACGCGCGTGAGGTAATGCATTTTCTGCTCTTCAGTAGCGAACTCATTTAGAGTCTCCGCACAATCTTGTAAACCCCAGATATTTACGAATCCAGCATCGGCCCTGGAAACAATATCTGCAGCCATAATATAGGGAACAATTGAGAAATTCAATCCGCCAAATCTGCGTGGAAGCGTAATCCCCATCAATCCGGATTGTACCAGTGCATCGAGATTTTCCTGTGTGCCACGCGCATATTTTACATGACCATCAATAACTTGTGGTCCTTCAGCATCAATGCTTTCGGCATTAGGTGCAATAATGTTGCCACTAATTTCTCCCACTACTTCCAAAACGCGATCGTAACTGTCCATCGCATCTTCAAAATCCATGGGAGCAAAATCATATTTTTCTTTGTCCACAAAATTCCGCTCTTTTAATGACACCAATTTTTGCATCATTGGATGTGTAAGATGGAATTTTAGGTCTTTATTATCGTTGTAAAAATTTGCCATTTTGAATGATTTTTGTAGGGATACCCCGATTCAACCTAGATTTACTTCGTATTCAATTTATAATACTTGATCATCTTTGGAATGATCTCAGAGATATCACCGGTTATCACGTAATCGGCAATAGAATTAATTGGTGCTTCAGGATCTGAGTTGATCGAAATTATCTGTGCAGATTCATCCATTCCGGCGCGATGCTGCACCTGACCTGAAATTCCGCATGCTATATAGAGCTTAGGACGAACAGTGATACCCGTCTGGCCAATCTGACGATCGTGTTCAGCATAACCTGCATCAACAGCAGCACGGGAGGCACCCACTTCAGCCCCAAGAACAGCGGCGAGATCGTATAATAATTTAAAGTTTTCCTTGGATCCAACTCCATATCCGCCGGAAACAATAATGGAAGCTCCTTTGATGTTAATCTTTTTCTTTTCTGTATGCCTTTCTATGACTTGTACAACAAACTCCAGATCTGAAACATAGTTAGAAATGTCGAGGTGAATTACCTTACCTGGATATTTATCATTTACTTTCTCTTTTTTCATCACTCCCTCACGAACAGTTGCCATCTGCGGACGGCAATCCGGGTTGATAATTGTAGCGATAATATTGCCTCCAAATGCAGGCCTGATCTGGTATAACAGATCCTTGTAAACTTTTCCTGCCTTCTTATCATCATGATCCCCAATTTCAAGACTTGTACAATCTGCCGTCAATCCGCTGTGCAATGCAGAAGATACTCTTGGTCCAAGATCGCGGCCAATTGGTGTAGCACCCATCAAAGCAATTTGTGGTTTCTCTTCAGAAAACAGTTTGTTTAGAATAGCAGCATGTGGCAAGGTGGTGTAAGGTTCTAAACGAGCGTCATCAGCAACGTGCAGAAGATCCACTCCAAAAGGTAGAATCTGTTGTTCCACTCCTTTAAGTCCAAATCCTACTACAACAGCTTCTAGTGAGCAATTTAACTGATTGGCAAGACTACGGCCTTTTGTGAGTAGTTCGAGACTCACCTCAGAAACTACTCCTTCTTCAACTTCACAGTAAACGAATATATTGTTCATTCATTAATCTTTTAAATTTTGAATATGTTAGCCGATGACATGGCTTTCAATCAACTCCTTCATTAAATCATTAATCCCTTCGTCTGCAGTGGTCAATTTCTTTGCGTCTTTCGCCTGCAATACAACGTTGTCGATCTTTTTAACTTTTGTTGGAGATCCCGTCAAACCTAACTGATCTGCATCGGCTTTAATATCGTTTACTGTCATTTCGCGGATATAGAGGAAGGGACGGTTATCATACAAGTGAGTATAATCTTCTGTTGCCTCTTGTTTCTCTGTAACAGTTCTTGCATGCTTGTACTTCATCAGCATCTTGACGTTTCTTGAACGACATTCCGGAGCACTGCTATTAACTGTCAGAAGCATAGGAAGCGGAGATTTTACTGTTTCAACTCCATTTTCTAGTCGACGACGAACTTCTATAGTTGATTTCTCAACCTTAATTACTTCTTCTACATACGTAATCTGAGGCAAATTCAATTTTTCGGCAACCTGTGGACCAACTTGTGCCGTATCACCGTCTATCGCCTGCCGTCCTGCAACAATCAGGTCAAAATGCCCCATTTCCTTGATTGCCTGAGCCAGCGCATAAGAGGTTGCAAGAGTGTCCGATCCGGCAAAAGCTCGATCGGTCAATAAAACGCCACTGTCCGCTCCGCGATATAACCCTTCACGAATAATTTCAGCGGCTCTTCCCGGGCCCATTGTCAACAAAGTAATCGTCGATCCCGGAGCTGAATCTTTTACCCTTAAGGCAAGTTCAAGAGCATTGAGATCTTCCGGATTAAAAATTGCGGGGAGTGCGGCCCGATTTACGGTTCCGTCGGCCTTCATTGCATCTTTCCCTACATTTCGAGTATCGGGAACCTGCTTAGCCAAAACAATTATTTTTAAACCCTTCATATATATAGTATGTAATTCTGTTCTTCGGGGTGCAAATATAAACCTTCACAAAATGGTTACCAAACCATCCGGAAAGCTGGAAAACATTATAACTGCATTAATTCTACATGGTTTGATTGAAAAAAAGGCTCAAACAAGTCCTGAGGTCAAATCATACAAGCATTTGGAACAAACAAATAGGGTGTTCGAAAAAAAGAATAACCGAATATGCAGCAAATAATTTAGAATGATTTTTTATTATTTATCGGTCATCGAAGGCGGAGGAGCCTGGGTACCCCATTTTTTGTTCGGTTCAGGACCCATTTCAAATACCAGTGAACCTCCTTTAGTAATGTCGTCATGCAAAATCCAAGGTTTATTAAGCGGCTGTCCGTTTAAAGTGGCGGACTGGATATACTTGTTTACCATTGAATTCTTGTTGGCCAGAATCATGAAAGTCCTATTTCCCGGCAAATGAAGCAACACCTTCTCAAATAACGGTGAGCCAATATTATAGACTGGAATCCCCGGTGTAACGGCATAAATTCCCATAGCACTCAGAGCATACCACGAAGAAAGTGAGCCCATATCTTCATTCCCAC
>JBBQJE010000272.1:0-4781 GCA_038325635.1 Bacteroidales bacterium
ACTTTTCGATCGATCCACCATTAACCTTGAGAACGGAAAAAAATTCACAATTGAAACCACTCACAATTCAAACAAGGATATTTATATCCAAAAAGTTGAATTGAATGGTAAAGAGCATAGGATCAGCTATATCAAGCATCAGGATATTTTAGACGGCGGGATCCTTCATATTACAATGGGTAGTCAACCGAACAAAGAGTATGGCTCAATCAATTGAATTTGCACGTTAAAAGAAACAACTCAATGGCCGACAGATTGGTCGAAAGGGAAAATTCAATACCTATATAACTCTCATACTATGAATGTTAGAAAATTAATACTAAATTAATAAATTATTATATCGCCATTTGCCAAATATTAATCGAAGTGTTAACCGGTTACACCTTTATTTGTGAACTGAAACATTTCTTGGCTTTAAAATCTTCATGTTTATGCAGCTATCCTACTATTATTAGCTGATCAGAAGGTCTTTAGCAGGATTGATTCACTCTTTTTCAAAAGCAATTGAACAATATGTCTATTCTAAAATCATCTTATTGCCTTTTATTTGCTTTGATTTTTGTCAATTGTGCAAAAGTTAAAGATGTTCCGGAAGTTGTCATTCCGCCAATAACCATTAAGGAGGCTGTATATGATGAGACTGGGTGTCTTTTTAAATCTTACAAAGGCTTGGTGATGGCTGGTTATCAGGGATGGTTCACGGCGAACGGGGATGGTGCAGCCAGAGGTTGGCATCATTATGAAAAAAGTGGTCGTTTTGAGCCGGGATATACGACTGTCGATTTTTGGCCCGATGTCAGTGAATACAGCATAACTTACAAGACAGATTTTAAATATGCCGATGGATCAAATGCGTATGTGTACAGTCCTTATGATGAAACTAGTGTCGATTTGCATTTTAAATGGATGAAAGACTATGGACTGGACGGTGTTTTTATGCAACGATTTGTTTCCGAAATAAAAGGAGCGAGTGGCAAGCGCCATTTCAACAAAGTTCTTGAAAACGCGCTTATTGCAGCAAAGAAATATGGCCGGGCAATTTGCATAATGTACGATTTGAGCGGTTGTTCTTCCGCAGATATGCAAATTTTGGTTAACGACTGGAATGAGCTGCAGACCACATTTTCACTTTTTGATAATGCAAAAAATCCGACTTATCTGCGCCATAATAAAAAGCCGTTACTTGTACTCTGGGGTGTTGGGTTCAATGACAATCGAAAATATAGTATTCAAGATGTACAGTCGGTCATTACGCAAGTGAAAGGTGCGGAGAAAAAAGTTTCGGTTATGTTGGGCGTTCCTTACTACTGGCGCACACTGGATCATGATACAGAAAATAATGTATTGCTCCATACCGTAATTAAGAGTGCCGATATTGTCATGCCTTGGGCTGTAGGGCGATACAATTCAGATAGTTATTCAAAAACAGCATCAGGAACGCTAATTGCTGATATGCAGTGGTGCAACCAGAATAAAGTCGATTATGTACCATTGGTTTTCCCTGGATTTAGCTGGGGTAATCTGAAGAGTGATAAAACGTTGTATAATCAGATTCCTCGCGATCGCGGAGAATTTTTATGGAAACAGGTTGCCGGAGCAAAAAATTCCGGTGCTACTTCGTTATATGTAGCCATGTTCGACGAGATAGATGAAGGAACAGCCATCTTCAAATGTCAAAAGGAAGGAAACTTGCCGCTGAACAGTGACGGAAAATTTGTCGGAATTGAATCGGATTTAACCAGTGATTATTACCTGTGGTTAACAGGTGAAGCTGCCAAATGGGTTCATGGATCAGGAGGCTATGGGGAGGCAAAACCCTTACGAACCAATTAATTAATGCAAATTTCTATAGTAAACTAACTTAGCTAAAAAATACTAAAACACAAACTTATGAGAATAGCCCCTTTCTTAGTAGTCTCTTTTTTAATGTTGTTGAATACTTCGGTATTTGCCGGGAATAAACATTCTCATGTTACAAAATATCCTTCCTATAAAGGATTGATTATGGCGGGATACCAAGGCTGGTTCCGACCTTCCAAAGACGGGACAATGTATTCTGATGAGAAACAGGTTCGCATCGATATGTGGCCCGATGTGAGCGAATATGAAAAAACTTACCCAACGGGGTTGAAACTCGCAGATGGTACTACCGCACGTTTTTTTAGTTCAAACGACAAAAGCACCATCGACCTTCATTTCAAATGGATGAAACAGTACGGGCTTGACGGCGTTTTCATGCAGCGATTTTTTGGGGCTACCAGATCCGGAGGTCGTCGCAATGGATCCTCTCAGGTGCTTAAGGATGCCTTGGAGGCTGCCTCGAAATACGAACGCGCCATCGGAGTTATGTACGATCTTTCCGGCTTGCCGAGATCCGGGGAGGACTGTTCTAACTTGATTGAAGACTGGAAATACCTGGTTGATTCGTTGCATGTTACGAATCAAAAAGGGAACCAGACCTACATTTACCTCAATGGGAAACCGCTGGTTACCATTTGGGGCGTTGGATTTCCTGATCGTCCTTATAATATCCGGAATATCGGATTGCAGCGGTTTATCGATTTCTTGAAAAACGATCCCGTATATGGCGGATGTGCTGTAATGCTTGGCGTTCCTACTTTCTGGCGCGACTTGAACGCTGATTGTTTGCCCGATCCGTATTTGCACGAACTGATTCAGCAGTGCGATATTGTACTTCCATGGACTGTTCAGCGTTTCTCGCCATTAATACACAACGACATGGATCGTTACCGCGATATGATTTTGGGTGATATCAAATGGTGTAAAGACCATGGTATCGACTATGTACCGTGCGTTTGTCCTGGCTTTAGCTGGCATAACCTGAGCCGATCCGAATTTCCGGACGACATAAAGCCCTCTGGATCAATTCCCCGACAGGGTGGCCGCTTCTATTGGCAACAGCTTTCTACAGCAATGATGGCAGGTGCAGGTATGATTTATGTGGCTATGTTTGATGAGGTGAATGAAGGGACGGCGATCTTCAAATGTTCAGATAATCCGCCGGTAAGCGAGGTGGCAAAGTTCATAAATATGGATGGAAAGCCTTCCGACGAGTACCTGTGGCTTACCGGTGAAGCTGCAAAAATGCTCCGAAGAGAAATTCCACTGTCAATTAAATTGCCTGTAAGGAATAAATAAGTTGCTTGTTTTGATAAAAACGAGAACCTGTATAATATGATTTTCCCGGGAGGGAATTAAAACTCGCGAGACAAATGGGTCGTGAAAGCCCAACGATTTAATTTATTAACAGATGAAGCTAAAAACAAAAATTTCCCGTTTTTTCGGGGCCGCAGTTATTCTTGGAAGTCTATCGTTGAGTGCAAATGCTCAGAAGGAGGTGGTGGACTATGTAAACCCATACATGGGGAACATCAGTCATTTGCTGGTACCGACTTACCCAACGATCCATTTACCAAACAGCATCTTACGTGTTTATCCTGAGCGGGGCGATTTTACCGGCGATCTTCTGGGTGGGCTTCCATTGGTAGTTACCAGTCATCGAGGCAGTTCCGCCTTTAACCTGAGTCCTTTTCAGGGTGCAGAGAAAGATATCCATCCAGTTATTTCGTATAGCTACGATCAGGAAAAGTTGACACCTTATTCCTATTCCGTTTATCTGGATGAACAGCAAACCACCGTAAACTTCGGATTGTCGCATCAAAGTGCCGAATATGAGTTGAATTTCGGCATGGAGGGTTCTGCTTACCTAGTCCTAAATTCCCGGAACGGAGCACTAAAATGGGATGGTGAAGCTGTGAGTGGTTACCAGTCGATCGAGAACAACACCCGCGTTTATCTTTACCTGAAACCGGATCAGAAGCCTGAAAATGTATCGGTTCTGAAAGAATCAAGTCTGAAATCGGAAATCTCGACCAGTGGGCGAAATGCCTGTCTGGTACTTAAATACGCAAGTTCTGTGAAGAAGGTTAATTTGCGCTACGGTGTCTCGTTTATCGATGAATCGCAAGCTCGAAAAAACATGATTCGCGAAGTAGGAAGTAAAGATGTAAAAGCCCTTCAAGCGGAAGGACGCCGTATATGGAACGAGGCGTTGAGTAAAATCAATGTAGAAGGAGGAAGCGATAACGAAAAGGTAATTTTCTACACGTCTCTTTACCGAACTTTTGAACGACCGGTCTGCATTTCGGAAGATGGAAGGTACTACAGCGCTTTCGACGGAACCATCCATAACGACAATGGAACTCCTTTTTTTACTGACGACTGGATATGGGATGCCTATCGTGCCCATCATCCTTTGCGTGTGCTTGTCGATCCTAAAAAAGAGGAAAATATCCTCCACTCGTTTGTTGAAATGGCCGGTCAAATGGGAAATCACTGGATGCCAACATTTCCAGAAATAACAGGAGATAGCCGCCGCATGAATTCAAATCATGGTGTTGCTTCAGTGATTGATGCGTATCGTAAAGGGTTACGTGGCTTCGACCTGGAGAAAGCTTACCAGGCCTGCAAAGGTGGTATCACCGAAAAAACACTGGCGCCATGGTCAGGAAAACCTGCCGGAAAGCTCGACCAGTTTTATAAGGACCATGGGTACATCCCTGCTTTGAAAGTTGGAGAAGAGGAGAGTATCCCGGAAGTACATTCATTTGAACGTCGTCAGCCCGTCGCAGTAACGCTAGGAACATCATATGACGAATGGTGCCTGTCGCAAATTGCCAAGGAGCTGGGTAAAACTGATGATTATCAATATTTTCTTAAATGCTCCTATAATTTCCGCAACCTCTTCAATTCCAAAACAG
>JBBQJE010000273.1:0-4762 GCA_038325635.1 Bacteroidales bacterium
GTGAAAGGGTCAAAATCAAGCCCGACTGGCAGCCGAAACCTGTTTCGGTTGTTGCGGATAAAGATGGTAATTGGAAGATAATGTTGAAAACTCCTGCTGCCGGAGGATCGCATTCCATCTTAATTTCAGGAGAAAATGAGATTGAATTGAAAGATGTTTTATTGGGTGAAGTTTGGGTATGTTCGGGACAATCGAACATGGGATTTACCTTGAAAAGCGATTTTTTAGCCAAAGAAGAGATTGCGTCTGCCGATTTACCAAACATTCGGTATTTCAGCGTCAAAAGGCAATATGGTCCCAATGAATTTGAGGATTGTCCGGGCTCTTATTGGGAGAAAACATCGCCCCAAACGGCTCCCTCTTTCTCTGCGGTAGCCTATTATTTTGCGAAAAAAATAAGTAAGCAAATGAATGTTCCTGTTGGATTAGTCTTTGCTGCCTGGGGTGGAACTCCCGCTCAGGCTTGGACTCCATCGCCAACCTTGCGCAATGATCCGGCATTGTCTTTGTACATTCAAAGGTGGAAGGACATGTTTCGCACCGTTGGAAAGGATTCGACAGATTGGCATTTGGAGGTAAAAAAATGGGAGGAGTTAAAAAGTACGGGATTAAATCCAATGCCAAGAAAGCCGGAAGAGCCCGGTACATTAATTTCGTATAATCGTCCATGGAGAGAGCCATCCGTACTTTTTAACGGAATGATCCATCCGGTAATCCCTTATGGAATTAGAGGGGTGCTCTGGTATCAAGGAGAATCCAACGTATCGGATTCGGATGAATATTTTCATTTGTTTGGCAGCATGATCAGCAGTTGGCGAAAGGAGTGGGATAATCAGTCGTTGCCTTTTTATTTTGTACAGATTGCTCCGTTCAATTACAGCAAAATGGATGCTGCGGCTCGTCTAAGAGATGCTCAGTATCAAGTGATGAAATACATTCCAAATGCGGGTATGGCCGTTACAGTCGATCTTAGAGACATGGAAAATCAGCATTTCACTCACAAGAAGGAAGTTGGCGACAGGCTTGCTTTGATCGCATTAGCCAGAGATTATGGTTATAAAAATATATATTTTAAGGGACCAGAACTGCAGAGTGCAAAGTTGGTGGAGGAACAATTGATCCTGAATTTTAAGACTGCTTCTGCCTTAAAAACGGATAGTGGCATTCTGCGGGGATTTGAAATCGGGTATCAATCTCCCGGTGGAGAAAAGATTTTCGAAAGAGCCAGCGCAGCAATTCATGGAAAACAGGTTGTGATCGGGGTTGACAAGAATAAAAAACCATGCGAAGTGAGGTATGCCTGGCTTTTGGCGGGCGAGGCTAATTTATTCGATGAGGAAGGATTGCCGGCTTTCCCATTTACATATCAATTAAAATCATCTAAAAATTAATACAATGCTTTTTAAAAACACCCATTTATCGAAGGTTTCAAATGTATTGCCGGGAAAGAATATTTTAATTATTGTCCTCTTATTGACTTGCATTTTTAGGCAAACGGATCTTCTTGGGCAAAAGGAGACGATCAGCGATAAAAGCCAAATTTGGGTTAAGACAACAACCACAAATCTAACGATCGATTGGAATACTCCAATGACCTATCCAGAGGTTTCGGCCGAAATAAAAATAACTGACAACTTGAATAAATCTCTATTGTGGAGTGGTCAAGTTCCTGGCAAAAAAGTTGGTGAAGTTTACTGTTTTACCCTAGAAAATCTGACTCCCAGACAGTGGACACCCGCAACTCCGAATTTGTACCACCTCGAAATTACTATAAGTGATAAAAAGCAACGCTTATTGAGCAACAATTATAGAATTGGATTTCGAAATTTTGAATCGAAAGACGGCAAACTTTATTTAAACGGTCATCCAATTTTTTTGCGTGGCATTGCGATCAATCCCCCCGGAAGAGGTATCCCGCAGGAAGTGGAAACTAGCCGAAAATTTGCTGAAGATTATGTCACTTTCATGAAAGGTATGAATGTAAATATCATCCGGATCCCGGATGATCAAACGTGGTATGATGTGTGCGATGAATTGGGAATGATGGTTTTTGGAGGAAATTATTCAGGGGTCGTTAATGACGAAAGCCCGCCAAAAGACTACGATTCAGGGGTAGAATGGTACAAGAAAACCAAGTTTTCACCAATTATGCACCATCCAAGTCTGATGATCTATGCCCTCACAAATGAAGTGCCTTTTGCAGGAAGTAATGCACCGAAATGGGATAAATTTCTGACCTACGCACATTCCAAATTGAAAGAGTGGGATCCAACCCGACTTTATATCGGGAATGCCGGATACGGTTATGGTAAAGGAGGGGATATCAATGATCTCCACCGCTATTGGGGATGGTATTATGCAACTGCCTATACTTTTCTGCATATAAGAGACTATGATTCAATTACTTTTCCAAAAATATCACAACCTCTGACTTTCACCGAATGTGTCGGTAATTATACCGGTCCGGATGGCAGGTATAACCTCACGCCAAATCATAAAAACCCGGTTTCACAGCAGAATTGGACTGGTCATGCTTCTGAAGACGAACAGCCTTATCTGGCCGACCAGTATCAAAGTCATGTCTTTAAAACAGTAACTGAATTGATCAGACGACTTCGCCGGATTAATACGGAATCATCGGGAGTCTTCCCTTTCACCATTATGTTTCGTAACTGGCATACTATAAAGACGTTTATGGAGATGGATCCAAAGCCAGTTACCCATCAGGCAAGGTTGTCTTACCAACCTGTTTTGATCAGCTGGGAAAATTGGCAAAATCAGGTTTATGCCGGGTCAGCGATACATCCGACTGCACATATCATCAATGATGCAGATGATTTTTCAGATATTCCAAAAGGTAAATTGGTAATCAGGCTTCTTGATAAAGCCTATACTGTCTGGTATCGTGATACAATCATGCTACCCGGTATCAAGTATTTTGATATTTACTCTAAGAAGCTTTCCATTACCTTGCCTTCAAGCCTCATGACTGGCGACTATACCCTTGAAGGAATCCTATATTCGCAGGGGAAAGAGATTTCTCGGAATAATACTGCTCTTTTTATTGCGCGTCACGGTTTTGCAGGTACGAAAGTTCAGAAAGAGATCCTTTTATATGATCCTGTGGGACAATCAGAGAAGGCCTTTGCGATAAATGGTATTAAATACAACAGGATAAGTAATTTTAAAAATATTAGCACAAATAATTGTCTTGTCATTGGCGAAAATTGTGCCAACAGGTTCGTGGATGATTCAGCAGCTTCAGTCGTTGAATTTGTAAAGAATGGTGGTCGCCTAGTCGTTCTTAGACAGGAAGCGACTTATCAACAATACCTAAAAAAAATTATGCCATACGGTGTCTCGTTTCCAACTATGGATGTCGATAATCCTTCTTATCCACCGCCACCACGTCCTTCAAGAAACTCTTTCAACATTAATCCAGAGAGAATTACTCATCCGGTCTTCTCCGGGATCGACAGAGCCAAGTTACGTATTTGGAGTGATTATAATAATTGGGATGAGACGCAAAAAGGATTTCCGGCCATTTACCCGGTGACAAATGGATTTGTTCTCGAAAATAAACTGGATATAGCAAATACAGCAGTATTGGCAAATTATAGTGTTGGTCTAGAAGGTGTTGCATTAGCAGAATTTTTCAGTGGAAAAGGATCGGTGTTGCTGGCTGGTTTTGATCTGGTAAATAGGGCAGGAGTAGATCCGGTTGCCGACCGCATCATGGTTAATTTGGTCAAATACATGGCAAATCCATCCGGTCATAATAATCATCTTCTCGTAGATGAACCGATCATTTGGGGAAAATACGAGACTGAAAAAGGCCTGTTGACAGGGATTAACAGCGGATTGATGCTTAATTCCAAACCTGCACTATTTGGTTCCTATGAAGATCTACCGTTAATCTTACAGAAAGACGGTCATTTGTTTGCGGAAAAAGGAGGCGGTTGGAACAATGCTGCCGGAAAACAATATGTTCCTTATGGACGAAGGATGTTTGGCCCATACAAGCACAGAGATTTTGGCGGAGTCCCGCTACCGCTCGATTCTAAAAATCCCATCGGAGAAGGTTTCTTCTGGTGCAGAATCCCGGAAGGCACTACTGTAATGGAAACAATAATTTGGAATCCTTCTGATAAGCCCTTGAAATTCACCGTCATGGTAAATGAAAAGATCGTATCAGAAGAGAGCATCACTGCTGGTAAATATATCGAGGTCAGCAGTAAAATTGCTATCGGATTGGACGATATAAAAGTGACCTTTCGTGGCGACCGCAGGCTTGTGCTTTTGGAAACTCGGTTTGAATAGTCGTTGGCTGTGGGCATGTTATCAAATGCCCACAGCTTACGAATTATTTCCTCGACAAATCCCTCACCGCCTTAAATTCCGACCCTTCTTTCCATGCCGGCCATTCCGCGGAATTTGCGAGGTTGATTCCAACTTGATATAGCAGTTTAGCATCTTCAACAACCCCATTGAGATCAGCAGTTTCCGCATGATATTCGTCCGATGGTGTATGATAGGTCTCTTTCCAGTACCGATCAACCAGCTTCATCGTCTCGACTTTGCCGTACTTTTCGGCATCCACATAGCCCTTGGCATAAATGGCAGGAACTCCTTGCTTCACAAATGGAAACTGGTCGGAACGGAAAAACATGCCGTTTTCCGGATTTGGATCGGGAGCGAGATATCTGCTGCGCTTTAAGGCTTCCTGGTTTACCCATTCATCCAATTCCGACTGACCTGATCC
>JBBQJE010000274.1:0-4747 GCA_038325635.1 Bacteroidales bacterium
CCATGGGAATAGGCTATAATCTCAGATAAAGCCAGATTCATCGCACCTGTCTCAGGGTCGATAAAGCGGTCGTCTGCAACAATATTGACCACATTGGCAATAAACATATCGTGAGATCCCAATTCTTTAATTTCTATAACCTTACACTCAATGCTAATAGGGGATTCTGCCACGATTGGGCACTTTACCACCGTAGCCGGAAGGGCGGTCAAGCCGGATTCTTTGAATTTATCATGATCTCGACCAGATTTCACCCCACACCAGTCTGTCACCTCCGCCATAGATTTGGTGGTTAGATTGATCACAAACTCCCCATTACGCTTGATAATTTCGGACGAATGGCGACCCGGTCTGACAGAAATATAGCACATTGGAGGATCTGAACAGATGGTTCCCAGCCAGGATATAGTAATTAGATTATATTCTTCAGGAGTTGACCCACAGCTTATGAGAGCTGCCGGCAAAGGATAGATCATATTCCCGGGTTTCCAGTTAATTTTAGCCATACTTTCTATATTTCAACAAATGTTATCTAAATGTGAATTTTCGATTTTCGATTATGCATTATCTTGATTCGAGCCATTAGCTTCGATTGTTCATTTCTGATTTCATTTATCAAGTAATTAATGGATTACAAATAATAAGTTGTTCAAATGTTCATATCCCGAAAATCCAAAATCCAAAATCCAAAATTTCTACAGCGTTTCTTCGATCCTTCTGATCTCTACCCATTCTTCAACGGATAGTTTTGCTCCAGGTACCCGGATAACCCGGGATGCCAGTAAAGCGCCCAATTTACCACTTTTCTCCAGGTTGTAACCTTTTGCTAATCCGGAGAGAAAGCCTGCAGCAAAAAAATCGCCGGCACCGGTAGTATCTACAACAAGATCACCAACAGATGGAATATGATGCCGGATGGCTCCCTGCTGAATATATGCACCTTCCTTCCCAATTTTAACGATAGCGATATCAACCCGACTGGCCATATTAACAACGGCCTCCAAAGGCTGCATTCGGGTGAATGCGATAGCCTCCTCCTCATTGGCAAAAACAATATCCACATAAGAATCAACCAAAACCTCTAATAATTCGCGGTTCGCTTCAACAACATTGTAACTGGCAAGATCGAGTGCGATCAGCAATCCGGCACTTTTCGCTGCAGAAGCAGCTGCCATAATTAACGCATGATTATAGACCAGATATCCCTCGATAAAGAAAATATCAAATCCCTGTAATCTTTCTGGAGTGATATGGTCGGGGTTTAGATTTGAAGCAGCGCCGAGGTAAGTAGCAAATGTTCTTTCACCGTTTGGTTCCACTAAACCCACCGCGCGACCCGTTGGCAGGTCTGAATGGATTAATAGCGGTTGTATTCCTTGCCTAATTTGTTCCTCTTCGAACAGTTTTCCGAGCTCATCCACACCTATTGTACCTAAGAAACCGCATGGAACACCCAAGTTTGCAACACCATTAATGGCATTAGCGACAGATCCACCTGTGACCAATATTCTTTTTTCGTTGACTATTTCAGTCTGAATTCGGTCGGATATCTCTCGGTCTACCAGTGTCATACTACCCTTAGGAAGATTTAACAATCTGATTATCTGATCATCATTCAACATCGTAATAATATCAACCAATGCATTTCCAATCCCTAAAATTTTTGAATATCCCATTTCAGTTATTTATTTCAATGAATTTATGCAAATATATTTCCATTTTATGAAAAAGGTGTTATTTTTGCAACGCTTTAGAAAATTAACTGAAGCAAATAAACTCCTTAGTAGCTCAGTTGGTTAGAGCGGCGGACTGTTAATCCGTAGGTCGTAGGTTCAAGTCCTACCTGAGGAGCCACACAAAGAAGCCGAATTCCAGCGAATTCGGCTTCTTTGTGTGTAAAAAATAGTAGATTTGTTCAAAACAATGCTATGCAGCGCCTAATTTCAGACAACTTGGATCAGATCGGAGCACTATGCCAAACGCATAATGTGAAATCATTGTTTGCTTTTGGCTCAGTTTGCACTGACGAATTCAATGAGAAAAGTGACGTTGACCTGCTGATTTCATTTAAATCAATGGATTTTGGGGATTACGCAGATACCTATTTCGAATTGGCAGATAAATTTGAACGTCTTTTCCAGCGAAGGGTTGACCTTGTAACCGATAAATCTCTTTCCAATCCCTATTTTATTACTTCTGTCAACAAAACAAAGACATTATTGTATGGATCTTGAAGTAAAAAAATTTCTGTTTGACATCAAAGAATCAATTGAGTCAATTGAAAGATATCTTGGGGACAAGCGAGATTTTAATCATTATCTCGCTGATAAAATGTTACGCAGAGCCATTGAAAGAGAATTTGAAATCATCGGTGAGGCAATGTCCAGGATTGAAAAACTTGATCTCTCTATAATTATTTCAAATAAGAAACAAATAATTAGTATGCGTAATCGGGTCATTCACGGATATGACAAAATTGACAATGAAATTATCTGGGGGACCATAGTAAGACACCTTCCAACTTTAAAAACCGAAGTTGAAAATCTTCTGAAATAATTCTCTTTCCTACCCCTCTTCCTGATTCAGAAATCCTTTCCATTGACAGTTGTATGTCTTCAAGGAACATTTTGTAGGTACGAATCTCCTTTTTCAAATTACACGTAATTAACCTGTTTTAGAATATTTTCCCTAATCTGCTCTTTCAAAGCACTTTTTGACACCAGATCAATCTTTCGGCCAAATAATTGTTCAAGATAAATCTCAAGTGAAAAAAATTTCCATCCGATCGGCCGTTCCAATTCAACAAGGATATCAATGTCACTATTTTCGGTAAATGTGTCATCGGAAAAAGAACCGAACAGACCAATCTCCTTCACCGAGTAATCAGCCAGAAGAACAGGTTTCAACTCCTTTAATTTACTTATTATCTCATTTTTGGAAATCATATTACAAAGATATACAATAAATACCGGAATTTCTACTCATAGATTTCCCGTCAACTGAACCAAAACGGGTACAAGACACGCAACGGGTGTTCGTTTTGTCCGGGGATTGTGAGGAGGTTGGTTAAAAATACTTAATATTTAGTGCCTGAATGTTAATCTGATGTAATGTTTAAATTATAAACTTTACTTCTATTTCAGTCAAATTTTTAACGAAATTTAAGAGTACCGATATCTAACTAGAAAAAAGTTCAGACTACAACAAATATTTCGGAGAAGCTGAAAGCTGAAAACCGACAACCCATAGTTGGCACAAAAACTTAAATTGGTATTTGATGAAAACAAGATTATTGACAAGTGCGTTATTCATTGGAATGATTTTAACACTCTCTTCTTTTGACTTACCAAAGAAATGGTTCTTAACAGGTAACAAAATTAGCAGCTATCAAATGGGTATTGATAAAGGTTCGGGAAAGGAAGGGCAAGATGCAATGACCATAAAGTCAGTCGATAAAAATATTGATGGATTCGCATCACTCGCGTCTCTAAGTCTTCCAGATAAATATTTGGGGAAAAGAGTCCGTTTAAGCGGCGTAATTAAAACTAAAGATGTATCAATTTGGTCAGGTTTTTGGTTTAGAGTTGATGGGGAAGCGGCAAAAGAAGTACTGGCGTTCGATAATATGAAAGATGGGAAAACAGATAGATCAATAACAGGAACTAATGATTGGAAACGATATGAAATTATATTGGATGTCCCCTATAACGCAAAAAATATTCTTTATGGAGCTTTGCTTACTGGAACAGGTCAAATTTGGTTTGACAAAGTTATTCTTGAAATTGTAGATATCTCAATACGTACAACTGGTAAATAGCTTATTTTAACTACTTCTGAAATTAATACATTAATATACAATCAATTTCACCTTTAAAACCCTTAACAATCGGTTGCAACCTTCGATACTTAGGGGAGCCACATGATACGAATAAACCCCTGTAGATTAATGACTTACATGGGTTTTATTTTGTATGGCTAAAGAATCACTAAATGATTATGGTGCCAAATTTATTAATTAGCTGTCCTGTTTCGGCGGAATATGCAGCAATGAACAAAGAACTACTTTAATGCCATGAGAATTGGCCAATTCAGCCATAGAGGCGATATTGTCCTCTATCATCTCTAACGTCGAAGGCCCTGTATTACCAGCAATATCGTTGGCACCACTCAAAAGAACCAGAACGGCCGGGTTCAGATTAATTACATCCGCTCTGAATCTAGCAAGCATTTGAGGAGAGGTTTGGCCACCAATTCCCCGATTGATGTATGGTTTCCCCAAAAAATAATCGTCCCAAAATTTTGCCCATCCTTGGGTTATTGAATTACCCATAAAGACGACCCGCTTTTCATGCGCCGAGGGCAATCCCAATTTTCTATTTTCTTCCCTGAAGCGTGCAAAGTTTGGCCAATCATTCAATCGATCATAAAGCTTCGATAAGAGTATGCTGTCTTTTTCACGACTACCTTGCGCATAGCCAATGATGGATTGAACCATCATAAGAAGAATTAAAATACCAATTAGTTTTTTCATAAATACTTAACTTTAAATGAAGTCATATTTGCTGTAGTGAGAGCACGACAATTTTCAATTCATTGGTTGCTCTATCACTTAACCTGCTCCTCTGGATACGTGTAGATAGAAGTATAAAGCTAATGCTTATTTGCCATCGGCACAATTTCTTCACCCTTTTGACAAACATGCTCCATGCAAAACCATTCACAATTGATGAAATCCACCTTTTTCTGG
>JBBQJE010000275.1:0-4736 GCA_038325635.1 Bacteroidales bacterium
GATAACAGGGATATTTTGATGTATGCCTCAGGCGAATACGCAGCAAAAGAATCCGAAAGAATTAAAAAAGCAATCTTCAATTACGAGCAGGATCTTTGGGAATACTAAAAAGGAAGTGAAAAATGAAAAGCGAAAAGTGAAAAAAGATGACTCTCATTTTTCATTTTTCGCTTTTCATTTTTCACTTCCTTTTTAGTATTCCCAAAGATCCTGCTCGTAATTGAAGATTGCTTTTTTAATTCTTTCGGATTCTTTTGCTGCGTATTCGCCTGAGGCATACATCAAAATATCCCTGTTATCGTAGACGTTCTCCTCTTTGATGATATATCCGTCAAAATTCCGCATCAAAAAGAGATCATCAAAACTGTAACTTTTTGCACTATTTCTTGAATTCAGTGATTCATTTTTGGCAAATAAAGGTCTAACGTCGGGATAATAAACCCAGAAAAGTTTCTTCCTCAACAAGTCTACCTGTTCCTTGTCGGTATCACGATAAAAAAGTCTTATTGGACAAATTCCAAGAACACGTACCTGCAAGGAGGATTTTTGTTTGTCAAAATACCAAATTTCTTTAATGATCACTTGCTGCACTTCTTCCGTTTGCATATCCTGCTGAATGGTAACAGGTTCCATCTTCCCTGTCTCGAAATTTCTGCGGTTGACAGTCTTAGAGGTAGCTCCAAATTGTTCCTTTACCTTATCGTAGCTTATGGGAGTAGTAAATTCATTATTCTCCGTAGAGGCATCAAAAGCAAGGATAACATTATCTTTAATACCCTTCAACAACAGATTGATTAGATTGACCCGTCCCTGATTTTCCACTTTCGGGAAGTAAAAGTGTTGGTTGGCTTTTTCTCTCAAATCAATCATTCTCCAAACAATTTTGGACCAGGTGACATCTGCTTCGCGAACACCCGGAAGCAATGCCGGTTTGCGTTCAATAGTGATCTTTTTATCGTATACGCCGTTATTTCTATTTTTTACAAGGTCTTCAATTCCTTGACCCATAAGAGAATAGGTAGATGATAAGCAGGCGAAAAAGATCAAAAAGAAGAAATATTTTCGTTTCATCACTTATTTAATTTTAAAGCTAATAGGAGATAGGGTTCTGGTAAGTCCATCTTCTCCTTTGGCCGTGATATTGTCAATGTATAGTCGGCTTCCACGCGTCAAGCCATTAAATAAATCTCTTTGCTCTTGTGAAAAACGAGCTCCGTTAACCGATTTTTCAACAAGAAATCCTCCTTTAGTAGTAGAAACGACAAACGACAACACCTGGAATTTCATGTCAAATTCAAAATCCGGAATTTCAGCAAAAACTCCTTGTTCGGCCATCAGTTCATTTTTATCAATTACTCCTTCATATTTAAGAGCAACAGTTGCTATTGGGTTTGGAACACGTTTAACCCTAAATAACATTGATCCCATTTGTTTGGCAACCTTATCAACAGTAGCACTTACATTAATAGTCGCATCTAAATCAACCTTTTCAGGATACGCTAAGAATCCATTTGTTGTGCGTTCTATCCTGCCGTTCTGCATGGAGACGATAATATCTCTGGAAGAGATGCCGGGAACCGAAATGGAGATCGGATTGGGTAAACCGAAATACAAAATATTCATCCTGGTAGGTGAAATTGTTGTAGATGGTTTGGCAACCTGATATTCCTGTTCAAAAGGATATTGAACAATATTTCCATTTGGACTTTTAAAGTTAATGAAGCCTTTCCAAACGAAAGTACCTTCTGCGTTGGCCGTTACCTTGTAGATTCCTGCATTTTCACCAGGAATAATTGGAAGTTTACCCCCGTTAACAATTATTTCAGGAACGGCAGTTGTATCAATTGCTGAAATAAAAACTTTTGCTTCGTAAACATCTCCTTGCAGTATATAGCTGGATTTAGGAATAACTTGTGCTTTAAGATTGTTGAATTTAAAGGATGAGGCATCAATTTTTGTGTAATAATAGTTGATTGCATCTGACTCGCTATTACGGATGTCACTCTGGATTTTCGACATCAGTGTTATTACAGCTATTAAAGGATATCCAGCAAATTTACTACTTTCCCAAGAGGGTTTACTCCCTTCTACACCAGGAGGATCAGTGGTGTCAAGGTTTTTATTTATAGAGGCAATTAGTGAAGTCTGACTTGGATCAATACTTGAAAGTAGAAAATTCCGATAATCATCGATTGCTTTTTTTAATAATGTTCCATTCTTCTTGGTCATCATTATCTCTTCTGCATAATTCAGGTCTTCCATATTCACAATATTGTCAACCTTTCCCTCTGGTCCATCTGCCTTTTTTACAATCATTTCCTTGAAATGAGTGATATAATTGTATAAAGTGTCAGTTCTTTCTTTAATTTTAAGAACGGTACGGTTCAGTTCACCTACTTTTTGAGGATTTTCCTGAGCAGCGTTATTGAAGTTATTATAAACGCTTTGATTTTTATTGTTGAAATTTTCGATCGTTTTCATGAATCCCTGATCAACCAAGGCAAATGCATCAACAACTGATTTGTCAACATTAAGCGCTAACATAGCTGTTAATACCAGATACATCAGGCTTATCATTCGTTGCCGAGGCGTTTCCGGACAGTTTTTTACTCCCATGAGGTCAGCGAATTGATTAGATTAACCTTTGATATTCATTGCGCCAAGCATATTCCCATAAACCTGGTTTAATGCTTCCAGATTTTTGTTCATTCGCTCGGTTAATTGATGGTATTTTTTTGCTTCTTCCAACGTTTCATTTACCATTTGTTGTAATCCTGCTTGGTCTGTCACACTCTTTGAAGATGACTCAGTCAATTTTTTTACGTTTTGGAGATGAAGCTCATAAGATGAATTTAACGAAGACATACTTGTGTTTATCTTAGAGATTTCACCTGAATAGGTTTTTGAATTTTCATTGATGGCACTGATATCTTTATGAATCGAATCAGTAAATTCTTTATAGGATACAGTCAGCTTCTCACTTGTAGAAGAAAGCTGATGATTAATTTTTTTTGTTGATTCGGCAAAGCTTTCAGCCAAATCTTTGGATGAGCCGGAGATCAGTTTAGAGGATTGATCATAACTGTGCACCAAATCCCCCAACGAGCGTTCAACAGAAACGGTTGCTTTATTATTAACCTCAGAAAAGGAATTCATTGCTTGAGAAGCATTGCCTAAGTTCTTTACATACATTTCAGTAGCTATTGTAGCACTTGAAATTTCGGAAATGCCTTTAGCGGTATTGGTAAGATCTTGCAGTCCTTTCTTTAATTTTGACAACATTTCAGGAGTGATGTCTGCTTTTTCAAGCATTTCATCAAAACCACTTGTGGCTGATTTTACAGGGAGTACATTTGCTTCATCAAATTCATAGTCCGGATTCAATTGAGGATAAACCTTAGACCATTCAGGAGTTTCGACCATGGGTTCGAATGCGGATAAAAAAAAGATCAAGGCCTCACATGACATACCGATCATTAGCATTGTTCCTCCACCTGTCCAATGTTCCAATTTAAAAAGAGCACCCAATAGTACGACAGATGCGCCAATACTATAGAAGTAGTTCATGGTAGCTCTCCATTTGTGAGAATGAGTAAGTTCCGAAAGTCCCATATTAAATTTGTTTTTCTGTGTTATTAAAATTCATCACCGATTGAAGAACGTACACACCTGAAGCCAACATAAGATTTTGCCGTATCCTGGTACTCAAAAGTTCGTGTGCCTACCTGGATGTAATAGGAGATATCTTTCCAGGATCCACCCCGGATTACTTTTCTCTTCATTGTTGGCGGGTCGTCGACTAATGCGTTATACTCGAAATTGGGATTCAAATCGTGCATGAAGTTATACGTTGATTCATCATAAGCAGTAATTGTCCATTCTGCCACATTTCCTGCCATATCATACAAACCATACCCATTGGGTTCATAGGTGGCTACTTTGACCGATGCCTTACCTCCGTCATCACTATAGTTTCCACGCATAGGCTTAAAATTGGCAAGGAAGCATCCCGTTCTGGAGCGTGTGTAATAACCACCCCAAGGATACATGGAATTATCTAATCCACCTCTGGCAGCTAGTTCCCATTCTGCTTCTGAAGGCAGACGATAATCCTGAACCGAGTAGTCTCCCTTGTCGGATAAACTCTTATTTTTAAAGTTCGTTCTCCACATACAGAACGCTTTGGCTTGTTTCCAGCTTACACCGACAACCGGGTAGTCGTCAAAGCCTGGATGTGAGAAATACAATTTAGCCCAAGGTTCATTAAATGAATAAGTAAAATCGCGGATCCAAACCAGCGTGTCCGGATAAATTGTAACGGCCTGGCTCATGATAAAACTGGAACGATTTTGAATTGGCACTACTTTACCATTCAAGTCGACAATATTACCGGTATATTTCTGCTTGTCATAATCGTACGAATTTTCTCGCCTTGCAGCTTGTTGGAGATCAACCCAATAATAATTGTAGCTCAATTTCCGAACGTCAAGCTCTTTCTTTCCAAAAATACGCTCACTTTTATCGTAATACATCTGATCAAGATCGGCAGAATAGTCTGCCTTTCTCCAATTGAGTTTGACATTCCAGTCTAACACTGGAGGATCGATAGGATCACCCTTTCGAGTCGTTGTTGGTTTAAATTCCGGATATTTTTGGGACAACAAATCTCTGGCAATAGAGTCTCGCACCCAATAAACGAATTGACGATATTCGTTGTTGGTAATTTCCGTGTCGTC
>JBBQJE010000276.1:0-4734 GCA_038325635.1 Bacteroidales bacterium
GTCAGACCAGGTAAGAAAGTCGCCATTCCCAACTTTGATAGAATTTGGAACTTCCTTAATTCCGCAATAAATCGGCATATAACAGGTTGAATAGGTATCATCCAAGCCGAACCACAGAATTCCGCCGATTGGATCAGGTAGTGAAGGGCGACATTGTGCTACAAATGAAAATCCGGTTTGTTGCGTAGAGATTGCTCTTTCGTGACAATATTCAACCGAATCAACCTTCCACGTCATCGGTCTCCAACGATAAGGAAGTTGATTTGGACCAGCACCTAAATCTTTGGTCATATCTAATGCAGTTCCTTCGTAATGATCACGCATCATGCTCATGACATCGTCTAAGGTTAGAGGTGCGTCAGGCTTGATCCAGAGAGGCATACGATTTGTGGCATATTTATTTTTATCATAGGTAATTTTTCCAAGTGCATAATTTTCGTATTGCCCCATCTGCTTATTTACTTTATTGAATCCGGCCCAAACACGTGCATCACAAAAGCGTGCTCCTCCAAATTCGACTGGTGCATACGTATCAGAGAAACTAAATTCACTATTGGTCCCGCTAAACCATCCCTTTTCTCTTGCAAATGTGATTACATCCGGTGAGTATAAGCACTCCTTGGAGTTATCTAAAGGAAATTGTGTTATCCTTGCCTGATTGGCATGACCTGAAATATAGCCATCAGGTATTTTTAACGCAACCCATACAGCACCTTTTTGTCCGTCGCCTTTTCCGATCATCTCAAGGATCCAAACCTCTTCTGCATCAGCTATTGAAAAGGATTCTCCACTAGAAGCATATCCGTACTCTTTGACAAGATCTGCCATTACCGAAATAGCTTCTCTTGCAGTTTTTGCCCGTTGCAAAGTCAGGTAAATTAAACTTCCATAATCAACGATCGCTCCAGTTTGTGAAGCTAATTCTTTTCTCCCTCCATAGGTAGTTTCTCCAATCGTGAGCTGATGCTCATTCATATTACCTACTACCTGATAAGTGTGCCCTTTCTGAGGTATCTTCCCCATTAATTTACCAGTATCCCACTCATATACATCAACCATGGTTCCTGCTTTATAGTTCGCCGCCGGCCAAAAATAAAGCTCACCATACAATGTATGGGAGTCGGCGGCGTAGGTAATCATTGGGGTTCCACCTACCGTTGCACCTTTAGTGATAAGAAAATTAGTGCAGGCATTCACCTGACTTACTTGTATGACACTGAAAATTAATGCTATAAATATTCCAATTTTTTTCATCATTTAATTTTTAATTTCAATTTGGACAAAAATAAAGAATTAGTTTAATCCTTTTTGATCGAAAAAACCACAAACCCTCTTTTTTTAATGAGTTTTATCATATCTTAAGTTCTATTCATAAACTACAGAATAAAATTTGCAGAATACCTTGCAATATTTTTTCTTTCATCACCGACTAAAAGTTGAAGCAAGTGTTTCTTTCCCAACGTTAGTCTTGATTTATCTATCGTATAGGAAAGAGTTGCGGTTTTTGCATCATATTCAAAAAGAACCCACGCACCGTCTATTTCACCTTCGAAAGATTCAATCCCGGACAGGTTATCTGAGATTTTGAATTCGATTTTGTCTTTATTCGTCAGAATTTTATTTTCTTTAATGCTGATCGGCCTAATTACCGGAGGGATAGTATCTAGTACTACTGCAAAATCTCCGAATGAACGCGCCTGAGCTATCACCCATCCATCCTTAAATTCTCCACCAACAGGGGAAATATTTCCCGAAGAAGTGACCATTACAATCAAGGCTTTACGCTGAAGGTGTGCTGGAATCGACTGGCTTTTTATGGATAGGGAATAGGGCTTATGAACGGGAGTGTATTGATTATGAACCTCATGTATTTTCGAATACAAAAACCCTTTTTTAATTATTGAATGATAATCAAAGTTAAGTTGGTCATACAATGAACCTTCAGGTAAATTAATTTTCGCTTCTCCGCTTTCGAAATTATTCGGTCTGTCGTAATAAAAGACTTTGGTACAACTAGGTGTCGAAACAGAAAGCGGTATTTTTTTTGAGATCAAGTTAATTGATAACGTTGTTGAATTGCGAAATGCGTCAGATGCAATAATCTTCAAGGTGTGAGTTTTTCCATCAGTCAAATTTAAAATACCTCTCGATGCATTCGTTTGATAAATATCCATTTTATTACCTGGTTGTAAATACAACTTGTGAATCCAGCGTTTGTTCTTCATTAATTCCTCGTAATCAATATGACTGTTAACATATCTTCCCTGGTCAAATGCCAGATGATCCATTTTAAAAGAAAATATTGACTCCTGATCCAGAAAAAGCTCAATCGAATAAATCCCTAATTTGAAACCAATATTGCTAAAATCATCGTTTGTTTGAATGCCTATTCCAACCTCCCCAAAGACTTCGATTGGTTGTCGCACTTTTAAATTAGTGCTATTTTTCGAAGTAACAGTTTCCAATCTAATTTTATTTTTTGTTTTGTTTACATGACTTTTATCCGAAAGTGGATATACATACAATGCAGATATTGCAGGAGAACTAGTATCTCGAATTCCCGGTAGGTAAAACAGCGGATTCTGGGGCTTTTCCGATTGGGTATCCCTAATTTCGAAATGGAGGTGAGGTCCACCAGAACTTCCGGAATTGCCAGACCATGCGGCAATTTCACCCTTTTTAATTGGAAACATTCCCATAGGAATCTTTAAGTCTATAGCGAATTTTTTGAGTAAATATTGTTGCGATAAAATATATGCTTCAACTTTTGGGATAAATCGGGAGAGATGTCCGTAAACTGTAGTTTTACCATCCGGGTGAACAATATATAATGCATGTCCATATCCGTAAGGTGACACAGAAACACGTGCAACCATACCATCTTGAGCAGCGTAAACAGGAATACCTATTTGTCCGGATGTTCTAAAATCGAGTCCGGTATGAAAATGATTTCTTCTCAATTCGCCAAAACCTCCGGAAAAAGAAATAGGCAATTTAATAGGAGAAACATATCCTAAGTTCTTTTGGGTTTGTCCGAAAAGTGAATTGAGAACAAAAAATAAAATAAAAAATGTAAGAATATTTTTATACATGTTTAAATTGAGATCAATGCGGCTAAAGTAGCAAACTTTGCTTCAAACGCCGTTAATGCAGAGTTCAAAATTTGGGTATATTGAATTTAATATTAACTTTGTTGCAGTAATCCTTGAGCATGACAGAGCGTGAAACTCTTATATTACGAGAATTAAAAGAAAAACTCGATAAGCTAATCGGTTTGCATCAGAAGATGAAAGCTGAATTACAATTGCACGTTGAAGAGAAAAAACGTTTATTTGAACAGATCAATTTTTTGACTATTTCAAATCAGGATTTGTCCAAAAAGGTTGAGGATATTAAGTTTGCAAAATCTTTGGCTGGTGCGAATGAAGATTCACATGAAGCCAAAATAAAGATAAATAGATTGGTGCGGGAAATTGATAAATGTATTTCACTTTTAAATAAGTAATCCTCCTGCTATGGATGATAAACTTTCGATCAATATTAATATAGCCGATCGGATGTATCCGCTTCGAATCGAAAGAAAAGAAGAGGAAAGCATCCGGAGAGCAGCGAAGATTATCAACGATAAAGTAGTTCAGTATAAACAAAGATATCCATCAAAAGACATCCAGGATTGTTTGGCGATGGCAACTTTGCAATTTGTGATTCAAAAATTTGACAGCGAGAAGCAAATCGAATATTCGCCTATCCTTGAAGAGTTGGAACACATGAACGACTTTTTAGCAGAGTTTATCGAGAAGGAAAATATACTTTAAGTTATATCACAATATTTTGCCGCATCTTACTCTTTTCCATTGATTTATGATCAAATGAAGAGAATGGGATTGCGGTTTTTTTAATTTTAATTATTTTATCTATATGGGAACAATACTCATAGTAGGCTTGGTAGCAATTTTGGCTGGCGGAACAGCATCCTTTTTTTTATGGAATGTACTGTTGCAAAATAAAAGTAAAAATTTGCTAAAAGAAGCCGAAGTACAGTCAGAAATCATCAAGGAGAAAAAGGCTATCCAGGCTAAAGAAAAGTTTATTCAACTCAAGGCGGATCATGATTTGTATATCAATGATCGTAATCAAAGAATTATCGGCGCTGAAAATAAATTAAAGCAAAGAGAAGCCATTCATCTGCAACGCAAAGAAGAACTTCAGCGGAAAATTAAAGAATCAGAAACGGCCAAACAAGAGGCAGACACTTTAAGAGAAACGCTTTCGGCACAATTGGAGATTACTGAACAGAAAAATGAAGAGCTTGAGCGATTACACAAGAAACAGATTGAACAATTAGAAAATGTATCAGGAATCTCAGCGGATGAGGCAAAAACCCAACTGGTTGATTCTTTAAAAAATGAGGCTAAAACAGAGGCGATGTCTTACATCCAAGAAATTATGGATGAAGCGAAAATGAATGCCAATAAAGAAGCCAAAAAAATAATAGTAAAGTCAATTCAACGTGTTGCTTCTGAAACTGCCATCGAAAATGCTGTGACGGTTTTTCATATTGAAAGTGACGAGATTAAAGGAAGAATTATTGGACGTGAAGGAAGAAATATTCGCGCATTGGAAGCTGCCACCGGCGTTGAGATAATAGTAGATGATACACCGGAAGCCATCGTTCTTTCGGGTTTTGATCCTGTTCGCAGAGAGATCGCTCGCCTTGCCTTACATCAACTTGTT
>JBBQJE010000277.1:0-4706 GCA_038325635.1 Bacteroidales bacterium
GGAGACATCCTCCGGCATTGTAATTATCGTTGAATCAAGCTTGTTTGCGATGAGCACATTTCTGACCAATTGTATTTTCTCAATCCTTGATTTCCCGGCAAAACGGAGGAGGTGCTCGAAGGCAGGCCTGATGGGCATTACGGGTCTATCAGGCCAAATTTGACCTACCAGATCCATGTCATTTCTAAAAGTTAGGCCATTCGCTGTTAACTTGGAACTCATTTGATGAGCTTCGGCTGCGGAAATTGTTAAGCCATCCACGGCAACATTTTTACCGATCGCAAGATTTGCCACGATCCAGTCTTCAACGCTGATGGCTCCGGGAACTCTTTCCTTCATGATGGATATTCCTGTTCCCTGCAACTCGTTCTCGGCCTGCAAGAAGTATCTTGTATCCGTCCATAGCAAGGCTTTTTCAGGGGTAACGAGAACTTTTCCAAAAGAGCCGGTAAATCCACTTATCCATTCACGATATTTCCAATTTTCGGGTATATATTCGCTCAAGTGAGGGTCTGCACCTGTGATTAAATAGGCATCTATTTGATTTTCAATCATTAACAACCTTAAATCGGCGATCCGCTTCAGTATGCTTGGTGCATTCGTCATTACGATTCAGAATTTTTTATGTTGAAGGTAGAACTGAATTATTTGTTGTATGCTCTTAAAGCTTACCTCCTGTAGATCAATCATTTCAGGTCGAATAAACTCAATCGAAGCAACATCATCGCCTGATCTCATCTCATTGAAATGATCAATTGTACAAACAAATGCCAAATCTACTGTAGGTATCACCATGTTGGAAAATGGATACAAATTTGGGAAGGAAATAAGGTATTCCATGCTGGTTACCAATAAGTTCAATTCTTCCCTTATTTCTCTTATTACAGCTTCCTCAGCGGTTTCCATTGGATCAACAAAGCCTCCAGGGAGATCCAGCATCCCTTTATTCGGATCAAAAGCCCTACGGGTCAGTAAAAGTTCGCCCCGCGAATTAAAGATCAGGCAGGCAACGGCGGCAGAATTGTTGATATAATATTGGAAATCACATCCTTGACAATTGTACGATCTTCCCCTGTTTCGGCTAAAAAAGGAGGAAGAACCGCATTTTGGGCAAAAGCAAAAGGCGGGTATTTCTTCCGGGGTCATCCTTTGATGTATTTCATCGCCTTCATCCATTCAATAACCATCATAGGCCATTGATCGTGTGCTTTTCCGGTCTTATGCATCCCAAATCCATGACCGCCTTCCTTAAAAATGTGAAGTTCGGCAGGAATTCCTTCCCGTTTGAGCCCCATGTAATATTCAATGCTATTTCGTGGTTTCACGGAGGTATCATCATCTGCCAAGGCTAAAAATGCCGGCGGCGTTTGATTTGTGATCTGCAATTCGTTGCAGAAATTCTGAATAATTTTCCAATCGTTTGTTTTTCCGATTAGATTCTCTCTGGATCCCATGTGTCCCCATTCCTCTTTGAAAGTAACTACAGGATAGAGTAAGATGGAAAAGTCGGGACGGCAGCCAATCCGCTCGATTGGATTATTTGAATCCTTATTGCCTGAATCAAAGTGAGTTGAGAGCGTTGATGCCAAATGGCCTCCGGCAGAGAAGCCTGCGATTCCTACCTTTTGCGGGTTAATACCCCACTCTTCGGCATGTTGTCTGACCATTCTCATGGCTTGTTGAGCATCCTGCAGCGGCATCTCTGAATGGCTGTATGGTAGTCGGTACTTTAAAACGATGCCGGCAACGCCCTGACTCTTTAAAAATTCAGCCACATCATACCCTTCGTGATCCATCGCTTCCATGCCATATCCTCCGCCGGGACAGATCACCACGGCAACGCCGGTATTCACCTCCTTGGCGGGCAAATAGACCGTCAGCGTAGGTTCCGAAACATAGCGAACACGCACCCCGTCAAAAATTTCTTCCGGTTTAGGCGAGACCATCTTGCCAGGAGTTCCATCCGGCCATAATTTCATAACTGTTTGAGAATTAGAAGTATGAATTAAAATCATAAAGAAAAAGATTAAGCAAATATGTTTTTTCATGGCAACAATTTTTAAAAATTTCTGAATCCCGGTTACTTTTTTAAAGGATAAAAATAGCCAAATATCAGTGTATTGTTTACAGAATTCAGTTTAATGGGCATATAAATAATATTTTCCCCTATTTTTGTGTTTATGGATTTAGATTTACTTTGGAAAGGTGTTATTACCGGTTTGGCCGTATCTATCCCATTGGGTCCGCTGGGTATCTTGTGCATCCAGCGAACGGTGAACAAAAATTGGAAATCGGGTATTTATTCTGGTCTGGGGATCGCAACCGCTGATACTGTTTATGCTTTTATTGCCGGCTTTAGCCTGTCGATTATCATCGATTTTATCCGGCAATACGAGATGTATTTCAAATTGGTCGGATTATTCGTCTTGATACTGCTTGGCATCTATATTTTCAGATCAAATCCCACGAAGCAGATTCAAAATTACAAAAGGCGTGGCTCTTCGTATCTTCAGGATTTCCTTACCACGTTCCTTGTTACATTGTCTAATCCCCTGTCAGTCTTTGTTTTCGTAGCAATATTCACCAGTTACAGCATCGTTTTGCAATTTTCGTATCCACTGAAAGCCTTAATGACCATTTTTGGAATTTTTCTGGGTTGTACGCTTTGGTGGGTCTCCATTACCGGATTAGCCAATGTTTTCAGACACAAGTTCACCATCAATACACTCTATTGGGCCAATAGGATCATTGGATTGGGGGTCATCCTGATTGCCGTTGCTTTTTTTATTTATTTGCAGGCAAAGGGGATCTGATTGGGGTAGATTGTTTGTGCTGAATCAGTTCGGCTTCTTCTTGCTTAGAGGCGAATCGTGTTCTTCGGCCATCAGCCGGTAGGTTAAGCGATCGAGTAACAAAGGGAAGAATTTACTCAGGAAGACGGAGAGTTTCCCCTCTTTAAAGGTGAGCACCAGCGAACGCTCTCGTTTTTTAATAGAATTTGCGACAAGAAGTGCACAGGCCTCCGCGCTCATCATTTTCTCTTCAATTCTAGGCGTCTCACCTTGCGGAATTCCGTGGGATGTCAAAGCTGATTTCCGAACTTCGGAGGTCGTAAAGCCGGGTGCAGCAACCAATACGTGCAGTCCTGTGTAAAGATTTTCAATCCGTATTGTATCCAGGAAACCTCTTACCGCAAATTTGGAGGCAGAATAAGCCGATCTGGCCGGCAATCCAACGTGACCGGCCACTGAAATGATGCCAACCAGGGAACCTTTCGATTTGATTAAATGGGAGAGCGCATATTTTGTGCAATATACTGTTCCATAGAAATTTACGTCCATAATTTGTTTGAAATTCGCTAAATCAAATTCATCAAACAAAGCCCGCATGGATAGTCCGGCATTATTTATTAAGATATCTATTCGACCATAATATTGAATTGTCTTATCGATCAAATTTTTGCATTCACTTTCGTTTGTCACATCTGTTTGAATGACCAATACCTCACTGTGCGGTAGTTCCTCTTTAAGTTCATTTAAAAGATGAATTCTTCTGGCTGCGATGGTTATGGAAGCACCGCGTTTGGCATATTCCTTTGCCAATGCTCGACCAATTCCGGAAGATGCTCCTGTTATAACAACTACTTTTCCCTTCATTTACAGATAGTTAATCAAATTTTATACCCCTTGAACTTTCGAGACTAAATGTAAAAATAGTTCTTTTTGGCGGATATACATATTTGAAAAATTTCTTTTCGTAAATCAATGATAATGAATAAGATGCAATTTTATTGTCCAATAATTGGATTTTTTTTTTTAAGGATTGGGTGATTAAAAAAAATGGATTATCTTTGCAGTGCCTTTGAAAAACAAAGGAATTACAAGGATGACTCAGTAGCTCAGCAGGTAGAGCACATCCCTTTTAAGGATGGGGTCCTGGGTTCGAGCCCCAGCTGGGTCACTACAAGAAACGTATCTGAAAATCAATCAGATACGTTTTTTTTGTTACATACTTTGGGTTTAAGCAAAGGATATATTTCTTAGCTCATCAGCGTACTTTTTTAATCCGGTTTCAATCCGTCCGGTTACTTTTCGGCTAGGTCTTTTGATGCCAGCAACATATTGTCTCATCAGGCTCTCATTTATACCGGATATTCGGGCTAAGCTGCTTTGATTTATAAGTCCGTTGTAGCCTTCAATCATAGTTGGAATGTCTTGAAAAACATATTCAAATTCAAATGGCTCACTCATCCATTCGGCACGCTCTTCCTGATATAACCCTTCAAGATGGAAAGTAATACCTAAAATTAGATCATGTTTCAATTTTTCAACCGTTTCACGGGCAATTACATAGCCATCCAATTCGGGCAAATTGGCAGATACGCCTTTTCCTGCCTTACTTACAATTACTTTTAATGTTTTCATTTTATTGCACATTACAATATGATACTTTACAATACACCATCATTAATTACAATCAATCAAAGAATTCATTAAACCTTAATCCTGATTGTTTTTCCATACTTTTCAAATTGTCAATCATAACATCCTCAGAAGGTTTACCATCAACAGTAAGCGTTCGATGAATGGTTGAATTTACCTTCTTTATCTTCTACGAGATCTGCCCAGTGAAGTGTAAGCATTCGGCCTAACACATATTGCCGGTTAACTTTCGGCCTCCTACCTTTGGTGAAAAACCACAGAGAT
>JBBQJE010000278.1:0-4704 GCA_038325635.1 Bacteroidales bacterium
CGCACTAAGAAAGGGAGACCATGCCTTTTGGATGGATAAACTTACTTCACAATATGCTGATGTTCAAGCGTTGGCCTTGCATATACTTTATTTAGGAGAAGGCAACAAAATTTCAAATCTGCTGCTAACCCAGTTCACGACCTCGAAGAATTTCACTGTACGCATGGAAGCTTTAAAACTATTATCCTGGTGTAAGGATGAAAATTTTATTAAAGCCATTAATATTGGCATCGGTGATTCTTATGAATTGATTCAACGCTATTCTGCCAATTTCATGAGCAGAACAGGCGACGAATCACATATACCTTTCTTAATCAATGCTTTAGTAAGTAACAATACAAGCAAAAGAGTGAAATACCAAATAAGAAATGCATTGGGTTTATACGATCAGGATGTACTACTAAAAGAATTGGCCAAACAACTTCCCGAAAAAGAATTTCTGTTAGATAAAGATGCTGAAAAAGCAGAATCAGAAAAGGCAATAATTGATGAATGCCAAAGAATTAAAAAGTATATTACAGAAGTCACGGATAAGAAATCAACTGACAAAGTAAAACTATTTGGCCTTAAGGCTTTTAGAAATGACAATGCTCATCTCTATGTACCAACATTGATAAACTTTACTGACACTGTTAAAAATGATAATTTAAAATTAGCGAGTATCGAGATGCTCGGGTGGTTTAATTATTCCTCCAAACGAGCCGAAATTGCTGCGATGTGCACTAAGCTTATACAATCCGGAACTTTGAGCCCAACTTGCCAGAATGAAGCGATAAAAACCCTTAACAGGATCAAATAAAAATATAAAAATTCACAATGAGTAACGTTATTGAATGCAATAACCTGACCCACTATTACGGTAAAAAACTGGTTTACGAGAATCTGAATATCCATGTCAGAGAAGGAAGTATTCTGGGTTTATTGGGTAAAAATGGTGCAGGCAAAACTACAACGATAAACATCCTAAACGGCTTTTTACAGCCCAGGAGTGGTGAATGCCTGATTTACAATGAGAACACTCAGCATTTGACCCCACACACAAAAGCTCGGATTGGGTTTTTAATTGAGGGTCATGTTCAGTATTCTTTCATGAACATTCATCAGATTGAAAAATTCTATTCGGGGTTCTATCCTAATTGGAAAAGCGATCCTTATTGGGAGCTGATGAAAAAGTTGAAGGTTGTGCCAAACCAGAAGATATCCTCGATGTCGTGCGGACAAAGGTCGCAGGTTGCCTTGGGATTAATTTTAGCGCAGGATCCGGATTTATTAATTCTGGACGATTTCTCCATGGGACTGGATCCGGGTTACCGCCGTCTCTTCATCGACTATCTCCGCGAATATGCCAAGGCTGAGAACAAAACAATCTTCACCACTTCGCATATTATTCAGGACATGGAAAGGTTGATTGATGATGTCTTGATTATGGACTACAATCGTGTATTAGCACAAAAGCCTGTTAATGAATTTATTAACACATTCAAACAGTTCAATTTCGAATTGCAAAATCCGGATATAACTATTTCCAAAGGAGACTTTATCGTCAATTTGGAAAAAGTCAAGAATCAGGTCGAATTATACACCTACGAATCAGAGGGTTTAGTAAAATCATATCTGGATAGCAATGGGATCGGTTATTCTAATTTCAGGAAAGTTGAGATGACTTTAGAAGATGCATTTATTGGACTAACAGGTAAATATTGAAAATATGTGGAAATCAATCGTTTTTAAAGAATGGCTTAAGCTAAAATGGATTTTTATCATTTTTACGCTGGTCGGATTATCGGTGGTTGGCTCAGTCTTTTTGACACTTCAACATGACCTGAAATTTAACGGAGCAACCAATTATTGGTACAGCATTCTCTTTATGGGTTACCAATATTTTCAGCTCCTGAAGTATGTGCCTCTAGCAATTGGGCTTTCGATAGGTATTGCCCAATATTTTCCGGAAACTATTAACAAAAGGATAAAATTAAGCTTTCATCTTCCGGTAAATGAAAATCGCTTGTTATTTCTGATGATGCTTTGCGGAACTATAAGCTTGTTGGTTTCATTCGGATCGATGTTCCTTCTATTTTGGGGACTAAGCATTCACTTTCTACCCTACGAAATAGTTAGCGCTGCTGTTATTTCAGTTATTCCGTGGTTTTTAGCCGGATTTGCCATCTATTATTTCATCGGACTGATTGTGATGGAGCCAGTTTGGAAATATTGGATTTTCTACGGATTAGCTGGTTATGCCTACGTTGATCTATATTTAGAATCATCCATTGCAGGAGCATTTGAGCACATAAATAGTAAATTTTTGATACTGACTATCCTGTTAAGTATCTCATTGTTGTTTTCAGCAAACCGCTTTAGAAAAGGAGAAATGTAGTCATGGTAAGAATAAGCAGATATATACTTGTATTAACCACTGTGCTGGTATTAGCCATTACTTTACCCAAACTCTACTGGACGATCATGGAAAAACCAGTCTATGCACCTATGGTAAGGTACAGCTGTGTTGAAAAATTATTTATGATTTTCAGGACAGGTTCAACCAATTCGCGTCAGGATTCTAAAGGGAATAACTATACCCGGGAAGAATATGAAAAAAGACTTCCTATGCTGTATTATATGCAGTTGGCAACCTCCGGTTCATTGCCCGATTCAATTAATGGAGTGGAAATGGATATGCACACCCTAAGAAAAGCCAGCTCATCTTACCGATTTCAGCCAAAACTCATGGATAGTCCTCAACCGGATCTTTATCCTTTATTCGAATCAGAATCAGGCCGCGTAAACCTGGAGATGCCAAATGATTTTTTCCGAATTGGAAACAAAATCGAATTTATTGAAACAAAATCGAACAAAATTGACCAAGAAAAAAGCACGAAATTTACGGAAGCCCTAGCTAAGAAAGGATTTTCATTCCCTTCAAAAATCATCGCAGGAATTCCAACAATCAAGAAATCCTGTGATGAAGGTTATCTGATTACGGATTCAAATAATCAACTTTTTCATCTGAAGATGGAGGTTGGCGTTCCTTATGTGAAAAGAGTTACCCTTCCGGAAAATCTAAATTTCAAATGGATCGAATGTGTAGATTTTGCAAATAAACAATTCTATGCCTATCTGATTTCATCAGCAAATGAAGTATATATTCTTACACAGGATACGTATGAATTAAAAAAGATCCCTATTACAGGATTTAATGCAGCGATTGATGAATTGAAAATTTATGGCGATCTCTTTAATTATAATGTAATAATTGAAGGAGACAGCTACGTTAAGGTCTTTGCCCTTGACAGTAAATTCAACAACATCGATTATTATTCTGAAAAATGGAACGACCGTTACAACCGCACCGAAGGGAAAATTTTCGGTGCAATCTTTCCTTTTGAGGTTTCCCTAAAGAGTGAAAACAGTCGTTACATCGATTTTCGGATAAAGTATTCCATCGGATTACTTTGGTTGCTGGTAAGCCTCCTACTCGTTGCGGCAGAAATGATTTGGATTAAAAGGGAAAAGCTGATTCTTAAAAATCATTGGATTGATCTATTTTTAGTTGCCTTTACCGGTATCTTTGGGTTAATTGCAATAAATATATTCCCAAATAAAGTTTACAAATAATCAGTACGTTAAACCGAATCACGGATTCCTGTCTCATACATTTTTAGCCATTAAAAAGGGTACTGCTCATTTCCGACAGTACCCTTTTTAATTTAAAGGATAGTCCTTATACAACAGACAATTTTATTCAAATTCAAATAAAAAATATCTTTTTGTATTATATTTATTGTTTTTAGTGTATTTTTGTATATTTGTGGTGAAATATTAAATCATTTTGTATTTATTTCAAGTGCCTTTTGAAACAATTTAATAAAAGTATATGTGTGGAATTGTAGGAATATTCGAAATTAGTGGATCATCAGAACAGCTTCGTAGCAAGGCATTGGAAATGTCGAAAAAAATTCGTCACCGCGGTCCCGACTGGTCAGGTATTTTTGTCGATGATCATGCGATCATTGCCCATGAGCGATTGGCTATTGTTGATCCGGCCTCAGGGCAACAGCCACTTTACAGCAAAGACAAGTCACTGGTTCTTGGAGTCAATGGAGAAATATACAACCATCGCGAGCTCAGAAAGCAGTTAGAAGAAAAGTATGAATTTCAGACTCAGTCAGATTGTGAAGTAATCCTGGCTCTTTACCAAGAAAAAGGCATAGATTTCATTGAAGAACTTAACGGCATTTTTGCTTTTGCCCTTTACGATCGTAAAAATGATTGCTACCTAATTGCACGCGACCATATCGGAGTCATACCTCTCTATATGGGCTGGGATTCTGACGGACAGTTCTATGTTGCTTCTGAGCTCAAGGCGCTGGAAGGGGTGTGTAAAAAAATAGAGGAATTTTTACCAGGACATTATTTGTATAGTAAAGACGGTGGTGCCCCGAAGAAATGGTACAAGCGTAGCTGGGATGAGTTTGAAAATGTCAAGGATAATGTTTCAAGTATTGAAGTGCTCAGAAAGGCTTTGGAAGATTCCGTGCATCGCCAGTTGATGTCGGATGTTCCATTTGGCGTACTTCTTTCAGGAGGTCTCGACTCGTCCGTCATCTCTGCAATTGCTAAAAAATATGCGGCAAAACGGATTGAATCAGACGACAATCAGGAAGCTTGGTGGCCACAACTACACTCCTTTGCAGTAGGATTAAT
>JBBQJE010000279.1:0-4692 GCA_038325635.1 Bacteroidales bacterium
AGCCAGTGATTCTGTTTTTGTTAGTTTTATTAATAGGCCGAAAATGGATCTTAGTAAACTGGATACCTTGATATGCGGTTCAAAACAGACAACGGTCAACATCATGGTAGATAGAGGAAAATTAGTACTAAAAAGCATAAATCCGCTAATTGCTATCACCGATCTTTCGGCCACTGTCCCTGTTTATGATACCTATCCATTTACAATTTCTGCTGTCGATCAATACACCTGCACGGCAGATACTAGTTTTAAAATAGGATTCCATAAAATTCCAACAGTTATTATCTCCGTCGATGATACAACCTGTTATGGCTATAATCTGGATGCCAAATACCTGGGTGATGCGGAGGTTTCAAAAGCGCGATTTACATGGATCTTTGCCAAAGATACCCTCGCAAACGAAATAGCCAGAACTCAAATGCAGGTCAAACTTGGGCTCGACCGATCTAAAAGGGATCTTTATTTATATGTGGAAGAGAAAGGGTGTAAAAATAGTTTTGCTATAAAAGAGATTAGCGTGATACCCGATCTTGATTTTTCTGTTTCAGATTCATTGTTATGCCAACCAAAGACCTTTAATTTTTCGGCCACAAACACCGAAAACGTTGTCGATTATTTATGGGATTGGGGCGACGGAACAACAGAACACAAAGGGAATAATGCTTCTCACAATTATCTAAAGGAGGGATATTATGCCGTTCAAGTTACAGCAACCACTGACAAAAAATGCATTAATACAATAAAAAAGGAGAATGTTTTGTATGTTGCTCCTGTTCCTACTGTGAATTTCTCTATAAAAGACAATACATGCCTGGAACTTGGATCTCAATCACTCCTATACACTGGTTCAGCAGATGATAAAGATCATTACTATTGGGATTTATCTTCTTTTCTTCCGAACGAACTGGTTAAAAATCCAAATGATACCAAAGGTCCGTTAGTCTTTGATTTGATAACTCGACCAAAAGCCGAAGTTAAACTACAGGTTATCTCAAAGTATGGCTGTATCAGTGAAAAGAAGGGACTGCTATTGAAGCGTATTCCTAAATTTACATTTCAGGCAAAGGATAGTGCCGGATGCATCCCGTATAATATTGTTTTGAATGCGATAACCGGCGACGACATCGATAAAGTTGATTATTCTTGGAATTTTGGAGATGGGAAAAGTGGGGCAGGACCCAAAGGAATTCACTCCTACATTCTACCGAATCAAAAACATGACATCACCCTTTTTGCCAGCTCCAATGCAACAGGTTGCAAGGACACGCTGATCAAGCCAGGGTTTATTACTATTTATCCAAAACCAAAAGCGGCGTTTACAGTAAATAATAAACTATTAAGCAACGAAGATCCGGTTGCTATTTTCACCAATCAATCGCTCGGTGCAGATCATTATTTGTGGCAATTTGGGGATTATAAGATTTCGCGAGATAGAGATCCGATTCATAAATATGAAGTTGTAGGACCAAGAAGAGTTTTATTGGAATCGGCCAATAAGTACGAATGTACCGATACTATTTCTGATATAGTGATGATTGAACTAAAAAATATTTTCACCCCCAATGCTTTCTCGCCGAATGCGCCGAACCAAATCGACAGACAGTTTTTTCCGTATTGCAATGGTGTTAATAAATTGGGGTATCATCTCCGAATTCTGAGCAGATGGAATGAAGTTATTTATGATATCAAAGATGATCTAAAAGGATGGAATGGGGAGTTATCTGATGGGAAAATGGCGCCTGCAGGCAATTACGTATGGATACTCAGTTTTATTGATTTTTTAGGAAAACCACATGCCCAAAATGGAATGGTAGCCCTTGTCTATTAATTTCATTTCAAGCAACGACACTTCACAAATGCAAAATCTGGAATAATTTTGGCCACTTTTATCACTTCCGGATTGTGTTCGATAACCAAAATTGAATCAACTCCTTTGAGGATATTTTAAAAACGAAATTTTAGAGCCATCCATAAATTTTCAATTTTTTTGGAAATATTATAACCAGAGTGGGAAAGTAATGTTGATTTTTTAACTGCTTTTTATTATTTTCAACCAGAGAAATCCCATCTTTACACAATGAGCAAATACAAATTATTACTGATATTTATTATCCTCGCTTTTTCCAAGCTTTCGGCTCAGAATATGTGTGTCAAATCGACGGAAGGAAAAGATTTTTGGTTTGGTTTTATGGAAAATCGAAACTACCAGGTTCCTCAATATCCGTTTTATTTGCCAATCGTTCATTATACAGAAATTACGATTAATTCTACTTTTCAATGCAACGTTAAAATTTATATTGGTAAATCACTAACACCTTCAATTACCCAAACATTGATTCCAAACATTCCTATGCCAATTCGTATCCCATGGCAGGATGTTGAAGCAATTGGATCAGAAAATATCCAGAATAAGGCTATTCACCTTGTCTCAGATAATCCGTTAAATGTTTATGCACTTAACTGGTGCGAGAACTCAGCCGATGTTGCAGTAATTTATCCGAAAGAAGCCCTTGGTAATGAGTATTATACGATGTGTTATACGCCCAGCCTTGATTTTTATTATGATCCTACTTTTGGAAATGAAGTCTATAGAAGCGGAAGAAACAGCGAATTTTTGATTGTGGCAACGGAAGATAATACCACCGTAACTATTACGCCGACAAAGATTACAGATCAACTTAAATCAGCCAATATCCCTTATTCCGTTAAGCTAAACAAAGGAGAACTTTATCAGGTACAGTCCCTAAACCATCCTAATCTGGAAGGACAAGGCGATCTGACCGGCAGTTACATCAAAAGTGATAGACCAATATCCGTTTTTTCCGGTTCTTTGGCAACCTCCATTCCTGCCAACGAAATAGTTGATGCTTGGGATCACCTTTACGAACAAATGCCGCCGTTGGCTTCATGGGGGAGAAAATTTATAACAGTTCCGTTGTCGGGAAGGTCTGAAGATGTGTTCCGTGTGCTGGCTTCGCATCAAAATACAACTGTAAGGATAGGGAGTAAAAAAACGGTTGTATTGGATCAGGGTGCCTTTTATGAGTTCATTCAAAATGCCAACGAACCGATAATGATTGACAGCGACTATCCAGTCTTGTTGGCACAATATATGGTTTCAAACAGCGTGGACCGGCCGCTTGGTAACAACATGTATGATTGGGATGGTGATCCTTTTATGGTCATTGTAAGTCCTGTCGAACAGACCCGCGAGTCTGCATCTTTTTTGACTTATGATTCTCAAAATATTAAGAGTAAATATTATGTGAATGTAGTAACAAAAGAGGATGCCGTGAAGCAAATATTGCTGGATGGAGCGGCTATCCCCTTCAAAAATCTTCCCAATTCAGGTTATTCGTACGCGCAGGTTATGATTAATAAAGGAATTCATAATTTGAAAAGTAACGAACCCGGGAAAGGATTTATTGCTTATGTTTACGGTTACGGAAGTGTGGAGTCTTATGGTTATGGCGTTGGTTTTAACCTGAGCACCCGGCTCGACCTTGGTGGAGACATTAATTTTGTGAAAGATACCATCTTGTTGTGCAAGGGGGCAACCAGGGTGCTTGATGCAGGCTCCCAATTCTCTTCATTTTTGTGGAATACCGGTGAAACTACCCAAAAAATCAGTGTTGTCAAAGGTGGATATTATGAGGTTACTGCCTCAAATATAGATGGTTGCGTTTTAACTGATAGGATTTATGCATTTGAAAGCAATCCGGTAATTAATCTGGGGATTGACACAACTCTATGCCAAAACCAATCCATTATATTGGACGCTGGCTCAGGATTTTCCTCCTATGTCTGGTCTACAAAAGAGACTACTCAAAAAATCCTTGTTAGGAAAGCCGGAAAGTATAGTGTTTCAGCGATCAACAAATATGGGTGTTCTGCCAAAGACTCCATTAGCATAGAATTTCGGAGTATCCCAAAACTAAATCTTACTCATTTGGATACACTGATTTGTGGAAACAAATCAACGACAGTAAATATAACGGCAGACGTTGATAATTTGATTTTAAGCAGTAAAAATAGTAAAGTATTGATAAATGGCCTGAATGCCAGTGTTACAGAATTTGGGACTTTCCCTTTCAACATTAGAGCTATCGATCAGTATGCCTGTTACGCAGATACCAATTTCTCCATCGGATTCCATACTATTCCTTCTATTGGTTTTTCACTCAACCCCGAAGTATGTCTGAATTCGGGTTCCAATAGTGTATCTTACATCGGTACTTCCACTACAAAAGACAAATTCAACTGGGATTTATCGGGATTGGATCCTTCAGAAATAATTCATTCGCCCGGAAATACATCTGGGCCATTGATTTTCGAGTTACTCAAAAAACCTTCATCAAGTATTTCACTGCAGGTCATTTCCCAATTCGGTTGTAAAAGTGAAGTCAAGTCATTGAATATTAAGCGAAAACCTCTTTTTTCAATTAATTCAGACACAAAGGTTGGTTGCTCGCCACTGGAGATTAAATTTACAGCAACAAACGGTGATCCGGTCGACCGTCTTGATTACCGATGGCATTTTGAAGATGCTGAGTCAATGTCTGGAAAGGAAGTTACAAATACCTTCTTTCGTCCCGACCGATACTTTGGGCTTGCTATAAATGCGGTATCTTCTATAACCGGATGTTCTGATTCATTGTCCTATGATAAATATATATTGGTGTATCCCAAGCC
>JBBQJE010000280.1:0-4690 GCA_038325635.1 Bacteroidales bacterium
ACACCGTTAGAAGCGCGGATTCCATAGAGCGCAGCGGCTGCCTGTCCTTTGAGAATACTCATACTTTCAACATCATTTGGATCAATGTCTACTGCACGGTTGGCAATGTCGGTACCGGTAACGCTGTTCCCCGTAGAGTAATCAGCCGTTGACGCAACAGGCATACCATCAATAACATAGAGTGGTTGGTTGTTCCCTGAAAAAGATCTAGCACCACGGATAGTAATCTGGGTAGAAGCTCCCGGCATACCGCTGGAGGGTTTTATCTCGACTCCTGCCAATTTACCTTGTAAAGAATTAACAACATTGCCATTCCCGGTACGAGTCAGCTCATCTGCTTTGACATCCTGCACTGCATATCCCAGCGATTTCTTTTGCTTTGAAACACCCATCGCAGTTACGATAACCTCGTCGACGCTGACGGTCTCGGATCTCATAGTGACTTTGTAATTATTTGAACTAGTTAATGTCACCTCTGTAGAAACCATACCCACAAAGGATACTGAAAGGGTTTTGGAACCTTGAGGCACTTTGAGCCTAAACTTACCATCTACATCCGTGATGGTACCAACCGTAGTTCCTTTTACTACGACAGAAGCACCCGGTATTGTCGCTCCATCGTCAGCAGATGTAACAGCACCGGTCACATCTCTGGTTTGGGCGAAGATAGCCTGCATTCCAAAGAATAGGAGAAAAGTAAGCAACAGCGAAATTTTTTTCATAGACTTTAATGATTAAACTTGATTTTACCAACACTTATAAAATACTCATTCGTTTTGATGTTACAAAATGTTAATTTATGGGAAGGGCTGCAAATATATGCAAATAATTACAAAAACAAAATTAATTCAAAAACCCTGCATTCCAGCTAATCAGGGGGGACTTGAAGAATTCCTTTCTGATTATCAATTAGGAAAATTGGCAAAACGAGTGAATGGATTTCTTTATTCCGACCTATTTAATCGAAGAATCAATATTTTAAAAAACTAAATCAATCCCTTTTTGCTTGGTTAGGATCAAAGCTTTAACCATACTGGATTCATCCGCGATAAAAATTCCATTTTTACGAAGCAATTTTTTAACTACCTTCTGGTTTGGTTTACTGAATTTAGAAAGGAAGGAACTCCGATTTAAGTTTAGTGCAGAAAAACCCTTATCCGGAGAATATAGAAAATAGGTAAAAGCAGGTTGGTAGGCCAAACCTGACTTACTGTAATAGGTATCACATGGTTCCAGATTTACTTTCCTGTAGGCTAGAAATGATATTTTCCCTTCGCTTAAAACCTCATAAAAGCTTTCGTCATGAGAATAACCTGTGCTATGCAACCGCCTGAAAATATGAGTTTTATCTTTGCTATCTTGAATCAAAAATCCTCGCAGACTGATTTTGTCAATAAGAATCTGAGCCGAAATATTTGGATTGTAATAAACTAATTCGTCGCGGTAAGTACAGTAGCTCAGTCCAATATTTGCAATTTTTGTTCCATCCGTGAATTCAATCTCTCCAAAAAGGAACTTATCGTATAAATAGGGCTTGCCAGTAAAATTTGGGCATGGAATAAAACGAGTACCTCTGATTTTTTCGGAATTTTGGGTTTTCGTTTCCAATACTTGCGCAGAAAGCGTAGGGGATAATAGTAATCCTATGAGGAAATGAAGGTATAGTATCCTGGTTGACATATTAGTTAACTTCAAAAATTTGTTCGTTGTAATTGACAGATCCATCTTTAGACTTATATCGCACAATCAACTTATAACTTCCTAGAATATCGCAAGTCACAAAATCAATTTTTATTGAATCTGCTGGCTTAAGCATCGGTTTCCATAACAATACCTTTCGCAGATTCGGTTCGTTTTGTGCAACTTTATCAATAACATTTAAAGTGGCATTCGGTTGTAAAACATCCAAATTGAGTTTGATCAAATCATCCGATTCTACTAGTTGCTTTAAATCTCTTTTTGCTGTATAAATGGCTACAACGCCAGAGAAAGCCAAGTCGCCATAGAATCTTTCGTTTCGGCATATCTCAATCCTTTCAATATCCTTTGACCCCATATTCTTGATCATATTCAAATCCTGAACCGGAATACCGTTAAGCAAGACCAATGGCTGTTCGTTAAAATAGTTTAGCGTCTGAGGATTTAAAATTTGCATGGTAGGTACCCTGTTATAGGTTCTAAATTTAACACCAAGCAAGAGTTCGCGCGCGATCTCTGTGAAATCAGGAAGATCTACAAACAAATTAGGATAAATGACATCATTCGGAACTCCGTAAAATGGATAATCCTTCTTTCTTCTCCCTAATGGAATGGTGAGAGTAAGTAGCTGATTTTCAAAAATTTTCTGAAGCGTCGTAGCCTCAATATTATTGTTTGTCAGAGTCTTAAAATTTGAAGGAATTGCACAAGAAGCATAGGATGGCACAACACCTGTAAGGCTATCTCGCTGGTCAAGTACAATTTTAAGATTGCGCTTCTTTTCAAGATCAAAACCTTGAATAACAATTGGAATCTTTGTATAATAATTATCAACCTGGAAAGAGAATCTTCCGTCTTCACCTGTTATAAAGTAATCAAGTCCGGGAATTGAGTCTGGTATGGAAAGAAAAACGCAGCCATTCTTAAAAGCGGCTCCTGTTACTTGGTCTTTAACAATTCCTTTCAAGGTAATCCCTTTGCTTTCAATTTCCTGATTCTTTATCGGATTGATCTTTTGAAGAAAAGTATTTGAACTATACGGTGCGGTACATTCGGCAACAGAAACAAACAAATCGCCCTTTATGGAAGAAATTACTTCGGGTGATAAATGCAAAATCACTTGAGCTTTATCTCCGGGATGATACGCTTTCCCAATTCCTTCGATTTCTATTGATCCTTGCTTTTCAACGATTGAATCTGTCTTTGCTGGACGCATCATGGACGTGGTTCCTGCAAGTCCTGTAAATCTATTGCACACAAACAATTCTTTAACTGATACTATCGGGTTTGTATTGGTTGAAGCACAAATAAAATACGTTCCCGTTTTCATAGAATCCGGGAGCAAGATATAGCCTTCTACTTGATTATCAGCTATTTTTTTATTGACTTTTGTAATTATTTGACCCCCCGAATTGATTAAATCCAAATGCATGATCCCTGAGGTTTCACTATCAGGAGCGAATATTTTGAGTAAGATGGTCTCTCCGCTGGTATAGAGGTCACGGTCAGTAAAAAGACTGAAGTGCCCCACTTCCTGAGCTTTGACACTGCAGGAAACAAAGAGTATCAGTACGATAATGATTCTTCTCACGATATATTACTGTTTCAGATTAGCTGATATTTAATTTATTCCCATTCACAATTCTATTCGATTGGTATATGCTACTCCTCCCACCAGTCGGGTGGTCTCAGCGGAGGAGGGTGAGGATCTTCAGCAGTAGGTTCCTTTGTCTTTATTTCTCCATTAAACGGAATTTCAGGGAATCGCATAATAGGTCTTAATATTACTTCCTCCGGTGGCGAGGGCAATTTCAAAAAATATCGATATTGCTGATAAGTATATAAATCGAAAAATCCATATACAATTTCAGATGGTTTGGATTTGCACAATATATTACCATAGACTTGTGTCTGGATTGGATCGAACAAGCTTCCTGTCGCTGCAAACTGATTGTTAAGTTGCTCGTGGTATTCGTAGGATTCCTTTGAAATCCCAAATTGATCCACGAATAGGATCCATCCCTGTGCAATAAGCGTACGAAGGTCTGAATGAAAGTATTCCAGTGGATTATAGGAGATTGTAAACAGAGGGTGCTTCACAATTTTACCCATCTCACTTGATTCTTTTGGCCCAACGAGATGAAATCGTTCATTATTTTGATAAGAAAACCAACCGTAAGTGGATGCAAAGAAAGAACCTTGAACTACGTCGTATCTATATTCTATTAAAGATCTTAAATTAAACCGATAATAGGACGATTCGCTGGTTATTGGCAAATCGACATCAAACTCACGGCTAAGTTTTTCGTAGGTTCGTGGGAGACCTTCACCGTTTACCTCATTATAGGTGGTCATAACTTTAGTACTGTAGTAATTTGAAATCGTTGGAATGGGCGGCATCGTAACGGCCTTTGATTCATAAGTGTCATTTTGAATGACAATCCGCAGAAAATATTGCTTTCCACTTACAGGTACTGCGCTAAAAACATAATGCCCCGGACTACTTTCAAACCCTTTCAAAGTTGGTCCGGAGAGCTGAATTAAACTTACGGTGGCTCCTGTAACTTCCAAAACGGCTAATCGGTCGTAAAAGCTCCTGGTTCTGGATAGATGAACATCATTTCTCGTAATATCATTGGTTATTTGTGCATCAACGACAAGCGCGCCACTTATCGTATTCATGGATGGGGTATATATCTTTTCGCAAGATGAAAAGAATAAAAGCAGGAATAGAAGGTTGAATACTATTTTGCGCATCAGAACTTAAAATTATAGGTGACTGATGGAACCGGAACACCAATTATAGACATTCTGTAAATATCATACCGGCTTTCATTGGTACCATAAACAGATTGCGGACTCTTGCGGTAAAAAACCGAGTAAGTATTATCCCGCCCGTAAAAATTGTAGATAGAGAGAGTCCAGCTCCCTTTCCACATGTGTTTTTTGCGTAGGTTTTCATCCAGGGTAAGGCTGACATCCATTCTGTGAT
>JBBQJE010000281.1:0-4619 GCA_038325635.1 Bacteroidales bacterium
CGAGCATTTTAAATCCAACAAAACCGAGAAGCAGCAAAATAATAGATAGTACAGAGGAAAGTACTGGTCTTTTGATGCATATTGAGGCAATATTCATAACGTTGGTTTCAATAATTTGGTTACAAGTTCTGGATTTTCACTTTAATTGACATTCCCTCCTTGATCTGTAAAAGACCACTCGTAACCAACGTATCATTGGCAGTTAAACCATTAATTATCTCAATTTCACGCTCCGTTCGATAGCCGGTTTTAATATCGACTGCTTTTGCTTTTCCATTTTTCACGATATAAACCTGCTCTCCCTCCAACATGGGCATGGTCGATTTGGCGGGAATCATAATACACGCTTTGTTGGGAAAAAGTTTGAGGTTGATTTTGGCAAAAGATCCAGGATACAATAACCTTTTGGGATTGGGACACAGTGCCCTAACTCGGATGGATCCGGTTAAAGCATCAATTTTTGATTCCATTGCATAAATCTTTCCAATAAAATGATCGGTACTCGCATCAACAGTAAAATCAATCTCTTTGCCATTATTTACATTGGCAATAAATTTTTCAGGTACAGAAAAATCAATTTTAATCGGATCGACCTGCTGTAGTGAAGTAATAATGTTGGAATTAGAGACAAATGATCCTTCACTCACCATCCTCAAACCGACAACACCTGTGAATGGTGCATGAAGTTCCGTCTTGGATATTTGTGCTTTAATTAAATCCTGAGAAGCCTTCAGGGTACTGAAATTATTTTCTGAAATGTCAAGTTCTTCCTTGCTGATCCCTTTGAATTGGTAAAGCTCTTTCTTGCGACCCAATTCTTTCTGTGCCAGCTCTATCTGTAGCTGATTTGATTTCAACTGGGCCTGCAGATCAGCGTCAAACATTTTGACCAGTAATTCTCCTTTCGAGACGATACTGCCCTCCTTGAAGTAAATACCGGTTACTTTGGCCGATATTTCAGGCCTGAGGTCTATCTCTTCATTGGCCAGTAATTTTCCAGTATATGCATAAGAAAAATCAAGTGTCTTTAGCTGAAGAACCTGACCATCCACGGTCATACTCGATCTCGCCTCATTCGGATTACTCCCTTTTTTATCGGCATTCTGACAGGAAGAAAATAAGGTTAAAACCGTGATAAACACCAATAATGCCCGACCCTTGATAAACATATTTACAATTTTTGAGTTGGTTAGTAAAGTATAAAAAATAGCATAAACGCTGCAATTTATTTCACCAGCGCATAGAAACAGCGCTGCGGAGAATCAACTTTCCCTTCTGCTACCAGTTTTTTAATCAGCTTGTCAACCTCCTTCTTATCCACTCCCGAAGCATCTGCTATTTCACCGCCTTTCATCGGTTTACCTGCTTGTTCCATCGCTTTGATAATTAATTCTTTCGATTCCATTGTTGCTGCTATTTATAATTTAGAAACTCTGTTTAACAAATAATGATCCGCCAATACCAATGCCGCCATCGCCTCCACGATCGGAACAGCTCGTGGCAAAACACAAGGATCGTGTCTTCCCTGAACATTCACCACCGCCCGCTGTCCATGAACATCAACTGTATTTTGCGCTTTCAGTAGGGTGGCGATCGGCTTGAAAGCTACATTCCAGTAAATATCTTCTCCGTTTGAAATCCCACCCTGGACACCGCCGGAATTGTTGGTTAGCGTTTTTATACCATCTCCCGTCGGCACAAAAATATCGTTGTGCTTTGATCCTGAAAGCTTTGTCCCTTCAAAACCGGAACCATATTCAAATCCTTTAACAGCGTTAATACCCAACATAGCAAATCCTAAATCTGCATGAAGTTTGTTGAAAACAGGCTCTCCCCATCCAGCAGGTACCCCGGTAGCAACGCCGGTAATAACTCCTCCGACTGTATCATGATTCCTGCCTGCCTCTTCGATTCGATGAATCATTAGCTCTGCTGTCAATGGATCCGGACATCTGACAATGTTCGATTCTGTTAGGCTCAAATCTAATTCTAAATATGATTTCTCTAAGGCGATCTCCCCCACTCTGGAAACAAATGCCTGTATCTTTATACCTGCTAACCAAAGTAATTGCTTAGCCAGCGAGCCGGCAACAACCCTGGCAATTGTTTCTCTGGCAGATGATCTTCCACCTCCACGATAATCCCTTACGCCATATTTCTGATCGTATGTAAAATCGGCATGAGACGGACGGTATAGATCTTTTATATTCGAATAATCACCTGAATTTTGGTCTTTATTCCTTACCATGAAGCCGATAGGGGCACCCGTTGTGGTTCCCTCAAAAATACCGGAAAGAAACTCCACACGATCAGACTCCTGCCGTGAGGTAGTAATATGCGACTGTCCCGGCTTTCTGCGATCAAGGTCTGCTTGTATTAGATCTATATCGACTTTCAATCCGGCAGGACAGCCATCAATAACTCCACCGATAGCCACACCATGCGACTCACCAAAGGATGTGAGCGTAAATACTTTTCCGAAACTGTTCAATTTTGTAGTTTTTTAATCCGGCTAAAATTAATTCATCTTTTCGGTTAATTAATCATTAGATCATTATTGATTACGAAGGTTTAATTTAAAAATAATAAAACCCTGATGAAATCACCAGGGTTTTATTATTTTATTCAAATTGTGTTGACACTAATTGCATCCGCAACCACCGCCGCAACCGGATTCGCTGTCTCCGCAGCCTCCATCACCACATCCACCGTCACCACAACTGCCGCCGCCACTGCCGCATCCGCATCCACCCGTGCTATAGGCAGCACTGAGCTCTTCCGGAGAAGCTTCGCGAACTTCCAAAACAGTTCCGGTAAAATGTAAATCTTCTCCTGCCAAAGGATGGTTGAAGTCCATTGTAACTGTTTCACCTTCAACAGAAACGACAATTCCATCCATGCGCTGTCCGTGAGCCGACATCATGGGAACACTATTTCCAACTTTAAGTAAGGTGTCATCAACTTTGCCGTCAACCTTGAAAATATCAAGCGGTAATTCAACAACTGCCTCCTCATTTATTTCGCCATATCCACTCGCTGCAGGAATAGCTATCTCAAAATTGTCTCCGGATTTTTTTCCAATTAATTGCTCTTCAAAAGCTGGAATCATCAATCCTGCACCATGAAGAAAAATCAGCGGACTCTCCTGTGTTGCCGACTCAAATATCTCGCCGTCTTTACCGTCTAACCTCAAATCGTAGGTCAGTGTTACCATACTATCTTTTGAAACTGCAATCATTACAAAGTTTTTTAAATTTTAATGTGCAAAGAAACATCATATTTCTTAAGCTGCATAAATTAATACGTCTTTTTACAAAAAAAGTTTACAAAAAATCTCACAGTATTATATGGGGATTTATATACCTGATGTTGTCGATACAAACATAAGAAGGAGTATTTATTCCAAATGCTCCTGAATCAGAAGAAGAGAAAACAAAAGTCAATTTGTTAATTTTGCCCAACGAAGTAAGATCAAATGTAGTCCACTTTGTCAGGATATAATCTTTTGAGGAATCTGTTGATCTGTAATCTGCCAGATAAACATCCAGGCTGCTCACTTTTACCCCACTGCCGTTATATCCATAAATAGTTAGCTTAAACCAATCTGCATCATTACCACTTGGGCCACCAAACTTTTTGCTGTAACTATCACCATTTTTCATAGACAAGGCCGCATAAGTAGTATTGCATAAATCCAATGATTGAATTTGGAACTCTCCGCCAGGAAAAGAGGCAAAAATATCTTCACCATACGAAGGATAAAAAATGGCAAATTTGTTGGTATTATTGGATGGATCGACAACACTAAACTCATTTCCAAACCCAGCCGTAGTAAAATCATTTTTTTGTGAATAGGAAAATCCTGCCCATGTTTTCCATGCCGGAGTATATTGATTATCAAAATTCACATCGCCTGACGTAAATGATCCTGTGGCATCTGATCCATTCCAATAACCGGATGGAGAAACTGTCAAGGATTCGAAATCAACAACCTGCGTTGGTGCCGTTTCTTCAGATTTGTGGCAAGAGGAAATGATGAATACACTGCAAAGCAGTATTGAGATCATGACAAATGAACTTCTCATAATAGAACTAAATTTAATTATAACAATATCAACAACTTGAAAAATTTTGCACAAAAATTCTTGCTATTTTCCCCGAAAGCAAAAACAAAGTGAAATTGGCAGGTCTTCTGGCTCGCCCGGTTTTCTGCGCCTTCCCGTTGTCATCAACAGTGGCTTAGATTCAGAAACCTTGTGAGTGGGCTTACAGCTGCGGGTACAGCTCCGGAATTGCACCGGATTCCCTTTTTGATTCACCTCTTCGGAAAAGAAGATGATGAAACCTAATTTCAATGCAAATATATCTTTTTATCGAACTCCGTCTCTAACCCTGATCAAATTCCTCCATATTTTATTAACAAAAAATTAGTCAAAAGAATAGATTGAAGCTATTTTTGTATTTTTAAAGATCTACAAAGTATTTTTTTATGGTACCGGAAGAAGCTAAAATTAAAATCAGAAAGTTGCGTCAAGAAATTGAGCAGCACAACTATAACTACTATAGACTCAATCAACCAACATTCTCAGATTTCGAATTTGATCTTTTATTACAGGATC
>JBBQJE010000282.1:0-4613 GCA_038325635.1 Bacteroidales bacterium
ATTATCAAGAATATGTCCGTTTATCCTTTTGCCTATCTGCCAAAAAACGATAGTAACGGTACTGTTAACCTGACGGGCTACCTCGATTTTACCCTGTTCTATAATTTGTGCAAGGTCCTGAAACAATAATTTCTCTATGTCCTTATTCATTTTAGCCTGTTCTTTGGGTTGGAGTTCTATTTCGTCCGTTCATTTCGTTAATTTTCATTATAACCAAATTTTCGACTTTCTTACCCTTCCCTGCCACATTCAACTTTATACACCCTTTCCCCAGTTCGTTCATGAATAAGTCAAAAAAAATGTTCTGCTTCAGTGACATGGGCATTCTCATTTTATTGCCGACTGTTTGTATTATCAACCTTTTACAACTCGAAACTATTTCATTCCAATAATCTCCAATATCCGGCATTACGCCCCCAACTCCAACTGATTCTTTACTAAATTAAAATAACTCCCTCTCAAATCAATCAACTCCTGATGTGTACCTTTCTCAACTATTTCGCCTCTATCTAAAACAATGATCTGATCTGCATTTCGAACCGTACTTAAACGATGTGCTACCACAACCACCGTTCGTCCTTTGTAAAATTGATTCATGTTTTCCATGATCACCTTTTCGTTGTTGGCATCCAGCGCATTGGTGGCTTCATCGAAGAACAAAAAATCCGGATTCTTGTAAATTGCCCGCGCTATTAAGATGCGTTGTTTTTGCCCCTGGCTAAGGCCAACACCTTCTTGTCCGATTTTTGTCTGATAACCCAAAGGCAACCCTTCAATATACTCCTGAATATTAGACATCTTCACCGCTTCCAGCAACCTCTGCCTGTCAATTTTATCTACTCCGACTGCGATGTTATTCATAATCGAATCTGAAAAAATAAATCCATCCTGCATCACAACACCGCATTTTTCACGCCAAAGCTGCGTAGAGAAATGAGCGAGACTGATCTCTCCCAAATGGATCGATCCGGATACGGGAGGGTAGAAACCCAGCATTAACTTCATGAGTGTAGTCTTCCCGCTGCCACTCATCCCAACGATTGCTGTTGTTAGATTATCAGGTATATGCAAAGATATATTCTTCAAAACCATGGGAGACCTCGGTCCTTCGTACTGGAAATTGACCTCCCTAAATGCAATCTCTTTGTGTTCGGGGAACAGGGTAATTTTATGCTCTTCCGGATCTTCCTCGTTTGGTCTTTTGTGAATTTCATTCAATCGTTCAAGTGAAATCATGGCATCCTGTGTCGTTTGGACAAATTCCATCAAACTGTTTAGCGGGCTGTTCATCTGACCAATAATATAGGATACCGCCACCATGGCGCCGATGGTTATTTGTCCGTCGATGACCAGTCTCGCAGCAATAAAACTGATCAGAATATTTTTGAGCTGGTTGATAAACGTGGAGCCGATGGTTTGCGTCTGTGTTAAGGACAGTCTCCTTATATTTACCTGAAAAAGTCGCGCCTGAATTCGCTCCCATTCCCACCTCTTTTGCTTCTCACAATTATTGAGCTTGATTTCCTGCATACCAGTCATCAGTTCGATCAATTTAGCTTGATTTTCAGATAATTGTGTAAATCTACGGTAATCAAGTTCCCTCCTTTTCTTCAGGAATAGCAGTATCCACACTACATATAATATACTACCAACCAGAAATACAGCCAAAATAATCCAACTGTAAAGTGCTAATACAATGGAGAAAATAATCAGATTAACCATTGAAAACAGGACATTCAATGACTGGTTCGTCAGGAAATGTTCGATTCGGGTATGGTCCCCGATGCGTTGTAACATATCTCCCACCATCTTAGTGTCGAAGAAACTAATCGGCAAACGCATCAGCTTTATGAGAAAGTCCGAAATCAGAGAAATGTTTAAACGTGTTGTCAGGTGAAGCAGAATCCAGCTTCTAATCAGCTCGACAGATGTTTGCGAGACAAAAAGTATTAACTGTGCGACCAGAATTAAAGTAACAAAACCAAGATCGTTGTTGTTGATACCCACATCAACCATCGACTGAGTAAGCAATGGAAAAATTAGCTGGAATATACTTCCCAAAATGAGTCCGGCAAATAACTGCCAAAGGAATTTTTTCTGATTACGGAGATAAGTAAAAAGATAGGATAAGGATGATTTATCGATTTTCTCATCAGCCAAGCTATAGAAGTCAGGAGTAGGTTCCAGAATAAGTACTAATCCTTTGGCTTTCGAGGTATCGGTATTGCCGCACCATCCTTTCAGAAATTCAGCTTCCTGGTAAGTTATAAGGCCATAAGCAGGATCGGCAACAAATATTTTGCCCTTTTTGATCGCATATACCACCACAAAATGCGTTTCTTTCCAATGAACGATAGCTGGCAAAGGAACCTGTTCAGACAATTGCTGATAGGTAACCCTGGCTCCAACGGATCTCAAACCAATGGATTCTGCAGCATCTGACATTCCTAAAAAAGAAACTCCTTCTCTGGTAAGAAAACTTCTTTCCCTAATCGTTTGCAATGAAAAATTTTTGCCATAAAACTTAGCGATCATCCTTAGGCAGGAGGGTCCGCAGTCCATAGCATCCAACTGTTTGAAAAATGGAAATCGTTGCATGGGAATCGATCAGTGTTGGTTAATGCAAATATGCAAATTTTTCAGGATGTTGCTCAATCGAAGTCTAAGAATTCAAACTATTTTGTAAGGCGGATTATGCTAAGAGAAAACGGAATAACATGTTTAGTAACATAAAACGGCTTTTAAATTTAGACTACTGATTTGTTTATTTACTGATACAATGCAACTTGAACTTTTTTCGAAAATCGAAAATCGAAAATCGAAAATCGAAAATTTTCAGGTTGGTCGAACCATTTTAAATAATTTCTATTTTTGAAGGGATTGAAAATAAGTTTTCTAAACAAACAGATAATTTTATTTAAATTTTTTTGCTATGAAAGTATATCAAACCAGTGAAATCAGGAACATTACAGTGCTCGGAAATTCGGGCGCTGGGAAAACCACCCTTGTAGAAGCCATGCTCTTCGAGGGTGGAATTATTAACCGCAGAGGTGATGTCAAGAGCAAGAACACGGCATCCGATTACCACCTCGTCGAGCAAGAGTATGGCAACTCTGTTCATGAAACAGTGCTGTATACCGAATTTGAAGGGTTTAAGATTAACATCATCGACACTCCAGGGATGGACGATTTTGTAGGAGGAGTAATCCCTGCATTAAGTGTTGCCGCAACAGGCTTATTAGTATTTAACGCAGTAAATGGTGTTGAAGTTGGTACTGAAATTGCCAATAGAAATGCCGAGAAATTTAACAAACCGCTGATTTTCGTCGTCAACCACCTCGATCACGAAAATAGCAACTGGGACAACACCATTGAGATGGCCAGGACAACTTTCGGCAATAAACTTGCCATTGTTCAATATCCTGTAAATCCCGGAATAGGTTACAACAAAGCAATCGACGTATTGAAGATGAAAATGCTTCAATGGGGTCCACAAGGCGGAAAGCCTGAAATGCTCGATATTCCTGCTGATGAGATGGAAAAAGCAGAGGAATACCACAATAATTTAGTAGAAATGGCTGCCGAAAACGATGAAGAGTTAATGGAACTCTTTTTCGAGCAAGGATCGTTGAACGAAGACGAAATGAAAAAAGGGCTGAAACAAGGTATGGTGCACAGAGGATTGTTCCCTGTTTTCTGTATCTCTGCAGCCAAGGACATGGGAATCCGCCGTCTGATGGACTTTATTGTTAATGTAGCTCCGAATCCGGGCGAATTGGCACCCGTTGAGACAATAGACGGAAAGTTGATTCCAATTAGTGTAAAAGGCCCAACCTCTATCTACTGTTTCAAGACTTCACTCGAGCAGCATGTTGGAGAAGTAACTTATTTTAAGGTTATTTCCGGTACCTTAAAAGAGGGAATGGACTTAACCAATATGGCCAAAAATTCAAAAGAACGTATTTCGCAAATTTTTGCCGTAGCCGGTAAAACCAGAACGAAAGTACCTGAAATGGTTGCAGGAGATATTGGTGCAACTGTAAAATTGAAAGATGTAAAACATAACCATACACTTTGTGAAAAGGATGCTGAAATAGAATTTCCACCTATTCTCTTCCCTGCTCCGAGATACACGACAGCTGTTAAAGCCGTTAACGAATCTGATGAGGAAAAGATGGGTGAATATCTACACCGTTTGCACGAAGAAGATCCTACTTATATCATTGAATATTCCAAGGAATTAAAACAAATTCTGATACACGGACAGGGTGAATATCATATAAATACCTTGAAATGGTATTTCGACAATGTATTTAAAATTGATATCCAATTTTTAAATCCTAAAATCCCCTACCGGGAAACTATTACCAAAACAGCCCAGGCCGATTATCGTCACCGGAAACAAAGTGGTGGATCCGGTCAGTTTGGAGAGGTTCACATGGTTATCGAACCATTCGAGGAAGGAATGCCTGCACCAACAATGTTTGTCATTGATGGCAAAGAGATGAAGGTGAGTCTTCGTGGCACTGAAGTCACTGAACTGCCATGGGGCGGAAAGCTGGTTTTCTGCAACTGTATTGTTGGCGGTTCCATTGATGCTCGTTTCCATCCTG
>JBBQJE010000283.1:0-4609 GCA_038325635.1 Bacteroidales bacterium
GTTACGTTTTCACAAAATTCTGGATTAACTGTCCAAAACGGCGAATTGATCAATTTTACTCCCGAAATTCGGACATTTTTACACCTGAAGGGTTGAAACAATGGCGGACGGAAAAAGCGTTTCTGGTTATTAACCACCCGATCTTCGTTGAATCCGTCGGTTAAAGCCTTTAAATCGTTGGCTTTTTCCCACATTGGTTGATATTTATTGAGTTCGTGCTTGCCGTTGACTTTGAAATCGGCGGAGATCTTATTAGCCTCTTCCCACCATTTTTTGCCTTGGCCGTTGATTGTGCCTTCACCTTTGATGGTAATATTATCGGCATCGATGGCATAGATCAGCGGAGAAAAATTATTCATCAGAACGCCTTCCTGACGCATCAGAACAAAGGGTAAATAATCGTCAAAATTGTCAGAAAATAGTAAAGTCGCTCCGGCTTCAAGATCTATCGTGATATTGCTTTTCATTTTTATCGCTCCGGTCAGGTAAGTACCGGCCGGAAAAAAGAGGGTACCGCCTCCATTGGCATTCAGTTTATTGATGGTAGTATTTATCAAACTGGTATTCAGTTTCTTCCCATCCGTGAAAGCGCCAGCCTTAACCATGTCAATTCGTTCGGCATGAAGTGAAATTACTATAAGCTGCAGAATGATACTCAGCAATACGAACGATTTTTTCATTTTTTTGTTGTCTTAAATTAATTTCTTTGTTTTTGAACGTTTTAACAATCTATTTGCAATAAATTGGCTACTGTGCCTACCATCAATAATGATGTTGATTTAATATAAGCTCCTCTTTATGCTACCTAATGGATAGAGTCCCGGATAAGTATTATTTTTCGAAAAAATAAATTACCTGATCGCAAAGGGCAATAAGTCAGTCACTCCATTGGTCTTTGATGGTTTTAACTGCCAGCGTTGCCTGTGATCCTAAATTTTTCCATTTGCATTCTATGGATATAGCACCTTTGTATTTGATCTTTTTCAATGCCACAAAATAATCGGTGAAGTTTTCATTACTTGTTCCCGGAGCTGCGCGTCCTTCTTTTTCAGCAATATGTACATGGTGCAACAAGTACCCATATTTGATTAAATTAGAAGGAGATTCACCTTCCATTTTCATGTGGTAGAGGTCGGCAAGCAACTTAAAATTCGGATGATTAACTGCTTTAACAATTTCACCTCCTTCGGCGACCGAATTAATGAAATTGCATTCTTTGGTATTCAATGGTTCAAGCACCATAATCACATCATACTTTTTAGCAATCATAGCAATCTTCTTACATAGATCGGTGAATTGTTTAAGCGCTTCTTCTCGGGAAAAGCCCTGAGGAATAGCCCTAGATCCACCACTTCCAAATACAATTATTTTCACTCCTGACATTCTGGCTCTTTTGAATGCAGTTTCTGTAAATTTGAGAATGTCAGCAGGAATAGCATCAGGGCCAACACTTTTCATCTCTCCGGGTAGGAAAGAATTGCACATTGTTACCGGAATTTTGGATTGTTTTGACAGAATTAGCTTTGCATTAAACTCCTCATCGCTTTTATCGGGAACCAGGAAGTTTCTGACATTTTCTTCAATAAAAGTGCAGCCTGATCCAACGATCAATGAGTCTTTTTCAAATGAAGTACAAATACCAATTTTAGGAATGCGGTTCTTGAAACCGGGAAAAGAATATGCCACATCAGTGTTAAGGATCAGACTAATGGCTATTAAAGAAATACTTAAAAGATTGTGAAGTGTCGTTTTTATGCTCATTTTATATCAATTATTATTTTTTCATTACAGAATGTTCGATTGCAGCAGGAGCGCTCAAAATAGCACGAATAGTTTTTATATCGAATTTCGGTTTGCGGTCATAGTAATAAATACCGTTAACCTCACCTTCAACATCAGTCAATTGGCAATAGGTGAATCCTGAGATATTCGGATTATTCAGTAATACTTCGGTAAGTGATTTAATGATGTCGATTATTTCTTTGGAAGTCTTGCCATAGCCAATGAAATTTCTACTATTTGGCTTGCTAATCCCTGCCTCAGGTAGCTTCAAATCTGCATAACCAGGTAACCAGTAAGTCCCTCCATATTCATCGACGATATAAGGTTGACCTGAATAAGGCATAGCTATTTCAGGATTTCGCAGTGGTGCTTTTCCTGGGTTTTCAGGATCTACGGTGGCATAGCGTGCTTTAAATGTTACCGGATTTTGATCGTAATCATGTACAGTAAATATATCTGTTACAACATTTACGTATCCACTGGTTGTATTTACAGGTCTGGTAGGATCCAGGGCATGGGTCAAATCATAGAAATTTCTTACCGTCGTGCGGTAAAATTCGATGTCGTTGGCTGCGGCACCGCTTGTTTCATTAAAGGGTGTCCAGGCAAGTATAGAAGGATGATTCCGGTCTCTAACGATTGCTTGACGCCACTCATTTTCCTGATTAAGGAGGCCTTCACGGTCTTTAAAGTTGCGGATACCACCCCAATCAGGAAATTCACCCCAGGTAAGGTAGCCAAGTTTGTCTGCCCAGTAATGGAACCTGGGTTCAAAAACTTTCTGATGAAGACGGGCACTATTAAAGCCTGCTGCCATGGAGAGTTGAATATCATTCTTCAACGCTTCATCGGTTGGGGCAGTCCAGACGCCGTCCGGATAGAATCCCTGATCAAGTACCATCCTCAGGAAAATTGGCTTATTATTAAGGAAGAGTTTATTGCCTTCGATGTGGAATTTCCTTAAACCCGAATAGCTTTTAACAAGGTCGGATGCACCTGAGGTCGGTCTCAATATCAGCTCTAAATTGTACAAAAAAGGATCTGAAGGCGACCATGCGTGAGGATGGGCAATTTTCACTATCAATGGGGCGCCATTTACAGCCGGAGCGGAAACCGATGCTACTTTCTTACCGTCGGGAGAAGAAATAACCACTTCGAATTTATCACCAAATCCGGCCTCAGAAAAATTTGGCGTTACAGAAAAGGATCCATTGTCGAGATTTGGAACAATGAATACCTGATCGATGTATTTTTGAGGCCTGGCTTCCAGCCATACAGTTTGCCAGATACCGGTTGTACGCGTGTACCGGGTGCCTGAAGGAGGCTGCTTGTCGGATTGTTTGCCCATAGGTTGATTGGTACTCAAAACATTGTCGTATGCATAGACGATTATTTCATTTTCCTCCGGCTTCAATACTTTCGTGATTTCATATTCGAAGGGCACATCACCGCCCACATTCCGGCCCACGATCTGGTTATTGATCCATACCCTTGAGTCGAAATCTACGCCTCCGAAATGAACGAATATGCGCATTCCCTTCCATTCAGCCGGAACCGAAAACTTCCTTTTGTACCACACGCCCTGAATAAAGTCAGTATATCCTATTCCTGACAATTTGCTTTCCGGAGCAAAAGGCACGGTAATCTTCCTGTCAAAAACTTCAGGAACAATTTTCCAGTTCTCCCGGGGGGTTTCGACTTTGGTCTGCATGGCGAAATTCCAGATACCATTAAGGTTGATCCAATTACTGCGCTCAAACTGGGGTTGTGGATGTTCCGGACGGGGAATTTCCTGCGAATGCAATTGAAGGCTCAGAAGTAGGACTAAAGTCATTCCGGTTAAGACTCTGGTTGCGAGATCTATCTTTTTATTCTTCATCACGATTGAACTGTATTTATTTTCTGAACGACGTGTTATATTTTTTCCCATTATTCGCTGTTACAGGGTTATTTAAATGTCCCTGCAAACTCATTGAAATATTGAAGATAAATCCCTGTTCCTGAGCTTTCATGTTTGCAATCTGTATTATGAGAACTTTATCAGACAGTTTCATTTGATGATTAACTTCTTTTTCCATTCAGGGTATTTTATCAGCGCTTCTTCCGGTCTGTTTGTGTACCAACCATATCCGTTCCGGCGTTCATAACTGATTTCAGACATGGAATTTCTCTTGATACCATCCCGGCTGCAGAAGATTGGCTTTTGTGTTTCCAGATCATAGAAACGTCCCCATACTGCCGGAGCATTTTTATCTGCAACAACAATATTATTCTTTTGCCCGTTTTTGTCGGTTTCGGTTTCTATTTTTATACCTTCAATTTTATGATTTTCGAGCCAGATTACAGCGCCGTTTATTGAAGCAATAATTTTTTTGGATGGCTTATCTATATCCATCAGCAACAGTAATATACCTACCGATTCAGCGCCACTGAATGAAGCCAGTTCGTATGCACGGGCATTTGCAGGAGCAAGTGTTTTTTCATTGTGTTGTGCACACCAAACGGTTGGTTTGCCATCGACTATGATTTGTGTTTTGAGGATACACTCAACACCTTTTTGAAAAGAATTTTGAGCTTTTGCTATTAAATCCTTACTTATTTGCAACGAAACATAAGCTTTGTTACCTGAAAAAATGTCCTGTAAAAACTGCATGGTATTAACCATCGCATCATCGTTATAGGTGATATGCATGGAATAGGGCACTGTTTTATCTAAAAGGATCTCATCTTCAGCTTTTTTGACTGGAAAGTACTGCGGCCAACCACCATTTTTATATTGAGCACTGAAAATAAAACCGAGGCCTTTTTCAAAAGCCATCCTATACCG
>JBBQJE010000284.1:0-4528 GCA_038325635.1 Bacteroidales bacterium
CGGCATTTCTTGGCGACCGCTCCCGAAAACTGATCAAAGGCATTTCACCGGAAAACGTGCTGATTGGTGCCACTCATGCTCACAGTTGTCCGGATGCTTACGGTTTTACCGATGAAAAGGGAAATACTGCCGCAGACTTGAAATACCTCGACTGGTGTGTGAAACAGATTGCTGGAGCAGTCAACGAAGCAGTTGCAAAATTAGAACCTGCGGCTATTCGTACCGCTGTTGCCGAGGCAAAAGGTAAGATTGCGTACAACTATTATGCTCCAAAATTATACGATCCCCGAATGGGGGTGATTCAGGCAATTGCTGTCTCTGGCAAAAATGCAGGTAAACCAATTGCAACTTTGGTAAATTATGCTACTCATCCTGAAATTTTGGGTACTGGCCGAAAGTTAATTAGTCCGGATCTTTGCGGACCGCTCTATGACAGGATAGAATCAAAAGTTGGCGGCATGGCTATTTTTATGAACAGTGCTCAGGGTGGAATGGTTACAGCCGATACCAGACTTGATACTGGAAAAGAAGCCAACGACTGGGCCGAGTGTATCCGAATTGGAAATCTAATGGCCGATGAGGCATTGCGAATTATTGAGCCGGTGAAAGCCGATGATAATGCATCGATATATTGCACATCAAAAATGATAAAACTTCCAATTGACTCAGAACAAATGAGATTCGTGTTTATGCATTCTCCTTTGGCCGCCGACGCTGCGAAGAACAATGATTTTTCCTCTATTTCGACCCGTATAAATCTCTTGAATATTGGAAAGGCTCAAATTTTGACTATCCCGGGTGAAGCATTGCCGAACATTGGATTCTATGTGAAAAGAAAAATGAATACCGATCAGCCTATGCTTTTTGGATTGACAAATGATGCCTTCGGATATATGTTAACAAAAGAAGATTTCAACGGTTTTGAGCGTTACAACTATGTAAGCCGCACTTCTTTAGGCGAAATGACCGGAAGTATTTACGAAGAGGAGGCAATAAAACTTTCGAAAGCAAGTCCGGCTCCAACCAAATAAAACGACGAGTATTTGTAAATTCGAAATGAAACTGTAGACCGGACGAACCGTAGGGGCGACCATTTGCGGTCGTCCGAAAATTAGAGAAAGGGATTTTTATAGCAAACAGGTGCAAAATGATGATAATCAATACTAAATGGTTTAAATCAACAATCCAGGGAATCGTAATTCTAGTTGCTTTCAGTAGTTGTGAGAATCCTGTGAGACAGTACCAAGAAATTCAACTCACAAAAAGTGCATACAACCACGATCTGGATAATAATGACAATTTTTCGCCCGACGGAAAATGGTTGGTTTACGATACCCGAACGGAAACCGGCGGCATTGGCGGCTCACCTTCTGTAGAACGCGTAAATTTTGAGACAGGAAAAATAGAAGAACTTTTTGTGATAAAAGACAACCAGGAATGGGGACCGGGAGCAGGAGCCGTCAGCTATCATCCATCTGAGAACAAGATAATTTTTATTCACGGACTTGCCTTTTGTAGCAAGAAAAATCCCTATCAGCAATGGAAACGCACAGGAGTTATTGTGGAAGATTCAAATCCCAATGTGCCGATATTTATGGATGCCAGAGACGTCACCATTCCATACACACCAGGTGCTTTGCGCGGTGGAACACATCGTCACGAGTGGAGTAAAGATGGTAAATGGGTAGGATTTACCTATAATGATGCTATCATGAAAGCGATTGAAGACTCCACTGGAGAAAAGGTAAACCTTAGAACGGTTGGCGTTTCCAGAAAGATCCATCCGGTAATTGTCGATAAAAGTGGCGAGGGTGAAAATTTAAATGGTGAATGGTTCAGTGTTTTGGTCGTGCGGGTTGTTCCAAATCCAACGCCTGGAACCGACGAAATCAGCAATGCCGCATCCGACAGTTGGGTTGGTTCCGGAAGTTACCTTAACAAAAACGGAAAAATCCAAGTAGCTAGAGCCTTTATTGGAAAGGTGAAAAGTAAGAATAACCAGGCTGTTGATGAGTTGTTTATCGTGGATATTCCGGATTCAATCAATCATCCGGGCGAATTTGGTCCGTTAGAAGGTACTCCACAGACGTTTCCTATGCCACCAAAAGGATCCCTTCAGCGCAGGCTGACTTTTACAGCAGAAACTGCGCATCCCGGATGTAGGGGAGTGGCGCGCTCTTCTTCAGATGGTAAATGGATTGCCTATATCGCCGCTGATGAAAAAGGGATGCAGCAAATCTTTCTGATTTCGCCTGACGGCGGAAAATCAAGGCAGGTAACTGAGCATTCTGCAGGAGTACAAAGCTGTGTTCGCTGGAGTCCGGATAATCAATTAATTTGCTATCAGTCAGAAAATAGCGTGGTCATTTGCCGTATTTCGGATGAACCATTTGCCAAGAGATTTCAGCGAATTACACCTGTATCAAAAGAGGAACTTTCGAATATCGTTTGGTCTAATGATGGAAAAATGATAGCATTTAACAGGCCGGTGATGGATACTAAAAGCGGAAAACCATACAAGCAGATATTCAAGGTTGAATTAATAAACTGACATTTTCACCAATACAGGTTTGTGATCCGGATGGATATGCACCATTTACATTAAAATCTACTTTCTAATAGGATTGTACTTTTACATTTCCCTTGTACAGGATGTAATCAATTCCAAGACCTCCTTTCTGCCTTCTCCAATCACAACGTATTCAGGTAAATGGCCCATTAAATAATCAACCTGCTATCTTCGTTCTTCGTCTTTTCTTGCTCTGCTTTTAGAATACCCGAGATACTAAAAGCAAGAAATGTAACAATTAAAAAAGATGTTTTCATTCGTTGATAATTCTATTTGGTACTAATTTGCAAAGCATTATTTTTCCTGTTTTTCTGCTCATTCGGTCAGTTTCAGTATTTACGACAATCGATAGTTTCATTTAAAATCCAAAGAAGCAGGAACCTCAGCGAATGCAAAATGGATTTATTTGAACAGGATTGATCATTTTTCAATTCGCTTGTAATTTTCAACAATCATTCCTGCATAAGGCCGGGCATATTCTTCCAGCTTTTGCATTGCATTTTTTGAAAGAGGTTTAAAATTTCTAAGAACCTCGATATTTTGTTCCAATTCAAAAATATGCCGGCATCCGCTGATCAATGAAGAAACAGGAAGGGAATAAACATATTGATGAAGATTTGCAAGCGTAAGCTCAGTACAGGTAACCACATCCGGTATATCTTTAGTCTTGATATCTTCGGGTGTGGTATCAATTCTTCCTCCCATCATACTTCCTCCTGCCATTGTTTTCATTGCTAGAACGCCATATTTCTTCCTGAGCAAAACTGGCAGAACTTTGTGCTGAAATGATTCAAAACTAGGGTCACAAACATTTAACGGCATTTGGCATGTGTCTAATTCTATACCCAGTTCATCTAGTTTACTAAGAAAATGCAAATGAACGTTTGGGTTTGCATGTCCTGTAAAGCCAAGATACCTGGTCTTACCCTTTTCCTTTGCTTCCAGGAAGGCATCCAAAACACCTTCTTTTAATCGTGTATCAACATCATTAATTGTTTGCAATGCGTGAATTTGCCATAAATCAATAGAATCGGTCTTTAATGCTTTTAATGATTCGTCTAAATGCTGGCGCACTTCTTTCCCTGTTTTTCCAGGTGATTTGGTCATCAAAAAAATCTGTTCGCGATATTTAGGAGTAAGAAATTTCCCCATGTATTCTTCAGACCTTCCTTCATTATATTTACGTGCATTATCAAAGAAACGGACACCTAATTCAATGGCTTTCTCTATCGTCCGTTCGGCTTCTATTGGATTCTCTGTAAACCCTAAATGATAGCCACCAAGACAAAATGAGGTAACTTTTTCGCCATTTCGTGTTAATTGTCGCGTAGGCAAGATTTCACCCAATCTATCCTTAACCTTAACCGGAGCCGCCAAAGTCCGATCGGGTATTAGCCCGAATGCAGCGACTGTGCCTGCTTTCGCTATAAAATTTCTACGACTTTCCATGATGTATGCTTTTTAGATTTTTAAGGGTTCGTAATTATTCCTTATATCTGACGGGAAAGAGCACCGTCGAAATGCGAAGAATGCTGATGTAGCTATTGCAAATATACTAACTGTTTTAATTCTCCTCATCACTCGTCTTCTTATCTTTTTTGATTCGATTATCTTTTTTTACTTTTGAATCACCCATTGGAGTAATTGGATAAAAAATTTTACTTTTGAAAATCTGAATATTGAAGTTATGACTGGAGTCTTGATGTAAAATCAATTTCAAATGTTAAACTTCAAAATGTAAGTCTAAACAATAAGATTATACGATTAAAAATGAAGGAACAGGTTGGTCGGTATACGATTCCATTTATGCTGGAGAACAGTTTTAAAAGCTTTGCCGAGCAGCAATCGCTTGTGTTCGCCTGCGAGGAGAGCCGAACCTACAGCCAACTTGAAATTGAGGTCAATAATGTTGTCAACTTGCTGATCTCTTACGGAATACAGAAAGGCGATCGAGTGGTA
>JBBQJE010000285.1:0-4469 GCA_038325635.1 Bacteroidales bacterium
TTATATTCTTTACAACTGGTGTGGTCCTGTTCCATTACGTTTGTCTACAACCAGCGAACCTGCTTTGGCCCGTGCAACTGACGAAGAGATGAAGGCATTCTTCGAAAAAGAGTTTACAGATGTATCTAAAGCATTACCCAATCGAGGTGAGATTTCAGGTTATCAATATGGAAGAGCAACGAAAGGTGCCGCTTTGGGTTATTTGACCAAATTTTATCTGAATACCAAACAATGGCAAAAAAGTGCGGATGCTGCCAAAGCATTGATGGATCTTGGTATATATCAATTGTGGCCTGACTATAATACCTTGTTCACAGTCGACAATGAAGAGAAAAACAAGGAATATATTTGGGTCTATCCTACCAGTGCGTTGGGACCTGGCAACGAATTTATGAATGGTATTTTCCCTCCTGCCTATAAAAGTGCTGTTGACGGTTCGATGCCATTTTTATCCAATATGCGGAACTGGGCCAGAATGGACAGGCTGTATGATTCATTCTATAATTCGTTTGATCCTGCCGATTCAAGGAAAAAACTGATTCTTACCTCATACATCAATAGCTCAAATGCTGTGGTATCCTTGTTAAACCAGGATAATACTAGGCCATTCAAATTTGTTCCGGATCCTAATGCTGTAGCCAATGCACATGGAAATGACCTTCCGGTAATTCGTTACGCTGATATTCTCTTGGCTCGTGCAGAGGCACTTAATGAAATTTCAGGGCCAACGCAGGAAGTTTTGAATCTGATCCAAATGGTCAGGGACCGAGCACAATTGAAAACTCCATTGGTATTAGCGAATTTCACAAAGGAAACGCTGCGTACCCGGATTCTTCAGGAAAGAGGCTGGGAACTCTATATCGAAAGAGTACGTAGAGAGGACCTGTTGCGTAATGGTTCATTTATCACCAATGCACAGGCACGCGGCGTAAAAAATGCACAGGATTATCGTAAACTTTTCCCAATTCCGCAGACAGAGATAAATGCCAATCCATTGTGTAAGCAAAATCCTGGATACTAAGTTGATTTGAAGAGTATTCAGTATTTTAAGTAGGTTTGTTTAGTCATCACATTACCAGCAGTAAAATAGTTTACTGCTGGTAATTATTTTCTTTTCGCATAAAAAGCCAATGAAAACACTAAAATGCCTTTTAGGAGTAGTCATACTATTCACGGCCGTTTTAACATCTTTAGCACAAAATCAAAACAAGGGGAAGACTAATACTAATCCTCAGAAACCTGGCATTGTGCCAGAATATAGCGATCCCATTGCTCCCGTCGGTAATAAAGGGCTAACCGTTCCATCTTGCGTCGTTCCCATCCTTGATCATTGGATGAGAGATGCTTTTATCATGTATGGGCCGGATGGAAATTATTACATGACCGGGACGACGGCCACCCCGGGAAGGAAATTTCTTAATGGAAATCCGCATTGCTGGGATTACAACGATGGTCTATATATGTGGAAATCCAAAGACATGAAAAGTTGGGAGGCAATGGGTCTGATTTGGAGTTTCGACAAAGATGCTGCTGCCTGGCAAAAGAGTGGGAAGCCTGTAAAACCGGGGGCTGTGTCTGTCAATAAAGATCCTCTGGATTCCATATACCGTGCCCTTTGGGCCCCGGAATTGCATTACATAAAATCACAAAAGAAGTGGTTAATTGCGGCTTGCTTAAATGGAGGAGTAGGTTCGTTTATTCTGGAAAGTACCTCCGGCAAACCGGAAGGACCCTATAAAAATATTTCAGGAAACGCTGATAAGGCCATATTTCCAAACATCGACCTGAGTCTGTTTGAAGATGATAATGGGGATGTTTTCCTGATCGGACATAATCATTTTATTGCCAAAATGAAAAAAGATTTAAGTGATGTTTCCGAACCTTTTCAACGTTTTACCGAGACACCATATAACCCGGAACCTTATATTGAAGGTGTTTACATGACCAAGCATCATGGTAAGTACCAGTTGCTGCAAACCGTATGGTCGGTCGATAAGGGCGATGGGACTTATACATTTATTCGCAATGAAAACCAGAAATTGGATAAGGTTTATAGCTATGATGTGGTTGTTTCTGAAGCAGATTCCATTTACGGACCCTATGGGAAAAGATATCCTGCGATCATGGAGGGTGGGCATAATAACCTATTTACCGATAAAGAAGGGAATTTTTGGTCGTCGGCCTTCTTCAATCCGCGTGGGGTAATGGGTACAAAATATGCTGTAACCTGTCGTCCGACAGTTGTTCCTGTCAAATGGATTGATGGTAGATTAATGCCGGATCCGAAAAGAGCGGAAGAATTTTACAATGGATTTACGGCAAAATAGGATCCGATCATTGACGTGAATTAAGGGTAATAAAAAACATAAAAAGCATGAAAACGGAGATTGGGGTATTTTTAGGATTGTGTTCCACGTTTTTTCAACTTGAGGCTTTTGCTAAGGGTGAGATAAAAAAGCAGCCAAATATTTTGATTATCATGGCTGATGACTGCACTTATACCGACCTTCCGGTATATGGGGGCACGAATTTAAAATTGCCCAATATTGAAAATTTAGCGCACAATGGAGTCGTTTTTAACAAAGCATTTTTATCGATGTCGATGTGCGTACCCTGTCGTGCCGAATTGCATACCGGCAGATATCCAATGTCGAATGGCGTGTGCTGGAATCATGTCAATGCCAGATCTGAGATTAAAGGCACTGGTCAGTATCTGAAGCCTTTGGGATACCGTGTCGGACTCGCCGGAAAACTTCATTTAAATCCACTTTCGATCTATGACTTCGAAATGGTTGAAGGCGTAGAAAGAAATTGTACCAGTCCGACAGCAGCATTCAATTCAGATGAAATAGCAAGCTTCATTTCCAGAGATAAAACGAAGCCCTTTTTTCTGACAGTTGCATTTACGATGCCGCACTGTCCATGGACGGTTGGTGATCCGGCTCATTTCGATCCTAAAACCGTTAACCTTCCGGAATATATTGCAGATACAAAAGAGTCGAGGGTCGAATATTGTAAATACCTTGCCGAAATAGAAGAGCTTGATAATCAAATGGGGAAGGTGCTTGAAGTACTGGAGAAATCAGGCGAAGCCGAAAACACTGTAATTATATTTACATCAGAACAAGGTGCCCAGTGGCCGGGAGGTAAGTGGACGAACTGGAATACCGGTGTTCATACAGGATTTATTGTTAAGTGGCCGAATGTTGTTAGTGCGGGAAAACGAACAGATGCCATGATTCAATATTGCGATGTGTTGCCTACCATCCTGGATATTGCAGGTGATCAGAGTGTTAAAAAGGAATTCGACGGACATAGTTTCCTTCCTGTTCTTAAAGGGAAAACTGATAAGCATCGGGATTACGCCTATTTCATGCACAACAATATTCCTGAAGGACCGGCCTATCCAATTCGTGCGATTTCTGACGGTACTTTTAATTACATTCGGAACCTTCAATCCGAAAATCTTTATATCTTGAAATGGATTATGGGACAGACAAATTCGGAGCGATATTGGCCGTCGTGGTTGTTTGAATCTACTACCAATGAGCATACTAATTTTTTGGTTAACAGGTACATGCACAGGCCAGCAGAGGAATTGTATAACTCGGTAACGGATCCGTCTAACATGCATAATCTGATTGCAGGAGAGGAGTATACTACTATAAAACAAAGACTATCTTCAGCACTGGATGTGTGGATCAATGAGCAGAAGGATCCCGGAGCAATCCTGGATACCTGGGAATATCAAAGGGCTGCAAATCAAGGCAATCATAAAAATTAAATTTTGGGTCATTCTCTAATACCGTAAAAAAAATTAATAACAGATGAAATTAAATAGCTTATTTCTTACCGGGTTGACTGTTTTGTCCAGTCAGCTTTACGCGCAAAAGGCTGATTCAAACCGGCCTAACATTGTACTGATTTTGGCTGATGATATGGGTTACTCAGATATTGGCTGTTATGGCGGAGAGATTCAAACGCCAAACCTGGATAAATTGGCCAAAACTGGAATTCGTTTTACACAGTTTTATAATTGCGCAAGATGTTGTCCTACAAGAGCTTCGCTGATGACAGGGCAGTATCCGCAAAGTGTGGGTGTCAATGGAATGGGGGTAAATCTAAACATGAATGCCGCCACTATTGCTGAGGTTTTAAAAGGAAATGGGTATCATACCGGTATGTCGGGGAAATGGCATTTATCTCTTACAAAGGGCTTGGATGATAAGGAGGAACAATTACGTTGGCTGGCACATCAAACGGATCATGGTCCGTTTTCTCCATTGGTGAATTATCCTTGCAACAGGGGTTTTGAAGAACATTGGGGAAATATTTGGGGTGTGGTCAATTATTTTGATCCTTTTAGTCTGGTTCACAACGAGGAAGCCATCAAAACGGTACCTTCCGATTTCTACATGACAGATTTTATTACGCAGAAATCCCTTGATCTGATCGATCAATTTAGTAAG
>JBBQJE010000286.1:0-4464 GCA_038325635.1 Bacteroidales bacterium
ATCTGACCAATTCACAAAATCAATACCTCACCGGCTTAACTAATTATTATCAAAGCATATATGACTTAGCTACTGCCAAAACAAAATTGGAAAAACATTACAACATCAATCAGGAAATTATTAATAACAAGTAATATGAAAAAAACATTTGTCACAATGGCCATCCTTGCCACATTAGTCGCTTGCAATCAAAACAACGACAAAAAAGGGGCGTTAGAAAAATTGAAAGCTGAACAAGAAATTCTCACGACAAAGATTTCTAAGCTTGAAGCTGAAATCAATCCGAGCCAACAAAAACTGGAAAAAGCTACTCAAGTAACAGTTCAAAAGGTTGAAGTTTCACAATTTCATCATTACGTTGAAATTCAAGGAATTGTTGATGGAGATCAGAATGTTTCTGTTAGTCCGCAAATGGCAGGAATCGTTACCAGCGTGAATGTCAGAGAGGGATCTTTTGTTAAAAAAGGAGATATTCTGGCCACGCTTGATGCGCAAGTTATGAAGCAATCAGTAGAAGAGGTCAAAACGCAACTTGAAATGGCAAACATTATCTTTGAAAAACAGAGAAATTTGTGGGATAAGAAAATTGGAAGTGAAGTTCAATATTTACAGGCAAAGAGTGGCAAAGAATCTCTAGAGAGACGCATCAATACTTTGAAGGAACAAATTTCCATGGCCAGCATCGTTTCGCCTATTAGCGGATCCGTTGAAAGTGTGCCACTTAGAGTTGGTCAGCTTGCATCTCCGGGGTTACCAACTTCCGTTATTCGTGTGATCAATATGTCATCAGCTAAGGTTACTGCTGAAATATCTGAAAATTTTGCAGCACGAATCAAAAATGGCAACCAGGCATTTATTCGCTTTCCCGATCTAGGACAAGAAATTGAGACTAAGTTGAGTTTTACCAGCCGATTCATCGATCCAACTAATAGAACCTTTAAAGTGGAATGCCGTTTTGCATCGAAAGATATTGAACTTCGCGCGAACATGATTGCGTATGTTAAAATCAACGATTACACCAATGAAGCTTCGATTGTTCTTCCGGTAAATATCATTCAAAGCAATCAGGATGGCAAATTCGTTTATGTGGTTGCAAAAGAGGGTGATAAAATTACTGCTATTCGCAAGAAGATTACAACCGGATTGGATTACAATGGTGAATCAGAAATTTTATCAGGCTTGAATGCAGGTGATCAAGTGATTACTGCAGGATATCAGACCCTAAAAGAGGGATCATCTGTCATTTTTTAATCGATCAAAAAAGCAATTATGTCTAAAGATAAATTTTTTATCAAAGAATTTTTTGCAACCAGTTGGGCTGTTGATAATAAGACTAGTATCTATGTTCTTGCCTTTATTATCTCGATCCTAGGATTGCTTAATTATTACCAAATCCCAAAGGAACAGTTTCCTGAGGTCGTAATACCCTATATCATCGTCAATTCTCCCTATCCAGGTACATCACCTGTTGACATTGAGAACCTCATAACACGTCCAATTGAAAAACAATTAAAATCAATCGCCGATGTAAAAAAAATCACGAGTAATTCGGTTCAGGATTTCTCCTCTATTGTTGTTGAGTTCGATCCAAGTATCAAAGTTGAGTCTGCTAAACAGCGAGTAAGGGATGCTGTAGACAAAGCCAAACGTGATCTCCCCAGCGACTTGCCCGATCAACCTCAGATTATGGATGTTAATTTGGCTGAATTTCCGGTTATGTTTATTAATATATCCGGAAACTACGACTTGGACAAATTAAAAAAATATGCAGAGATTGTTCAGGACAAAGTCGAAGGGGTTAAAGAAATTACGCGCGTTGATATTGTTGGAGCCTTAGAACGTGAGATTCAGATCAATGCTGACATATTTAAAATGCAGGCTGCCAAGGTTACCTTTGCCGATATCGAAGGTGCTGTTGCCAGAGAAAATCTGACAATCTCTGGCGGTACAATAACCCAGAATGGCACCAAGAATTCTGTTCGTTTAACAGGTCAATTTGAAGATGTTCAGAACATTCGTGATATTGTTGTACACGCTTCAGGTGGCGCCTATATCAAACTCAGCGATCTCGCTGATGTGAAAGATGACTTCAAAGAACAAGAAAGTTTTGCACGCCTGGATGGTAAAAATGTGATCACCCTCAACGTTATCAAGAAAAGTGGAGCCAATCTTTTAGATGCTTCCGATCAGATCAAGGACATTGTTGACAATGTGAAAGGGAAAGAGCTCCCTTCTGATCTTACCATGACTGTAACTGGAGATCAGAGCAGATTTACACGTAATACGCTGGAAGAATTAAATAACACCATAATTATCGGCTTTATATTGGTAACAATTGTCTTGATGTTCTTCATGGGTTTTACGAATGCCTTCTTTGTTGGACTTTCTGTACCACTTTCAATGGCGATCGCTTACCTGATCATTCCCAATATCGGATTTACAATGAACATGATCGTCATGTTCGCCTTTATTTTCGCGTTGGGAATTGTGGTTGACGACGCCATTGTGGTGATTGAAAATACACACAGGATGCATAAAAATCATCCGGATATCCGGGTTGCCGCCAAGCTTGCTGCCGGTGAAGTGTTTTTGCCCATTCTGTCAGGTACTTTAACCACACTTGCACCATTCTTTCCGCTGGCATTCTGGCCAGGTATTGTTGGCCAGTTTATGCACTATCTACCTGTTACATTGATAATTACATTATTTGCATCCTTATTTGTAGCCTATATCTTCAACCCCGTTTTTGCAGTTTCATTCATGCAGCATGAATTTGACTCAGACGAAAAAGCTGAATGGAAAAACACCAAAAAGGTCCTTCTTGGAATGTTTGGTTTGGCTGTGGTTTTATACCTTTTCAAATCGTATGGAATGGGCAATTTTGTGGTATTCATGATATTAATGACATTCCTTTACCATTATGTCATACAATTCTGGATCAAAGGCTTCCAGGAGAAATTATGGCCTTATGTCATGGCATTTTATGAACGCCAGCTTCGCAGTACTTTAAGAGGATATCGTCCACTTTGGATGCTTCTAGGAATGATCGGCCTTTTCATTTTTACTGTAATCCTCACTGGAATGGTCAAACCAAAAGTTCTATTCTTCCCTGAGGGCGATCCGAACAGTATCATGGTATACATAAAAATGCCTGGCGGTACTGATCAAAATGTGACTGACAGTGTTACCCGAATTGCCGAAAAAAGAGTATATCAGGCAATTGGGCAGCACAATCCGGATGTTGAATCTGTAATCTCTAATATCACAATCGGAGCCGACGAAGAAGGATTTAGCAGTGCGGGCAAACCTTTCAACAAAGGGAAAATATCCATCAATTTTGTGGAAAGCAAATTCCGTTCAACCGGTATTTCTACCACAAAATATACTGAAAAAATTCGTGAGTCCATCGCAGATATTGCCGGTGCAGAAATTACCGTTGGAAAATCAAAAATGGGGCCTCCAACAGGAAAACCTATCAATATTGAGGTGACCAGCGAAAACATGGATGACCTTGTTTCGGATGCCTATTCTTTCCGCAATTATGTTGATTCTTTGAATATTCCCGGAATAGAGGAGCTAAAAACGGACTTCGAACTAAATTCACCGGAGATCATTATTGACATTGACCGTGATCGTGCACAGCGGGTTGGATTATCCACTGGTCAAATAGGTTTGGAACTACGAACTGCCCTCTTCGGAAAAGAGATTTCTAAATTCAAAAAGGACGAAGATGAGTTCCCAATTTCCTTGCGATATTCTAAAATTACCCGTGATAATATCAATTCACTAATTAACCTTGTTATTACCTATCGGGATATGAATTCAGGTCAGATTAGAACCATTCCACTATCCACGGTGGCAAAAATTCATTATTCCAGTTCGTATGCTGGAATAAAAAGATTGGATCAAAAAAGGGTAATAACAGTCTATTCAAACGTTCTTTCGGGTTACTCTCCCAATGATATTGTGCCTAAAATTAAAAAATTGGCGAAAGACTTCCCTTTGCATTCAGGTACCAATATCAAACTCACAGGTGAACAGGAAGATCAGGCAGAGACGACCTCATTCCTGCTTAAGGCTATGATTATTGCTCTTGGAATGATCTTCTTTATTCTCATAACACAATTTGGTTCCATCAGCAAAACAATTATAATATTGAGTGAAGTAGTATTCAGTATTGTTGGAGTATTGCTGGGCGTAATCATTTTTCGCATGGATCTGGTTATCATGATGACTGGTTTAGGAGTAGTTGCTTTAGGAGGTATAGTTGTTAGAAATGGCATATTGATCGTAGAGTTCTGTGACGAAATGAAAAAGAGGGGGATGAAAACCCGGGAAGCTATTGTTCAGGCAGGAAAAACCAGAATAACCCCCGTTGTTCTTACGGCATCTGCCACTATTTTGGGTCTTGTACCATTAGCAGTAGGAATGAATATAAACTTCGAGACACTCTTTACTTCATTT
>JBBQJE010000287.1:0-4461 GCA_038325635.1 Bacteroidales bacterium
AATTATTCCAGTTGAAATTAAATCGGGCAGTAGTGGTAAAATGCAGAGCTTAAACCTCTTTATGGAAGAGAAAAATTTATCCAAAGGAATCAGAATTTCTCTCGAAAACTTTTGCCAATACGGGAAAATTAAAGTTATCCCATTGTATGCCATTTCGAACCTTTTCCCCTATTTCGCTTTGTAAACTCCCAAAAATTTTTCCCGGTAATGCAGGTGAAATTTGAATCATAGTTATCAATCCAGGCTTGGGAACCCCTTTTTCGCGATTTGGAATATTTAATCTCAGCAGGAATCCCAAAAAGGACGTTTAACGTCAGGTAAAGCAAATGAAGGTTTACAGGCTGATTGGCAATCACATTTTAATACGTGTGAATTATGTAATTTACACCAATAATTGTATAACAATTTAAGTTAGAGATATCCTAAATTTGTCACCTGATTTAGGTAAAAGATATTCCTTTTTTTGGCTTATATTTGTAATAAATCAGATAAGAATAATTTAATACGAGACCTCATGAAAACAATAGGATTACTAATTTTTATTTTCTTGTTCCTCCCAATGCTATCCTTTGCAGGAGAAATTTACGGAACGATGAAAGGTGATGATGGAAAACCTTTGACGAATCAGGTTGTACAAATTATGCAGGGCGACAAAGTATTGGTATCCGCAAAAACAGATGCAAACGGCTACTTCACGGTTACGATTAAGGAGATAGGAAAATTTACACTTGAAGTTGTCTCGTTTAAAGACGCGAGTTTTGAGGTTTTCTCATCCAACAAATCAACGCGTTACAATTTATTGATGACTAAATCCGGAGACAAATGGATGCTGAAGAGCCAATAGCCCCTAAAAAAGAAAAGCGCGACACGTGGGATAAGATCGTGATTATTATGCAGCCACTTGGCAGTATAATCACGGCTCTGACCATCGGATTAGTTAGTTATTTTGGTACCGGTTATCTGAATAACAAACAAAATAACGATTCGAAAATCCGTCTCTATACCGAATTGATGAGTGGCCGTGAAGCAGCCGAAAGTGCCCTCCGGAAGGATATGTTCAACTCGATTTTGGGCACTATTCTGAAAGATTCTCACTCATTGGACGAAAATATCCTGCAACTTGAACTGCTGGCTTATAATTTCCACGAGTCCCTCAATCTGATGCCACTTTTCGTTTACCTGAATAGACAAATAGCAGCAGAAAAAAACCTCCGGACAAAGGAAGTGTATCGGAGGCGTTTGTATAAAATGGCAAGTGATGTTACTTCAAAACAAATCTCCAGTCTCGAAGGAGCAGCAACCAGAGAGTCGATGTTCATTACTTTTTCGGGTGACTCAACCGATTATAAACCAGGCCAGTCGCAGGAATTACCCATTAAATGGAAAGATTCTAAGGTATTTCATGATACGGTCAGAGTTGGAAACACAACGAATGTATATAAAAGAGTTGTATTTCTAAATGCGCTACAATTCAACGCGGATGAGAAAACGCTGGACGTGAGGCTCGATATTGAAACTTCGGTCAATGACAAGTTTGTAAATATGGTAACGCAGGAGTTCACCATTGATTATTTCCAGTTCCCGATGATCGACAATACCAGGCTTTCCAATGATATGCGGTGTGCTGTTGTGATGCGCGATTTCTCCTTTCCCAATTTTATCGAAGTGGATATACTCTATTTCCCAGGTTCGCGTTCAAGCCTGAAGGAAAAACCCTATTATGACGAGGTTGTGAAAAAACTCTTGATGGATCAATAGGACAATCTTGACAGGTTATTCTACTGAATACCATTTAATTTGCTGCGATATTTTCATGACTATTGCCAAAATTATAAATAGTCCGATACTACCGGCAAGAAGAGCGTAATCCTGCAATTGCAAAATTGCAAACAGAAACAGATATAAGCCCGTTTGTAGAAGGGCTACCCAAGCCATCAACCGGCTATTTAGCAGCATGGTAAAGGCGTACCACGAAATCAACAGAGTGACTGCCACGGACGAAATCAGGTAAGCCCAATTAAATCCAATTTGTTCTGCGATGGACGTCAGCAGTACATAAAAAAGCAACAAAGCAAAAGCTACCATCGAATATTGGAATGGATGAATCTTGGTTTTGCTCTTGATTTCAAAGAAAATGAAGATGATAAAGTTCAGTGCAATAAACAAAATGGCATATTTTGCTGAGCGCATAGACTTTTGGTAATTGTCAACCGGGATAAGCAGTTCAACACCCAATTTAGCCTCATGAGTGTTGTATCTCTGGTCAACCCATTGTTGAGGAAAATTACGGTTCAAATGGGTGACCAGCCAATTAGCAGTAAAACCTTTTGCATTAACCTGCCGTTTTGAAGGAAGAAAACCTCCGGAAAAGCTCGGCTCTGCCCAATCGGACTTCATGGTAATTTCGGATGTCTTTCCCAATGGCTCTACTGATAAGTCCTCCGATCCGTTTAAAACAAGCTCAATTTCGAAATTAAGGGATTGCTTGAAATCGATCGAATTAGCCTTAACGGTAATTCCCGACTTAAACAAATCGGTGTCGGCAACGCCCGGTTCAACAGTGCATCTCTGACCATTAATAACCAATTCTGGGAGATTCTTAATACCCCTCATATCCGATATTCCCATTGTAAAATAGGCTGCATTCCAATTGTACCGGGCGTTTTGGATATCCAGCAGGGAAACATCAGGTTGCGCAAATGAACCCTTCAGTTTCAACTTTCCTTCGTAAACCACAACTTTGTAAATCCCACGTTGCCTTGTTTCAGGATATAGCACCCCATCTGTTTTCAATGTCTGAGGCAGGAAATGTGCAATCCCATGTCGTTCGCTGGTAACCTGGCTATTCTCCACTTGCTCCTTTGTTGAGAAGGGAACATTCAACACCGGACCCGCAACTACTTGTTTTCCTCCCCATTGTGCGTAAAGTTCCTTCTTCACCCCTTCACTTAGATCAATCCTTTCGCGAATAATTTCCTGAATTAATATCGACGGGATAAGCAAGATAATGGCCAATCCGGTAACGACGATCATCTTCACACTGAAACTGTTCATTAATTGTTGAATACTCTTTGTTTCCATGATTTATTAAATTGAAAGTACTTTGTATTTCAAAGTATGTTGTTAAAAAAATTATTGGGTGTTTATTAGTTTTTCCAAAGCCAATAAATGTTGCCTGAATAAATCCCTTCCATGTTCGGTTGCCGTGTATGTAGTACTTGGTTTTCGACCAATAAATTGTTTGGAAACCGAAACAATTCTCAGTTTCTCCAAGGCTTTCAGATGGCTCGCCAGGTTTCCGTCTGTCAATTCGAGCAGTTGCTTCAGGGCATTGAAATCCAATGTGTCGTTCACCATGAGTGCCGACATGATTCCAAGCCTGATGCGGCTTTCAAATACTTTCTGAATGTTTAAAATCGGATTTCTCACCGGAATTTACTTTCAATTAACGATTTACAGTTATCTCTCATACTTATAATACATCACTGTACCGTATAAGATATGCACCAGACCAAAACCCAGGGTCCAAAACAGAAGTCCATAAGAGATGAAAATACCGGCCAAAATACCCAAAATAATTTCCGTTAAACCCAGATAATGAACCTCTCCCAAGGTGAACTTCCCGGCATTTACGAGCGACAATCCGTAAAAAATAAGCATGACGGATGCTACCAGATCCAGATGGTTATGAAACGCCAAAATTAGCGTAAATATTCCACCAGAGACCAAGGGAATCATCAAATGGACGAGTAATCGCCGAGTTGAATTAGTCCATAATTTCTGACCGGCCTTTTTTGCTTTTCGTAGAGAAAAGTAAACAGCCCCCAATACAGCCAATACAAGAATCAATATTGCATCTAATGCAAGATACCACGAACTGTATGAAATCATCGAGCCACTCGCGTGTGGCATAAATTCGTCAAATTGAACCTTCCCCGATTCAAATATAAAAGACCAGGCAACTGCAGCTCCTATTAGAGCACATGCACCTGCAAAAATGCCGGATAATCCGCTTAGCGACAAAAATTTAGACGACCGTTCCATAATTTCACGAATTGCCTGGAGATCTGCATTGGGATTTGTTGTGTTTGATTTCATTTAAAAGTACTTTGTATTGCAAAGTTAAAAATTAAAATCGAATTTCCAATAGGTTCGATCATCCTCCTCAAAATTTTAATATATTTCGGATCAAATAAACTACTACTCATGAATCCCACTCGAATCATCCTCTCTTTTCTCCTTTTAGTTTATGCTATGCAGCTCTCTATGGCACAAAACAATGTCCCTATCCTCACCGTTCCTGCTGGCAATCAATTTACCCAAATCCATCCGGATGGAACCACTGTTTTGCCTTCCGGAAGGCTCTTGACTCCAGCAGGACAACTTATCAGAATCACCAACGACCCTTTCGGGATGGCCATTTCGCCCGATGGAAAGAAGTCGGTAACCCTTCACAATGGG
>JBBQJE010000288.1:0-4458 GCA_038325635.1 Bacteroidales bacterium
GTCGTATCGGCACGATCCTATTTTCGATTTCAGACCATATAAAATTGGAGCAAATATCCCCGAAGGAATGAGAATCCCGGAAGGTGCTCAGGCTGACGTATATAGCAATGCGTATTTTTATCGCAACCTGCAAACGAATAAAGTAGAAAAATTCACCGATAAAAATTATCCGTGGCAGGATACACTCCATTGGAAATATGAATCCATGGGCGATGCCATCCTTGTCAAAAAAGGGTACACCCCGCCAATTCATGATTTCCAACTTCGAACCGCCCCGGGTGATGATGTTACCAATTTTTTCTTCGCTGATGATAAACCAACGTTCTTCCTGATAGCATCAAATCTGACCAAAAGTTCACTCAAAAAGCAAGAAAATATAAATAGTCTGGCTGATTGGGCCAGGCTCGCTGGGTATAAATTTGTCTGTATCACCTCCACCACCGGACAGCGACTCGAAGATTTTAAAAATGAAGCGCACCCAACCTACGAATTTCTTTTTGGTGATGAAGTGACGCTAAAGACAATTGTACGGTCAAATCCCGGGCTTCTATATTTGCGCAGCGGGACCATTTTAGGCAAGTGGCATTACAATGATATTCCGACAGTTGAGCAGATGGCTCGACTTGTTCCCAAAGAAACACCTGTCAATGTACCAAAGTAATCAAATAGTTAAATCGAACCAAAGTGATTTCGGGCGATAGTGTAGTCAACAGCTGATTCTTATCTTTGCAGGAAGATTACAAAACTCAAATTTAAAATAGCACATACCATGAGAAAAAAAATTGTTGCCGGTAACTGGAAATGCAATACGACTGTCAGCGAAGGTGTCTCACTCGCTAAACAAGTGAATGAAATAGTTCTTGAACGGGGAGCAAAAGATGTTGTTGTCGTATTAGGAACCCCTTTTACTCACCTCACCAGCGTGGCTGAAGTTGTTGATCAAAGCCGCGTTAATGTTGCTGCACAAAACTGTGCTGCAGAGCCTAAAGGAGCTTTTACCGGCGAAATTTCTGTATCCATGATTCAATCGACCGGAGCAACTTACGTCATCATTGGACATTCAGAGCGCCGCGAATATTACCACGAAACGAGTGATATCCTCAACAAGAAAGTAACCTTAACCCTCGCACAGGGCTTAACGCCAATCTATTGCTGCGGTGAGGCTCTGGCCATTCGTGAAGCTGGTACAGAAAACGCCTTCGTTCAAAATCAGCTGGACGAAACTATTTTCAATCTCTCAGCAGATGATTTCAAAAAGATCGTCATCGCGTATGAACCCATCTGGGCAATCGGCACCGGTCGTACTGCCAGTTCCCAGCAGGCTCAGGATATGTTGGCTTTTATTCGTCAACTTATTGCTGCAAAATACAATCAAACCATAGCCGATGAATGCTCCATCTTATATGGAGGATCATGCAGTCCGGCAAATGCAAAAGAACTATTCGGCCAGCCTGATATCGACGGTGGATTGATTGGCGGAGCTTCCCTTAAAGCGGAAGATTTTCTTGCCATCATCAACGCATACTAGATTTTCTGTCGGAAAATTCTTTAATATCCGCACGAAGTAGCAGAATTTTTCTACTACTTCGTGCGTTTTTTGCTACTTTTAAACCTTCCTAACGTATACAAAACTTAGGCTATTAACCTGGAATTTTCGATTTTCAATTTTCGATTTTCGATTGGCTCCTGATGATAGATAAAATGAAGAAATGAATAAGGAAATGAAACTTGCTAAGGTGAAGGCTAAAAGCAAACGGCCTTAAGGTTGATTAGAGAATATTGGATGAAAAAATTCGTGATTTTTACAGCCTTTTTTTGGTTATTGACGAATCTGTCGATGGGTCACAACCTTAAAGGGAACATCAAGGACAAGAATGGTATCCCAATTCCTTTTGCCACCGTTTTTTTCAAAGAAGGATCGCAAGGTACAACCACGAATGAAAACGGCGATTTTGAAATTGACCTGCCTGCAGGAAAATACACTGTGACCTACCGAAGTTTGGGCTTTACCCCAAAAATTGAAGCCATCACCCTCACTGGAAAGCCACTTACTGTTGCAATCATATTGGAGGAACAGATTCATGAATTACAGGAAGTCACGATCAGCGCAGGAATAGACAGAGCCTATCCGATTATGCGGAAAGTAATCAGCCTGTCTTATGTTCATCTCAATCAGATGCAGAGTTACAGCGCTACTGCTTATCTCAGAGGTACCATTAAAGTGGAAAATATTCCCGGCATCTTCCGCAATCAATTAAAAAGGCAGAATATTGACATAAAATCAGGCGACATCCTGGTACAGGAAAGTGTGAACCAAATCACTTTCAACGCCCCAGATAAGTATGATCTGAAGATTAAATCCATTAACTCATCCTTCCCAAAAGGTGTTGATTTTCAGGTTACTGACATGCTTGGATCCAGTTTATATCAGGACAATATCAATATATTAATTTCACCGGTTGGGAAAAACGCATTTTCCCATTACGATTTCAAATACGAAGGGTTCAGTTATGAGGGAAAAAACATCGTAAATAAAATCAAGGTAACTCCAAAGCGTAAGAGCAAATTACTATTCGAAGGATATCTATATATCATGGAAGAATATTGGTGTTTGAAACAGGCTGATCTCAATTTCGAAACTCCCATTGGAACTGTAAATCTGTACATGACTTACGACGAAGTATCGCCGTCCATCTGGCTTCCTGTAAGTCATAAGTTCTCTTTCGATGCCAGCATGATGGGAATAAAAGGAAATGGCCGCTTCTCAACCTCCATGAAATATACGGATCTTCAGTTTAACCAGGCAGTGCTTTCCATGCTCAACCTTCCGGCTCGCGAACAGACAGACAAGCAAAAGAACATTAAGATTTCATCGACCCCGGTTAAAGTTAGTAAGCCATCGAAGTCTGCCGAGAAAAAAAGAGTAAAAATCGATAATCTTTTGGAAAAGAAAGATCTCAGTGCCGCAGAAATGAACAAACTTTCCCGTTTGTTGGAATCCAGCCACAATAGTTCTAAACCAGATTCGGTAAAATCACTTGAAATAACAGAATCGGTAAAGGTCCAGATTGATCCGACAGCCACTAACCACGACACCACCTTTTGGAATTCCATGCGTCCGATTCCTCTTGCGTCGGATGAATTACAGAGTTTTCAGAAACGTGACTCTGTAGTTCTTGCAGTGCAAAAGAGTCCCAAAGTAGTGGTTATAAATAAACATAACGTCAATTTTGGCTTTGTAGCTCCTTTGTTTGTGGGAAAACGAACAACACTTCGTGATTCGACCATGCATCTAAATTATTTCGGCCTTTTCAATCTCAGCCGGCTAACATTCAATTCGGTTGATGGATTTACTGTTAATCAGGAGTTTCTCTTTACAAAGAATTTTAAGCCCGGAAAGTCATTGGAGATCCGCCCTCGTGTAGCGTATGCCATAAATCGCAATACGGTAATGGGAAAACTTGATCTCAAGTACAACTATGCACCCATGCACAGAGGAATATTTGAGATAGGTGGTGGTCGCTATTCAGAAGATTTCAACGATCGGGAATCGGCTATTTCCCCATTTATTAACAGCGTTTCTTCATTGTTCTTCAAGACTAATTTCGCCCGGTTCTATGAAACGCGATTTATTAATCTTTCAAACAAAGTTGATCTTTTCAACGGATTAGTTCTAGCTGCTAAGATGGAATATAAAGACATACGACACCTGGATAATTCGACTAATTTTTCTTTTATCAACGGTGCAAAGAGCTACGCTGAAAATCTTCCAGCTAATGATGAAGTAACAATAAATCAATTGGCTAATCAAAAAGCTGCAAAAATTGGAATCAGCCTGAAATACACCCCTAAATATTATTACCGGATAAAAAACGGGGTAAAATATATGTCTCACTCCAATTTTCCTACCTTTTGTGTTGGATATGAAAAAGGAATCAAAAATATTTTTTCAAGTACATCCGATTATGACTATTTGTATGCCGCTATAAACCATTTCATTGAATTCAGTCAGACGTCCAGCTTTAACTGGGAGGTTCTGGGAGGATGGTATTCAAATAAAAATCAACTTCATTTTTCCGATTTTGCCCACGTGATGACACAAACCAGTCCGGTTTTGCCCCATGAATACCGTCATTCATTCTATGCGCCAAATTATTATGCCCTCTCGACAGCTGATAAATTCATCAGTGGATTTATTTCTTACAAGTCTCCGTATATACTCTTAAAATATTTGCCTGTTCTGAGCAATACGCTCTGGCGCGAGATGATTTGGGCAGGCTATTACAGTTCACCTACTAATCTTTATCATACTGAAGCAGGATATACACTTTTGGAAGTATTGTATTCTACGAATGTTGGAGTTTTTGTGGGCTTTGATAAATTTTCCCTATCCAAAGTTGGTATTAATATGTCATTCAGAATTTCCTATTAGGAAATGAAAAGTGAAAAATGAAAAAT
>JBBQJE010000289.1:0-4438 GCA_038325635.1 Bacteroidales bacterium
CTGATCTTTTCCTGAAGTTCTGAAATAACATATAAATCAGTGTCGTACGCCAGATGATGTTGGGAAAGGTCTATCATCTCCTGCAAATACTTCTCTTCAATTTTCTTGTGTTTCAAGAAGTTGAGACTTCCGTTTTTGACAGCTGAGAAAAAATAATTTTTGAGGGAATCACTCAGAATCAGCTGTTGATGCTTTTGCCAGAACCGCACAAAGAAATCCTGTACAATCTCTTCCGCTTCGGCCTGATCGGCCGTAAACTGCGCAGAATATACAACTAATCCCGGGTAGTAAAAATGGAACAACAGCTCAAAAGCAGTCTGGTCGCCGTTTTTAAGTCGGACGATCAAATCCTTTTCTGATATTCCATGGATGATTTGCATACTAACAAAAGTAGAAATATATCATTAAATGAAACATCCATGAGCAAAAGCTCACAAAAAAGCATGAATATAATTGTGGATGTTCCATGTGGCCAATGCTTTAGCTTAATTATACACACATGAAACGAACATGAGCAAAAGCTCACAAAAAGAGATGAATATTAGATTGTGAGTTCCATCTGAACCACTTAATAATCATTAATTTAACCAATGAATATACAGATGAAAAGAGCCACCAGAAATTACTGATGGCTCTTTTCATTTAATGATATATTTCTACCTGATTTTTGATCCTTTTTGTGCAAAAAAGACCAAATAGGCATGGTATAAATACATGCAGCTCACTGCAATAACTACTGAACCAGTGATTGATTTGATCGCTCCCATCATTGGCATCAAAATAGCGGCACCAATTACTGAAGTAGCGATAACGCCGGATGCAACTTTTGCATGAGGGCCTAAATCTTCTAGCGCAAGATTATAGATTACCGGCCACATAATGGAATGGAATAATCCTGTACCCAAGAAGAGCCACATGGCAATGACTGGTGCTCCAGCTCCAAGGATAAACGATGTAGCCAATAAAGCAGCTCCGCCAAAAGCACATAAGGTAAGGATCTGACTTGCTTTGTATTTCTGAAGAATGAAAATACCGATAATTCGACCAACCATTAGGCCTCCCCAATAAAATTTCAACATACCAATAGCCGAGATATTCTCAATTTTTAAATGCGCCACATAATCAGGGAAGAAACTGGAAATTCCAATCTCGATACCCATGTAAAAAAAGATTGCTAATGAACCCAACCAAACATGGATATACTTGAAAGCACTTGATTTATATTTCTTTACGTCCCCTTTTGCACTCACTTCCTCTTCCTTAATTTCAGGAAGTTTCAGGAAAAACATGATCGCCAGAATAGCAAGTGTAACGACACCAATCATTAGGAAAGGTCCCTTTACAATTGCTAGGATATCTGAATTTGCCAATTTTGAACCAGCTTCAATTTTTGGCGTGACCAACAAAATTGAAACGAAGATAGGAGCAATAACTGTAGCAACTGAGTTCAGCGCATTGGTCAACGTCAATCGACTTGCAGCCGTCTCAGGGCTACCCATTGCATTTACATAAGGACCTGCAACAACTTGAAGAATAACAACACCGATAGCAAATACGGATACCGCACTAAGGAAGCCATAATAACCCATCCCCACACCGGGTATGCAAAGAAAGAATCCCAAAGCGATTAAAGCAAGACCCATTAAAACACCGTTCTTGTAACCGATTTTCATCAGCATCAATCCAACAGGTACTGACAAAATGTAAGCTCCGTAGAAAAAGGTGTTTGGAAGTTGCTTTTGAACATCATTTAGTCCGAAAGCATTCTTAAGGAAGTCGATCGTCGAATTGTTCATGGTTGTGATGAATCCGAAAAGGAAAAAGAGGGATGCCATCACGATCAAAGGAAACAAATACTTGTTACCTGTTTCTGTTTTTGTCATAGTTTGTGATTTATGAATGTTTAGTTAAAATAATTTCTTGCCACCGTCGCCGATTTCAGCAACATAGAACACAGGTTTCAATCCGGTTTTTTCCTGGTAATTTTTCCCAACCTGCTCAATAAAAACAGGTACTGCAGCATCTTTTACCAAACTTACCGTGCATCCGCCGAAACCGCCCCCTGTCATCCTTGTACCAATGACACCGTCAATCTTACGACCTTCTTCAACCATGGTATCCAGTTCGAATCCGGTTACTTCATAATCGTCACGCAATGAATCATGTGATCCGTTCATTAATTGACCGAATTTGACAAGATTGTTCGCTCTGAGTTCTTTTACAGCATCTTCCGTCCGTTTGATTTCACTAACTACGTGACGGGCTCTGTTACGAACTGTTACATTTTCAATCTTATCTTCAACTTTTAGGAAATCTTCCCAGGAAAGCTCACCCAATGCATTTATCTTCTTGTATGGTTGAATCGCTTTCACGGCAGCCTGACATTCGGCAACTCTTTCATTATACTTACCGGAATCCAATTTATGTGGACTATTGGTATTGCTGATCACAATTTTTACTCCATCCAGAATTACAGGAACTAAATCATACGCTAACGTATCGCAATTGAGGAATACGGCATGGTCTTTTTTGCCCATGGCGGATACAAACTGATCCATGATGCCACAATTAACCAATGCATATTCATGCTCCGCTTTTTGACCCATAAGTGCCAACTCCACTTTATCAATTCCAAAACTAAACTGATCATTGATCATTACGCCTGTAACAACCTCGAGGGCAGCAGAAGAGGAGAGTCCGGCACCTGTAGGGACATCACCATAAAAGAGCAAATCTAAACCCTTATCGAAAGTTAAATTCTTTTTCATAAACTGGGCAAATACTCCGATTGGATAATTTACCCACTCTTTGCCGATTGCTTTATTTAAGTCTTCAACTTTCACTTCAGCCACAAAAGGCATATCCAAAGAAGCGAACCTAACTGTTTTACGGTCAGTCTTCCTTACGAGGCAATAAATACCAAAGCTAAGCGCACAAGGAAATACAAAACCACCGTTATAATCGGTATGCTCTCCAATAAGGTTGACACGGCCTGGAGAAAAATATCCACTAATTTCTCCTTCGCCGTATTTCTCAATAAATTTTTCTTTCAACTGTTCGATCGTCATAATAGCATTATTTTAATTGTTAACTGGTAGGTACTGGTAGGCAAATGTAAATTAATTTAGTTTCAATCGCTGATCCAAAAATATGTTTTATAGCATTTTATTCTGCCTAAATTAAATAACTTAGTTCACCTTCACAGTGAATTTCTGATGATTAACCGAGAAGAATTTCTCAGTTTAACTCTTTTTTGATGGCTAACCATGTTGGCCAGATCTTTCCCCATCAGGACGAAATCGGTAGAAATAGTAGTAATACCGGAACCAACAACCTCTTTCAGCATGGTATCATTGAAGGAAACCAGCCCAATATCAACTCCCAACCGGAGGTTTTGTACAGCTGCCTGTCTGACAATTTTTACAAGATTACGGTCTGAGACGACGAAGTAAGCCTCACCTTTCCGGATTATTCGTTTATCAAGTGATCTGATCACTTCAGCATCCATTTTCCACTCCCTACAGAACCGGAGAAAGCCAGAGACCCTCTCCTCCGGCTCCTTGCCTCCGGGGAAAACCATGATTAGCTTATCGTACTTCAACAATAGTTCACTGCCTTCTTTCATCCCATCATAAACATCTTGCTCAAAATCCTGATAAATGACCGGATAGTTGGCCAGATCGGGTTTTAAGCGGTCTAGGATATATACCTTATCAGATGGGAGTTGACTGACAATTTCAAGTGAGTGGTCAAAAATTGCTGGCATGATAATGTAGGCGCTGTATTTTCCTGAAGCGTTACTTATCAAGTCTTTATATACATTAAAATTAAAATGGTGAAAATAAATGTCGACATTGATCCGACTATTTAAGTGCTCTAGAAAAGAAGCATAAAGATCCTCCTTGAAAACATTGAGTTCATCAAAGAGCAAAAAAATGTGTTTGTTGTAATTCAGGTCAGTTCGGTCAATATAGTATCCTTTCCCGCGAACGGAAGTGACCATCCCTTTAGATTTGAGTTCATCGAAGGCAAGCAAGACGGTATCTCTTGAAAGGGAAAATTTATCGCACAACTGGTTAACAGAAGGCAATTGATCACCTCTTTGGATAACCCCCTGTTCGATTGCCATACAAACGGAATTGATAAGCTGCCTGTATTTAGGGATTGCAGCTGACTCGTCAACATTAAAAATGGTAATATTATTCACAAAGTCCGGATTATTGTGCCCCTAAGATATTCATTTTATTTTCTTTCAGCCATTCGGTCGTTTAAATCGGGATCATTCTTCCGGTTTCATCAAAAAGACGCATATCAATGCGTCCCTACCCCATCTTCTTTCTCCATAAGTAAGCCCCGGCTCAAAAGGATGAACCGGGGCTTGGTTTTAAGTTGGCGGCGACCTACTCTCCCACTTTCGCAGTACCATTGGCGCTGACGG
>JBBQJE010000290.1:0-4419 GCA_038325635.1 Bacteroidales bacterium
ATGAAAGAAAAACAAGTAGTATTACCACCAGATAATCACGAAAGTTGGAGGTAAAAGAAGGGGCAAAAACCTTTTCCTTGTATCTGCCTTTGGCCTGGCTGTCTGAGCCAAGAATATAAACATCGATGTTTCCGCTGTACCTGATAAGCTTGTTGACAAAACTGCCAAGTCGGAGCATGGCAAACAGGTGACGGGCACGTGGTTTCCCGACAATTATGTGTGTGGCATTTTCTTTTTGGGCAAATTCGACGATGGCGCTGACCACATCATAATTGGTAACGATACGGACTTTTATGCCAAGCTGTTTGGCAAGGTTAATATTTTTATTGAGCTGGTCGTTCTCTTTTGTTGTCAGTTTATGGGCGGTTTCAACATAGATTGCCTGAATATTAGCTCCCATTGAAGAGGAAAGATTTTTAGCCCACCTCAGTAACTTGGTTGACTGGATGCGGTAATCAATAGCAACCAGAAGGTGAGACCCGGATTTCCATGGACCCCTGATCCGCTTTTGCTGCATGTAATTGTGCAGCTGTTTGTCTACACTGTCTGCAACAATCCTTAGTGCCATTTCGCGAAGAGCCGTAATATTTCCTTTTCGAAAGAAATTTTGGATGGCTTCTCGCGATCTGTCAGGGGTATAGACTTTGCCTTCGGTAAGTCTTTGAAGTAATTCATCTGGACTCAAGTCGACCAGTTCTACCTCATCTGCATTTTCAAAAATTTCATCCGGGATGGTTTCCCTAATCGTAATTCCTGTAATTTGTGCTACGGTTTCGGCACGGCTTTCCAAATGCTGTACATTAACTGTTGTATAAACACTGATACCGTTTTCCAGAAGTTCTAGAACATCTTGGAATCGCTTGGTATGCCGACTGCCTGGAGCGTTGGTGTGAGCCAGTTCATCAACCAGCACGATCTGTGGTTTTCGGGCAATGATGGCATCCAGATCCATTTCTTCGACTGAAGTGGATTTATAGGCGTGTTTTTTTCGCTGAATCAGTTCAAAACCTTCCACAAGGAAGGCAGTCTCTTTGCGCTGATGTGTCTCAACATATCCGATAATAATATCGTTTCCTTTGGATTGCTCAACTTTAGCTGTTTGTAACATGGTGTAGGTTTTACCAACTCCCGCACACATACCGAAGAAAATCTTAAGTTTTCCCCGTTTACTCTTCTCTTCCTCCTGAATCAATGATGCCAGAAGTTCATCAGGATTTGGGCGACTATCATCAACGTTCATTTTTTGTTATTTATGCTCCAATTTAGCAATTAAATCTACAGCTCTTTCTTCAATACCATGCATTTGTTCCAAAATTCTTTTTAGTTCCTGAATTTGATTTGAACTAAAATCCTCTTCAAAATTTTGAATTGTATTTTTGCCCTCATTTAGTTTATTTTTCTCGAGATTCTCTGCCATATTATTAAAGATCAAAGATATATCATAAAATTCATCTTCACCTTCGAAATACAATCTTTGACCAAAGTTGTTTGAACCAATTTCTTTTATTCCATTGTACAATTTTGAGAACCTTCCATTGAAATAATTGGCAAAATTAAATGTAAGACTGATTGCTATAATAAAACAGATGGTCCCGAAAATGGTCACTTGTCTCAATCCTTTTTGTGCTGATGCCTTTGCATCATCTGCCTTCAGAATTATTGCCTGTTCATTCATTTGGGATAAAAGCATCGATTGTTGATACAAAAAATTAAATTGTGTTTGAAGCGGGATAATTTTGTCACTTAAGATCGCAACCTTTGCAATTGCTTTAATTTTTCGCTGGTATTCGTCGAAACCGGATTCAATTCCTGATGCAAGTTTATCTTCCCCGGCTTCGGTAATATTGTTTTTTTCGAGTCTAAGTGATTTCTCAAAGGATGCAAATGAATTATCAATAAGGTTTGAATCAGTAATGCTGCCCGAAACATAAGAACGTGTAATTTCCTGATTTATATTGGTCAGATATTCCGCCATATCGCGTGCATAAATGACCGAGAAGTGATTCTCTTTCAGAATTGCATCTGTTTTTTTTGACAAGTTACTTAAATGATAAGCAGATAGAATGGAAATGCCTGCAATGATTACAAAGAAAAAAGCCATACCTACCGTGAATTTTGTACGGATTGAAATTTTCATGATTTTCTTGTTTTTTTAGAATGTTTACACAGATCTATTTAATTTTGTCAAGTTCAATATTTAAAAGAAGGACATTGATTCTTTCTTCGCCTAGCAACATATATTGAGGTTTTTCGGTTTTTTGACGGATTATACTGATTAATTGTTGTTTAGCTGTACTGCTGAAGTTTCGGGCTGTTGTAATTCTATCAACTTGTAATAAAGCTGCTTCCGGCGAAATATGCGGGTCTAGGCCGCTTGCTGAAGCAAAGAGCATCTCAGATGGTACATCAGTTTGAACGTTGAGACGATTAAAAGCAATAAAATTTTTTTTCCGGGAATCAACCTGATCTTTAAGTTTCAAATTAGTCAATCCGTAATTTGAGCCTCCTGATGGCAGGGGATTGTAGGAAACAGCAGATGGACGGGAAGAAAAGTAGCTGACAGTATCAAATTGCTGTCCAATTAATTCACTCCCTATTCCTTTCCCATTTATCCTGATGATACTGCCGTTTGCCTTATTCTGAAAGCAGAGTTGTGCAATTCCGGTTACGAACAGCGGGTATATTATTCCGGTTAAAACAGTAAAAAACAAAAATATTTTGATTGATACAATAAGTGTTTTCATATTGGTTATTTAAAGATTTATGAACATATCAATGAGTTTGATGCCGATAAAAGGAGCGATAATCCCGCCCAGACCAAAAATCAGTAGGTTTCGTGTTAAAGCGATATTCGCAGAAACCGGGCGATAACGTACGCCTTTCAGGGCCAAAGGAACAAGCAGAATAATGACAATAGCATTAAAAATGACCGCACTTAAGATGGCGCTTTGCGGAGATCCAAGATTCATGACGTTTAACGCAGAAAGAGGGCCAACACCGCTTTTCCCGGCGTAGAGTGATAATGCAATTGCTGGTATGATTGCAAAATATTTGGCCACATCGTTGGCAATACTAAAAGTTGTAAGTGCACCCCTCGTCATCAGCAATTGTTTCCCGACTTCAACCACTTCGATCAATTTTGTCGGGTTACTGTCGAGGTCAACCATGTTTCCTGCTTCCCGGGCTGCTTGCGTACCGGTGTTCATGGCAATGCCAATATCCGCCTGGGCAAGTGCAGGGGCGTCATTGGTTCCATCTCCGATCATACCGACCAGATGCCCTTTGGTTTGTTCTTCCCTGATCCGTCTTAGTTTATCTTCAGGAGTAGCTTCAGCCATAAAATCATCGACCCCGGCTTCAGCAGCTATCGCAGCCGCGGTTAAGGTATTGTCGCCTGTGATCATCACAGTCCGGATACCCATTTGGCGCAATTCTGCAAAACGCTGTTTGATACCACCCTTTACGATGTCTTTCAGGTGAATCACTCCAAGAACTTTGTTGTCGATGGCAACGACCAGCGGAGTAGCGCCCTGGTTCGCTAAATCATCAACTATATCCTGTAGTTGTCGGGTGTAGAAGCCATTATTGTTCTGTACAAAAGTACGGATTGCCTCCGATGAACCTTTTCGGATTTGCCTGTTCTTGCCGTCAGGATTTCTTAAATCAACGCCACTCATTCTGGACTGAGCAGTAAAAGGAATAAAGGTGGCATTCAACTCATGTACTTCACGTCCGCGTATCCCGAATTTTTCTTTGGCCAGAATGACAATGGAGCGCCCTTCCGGCGTTTCGTCTGAAAGGGAAGAGAGCTGGGCAGCATCTGCCAATTCCTTTACATCCACTCCTTCAGCAGGAATGAAATTGGTTGCCATTCTGTTACCCAAAGTGATGGTGCCGGTTTTGTCGAGCAGCAAAACATCAACGTCTCCTGCGGCCTCGATGGCGCGTCCGCTTGTCGCAATCACGTTGCGCTGCAAAAGCCTGTCCATTCCGCTGATACCGATGGCACTCAACAAACCGCCGATGGTAGTTGGTATCAAACAAACCAACAAGGCGATAAGCACAGGTAAGGTTAAATTCATTGATTGAGGCATACCTGATGACGAAAGACTGTAACTAAAGAAAGCCGGGAGTGTAGCCACTGCCAAAAGAAATATGATCGTCAATCCTGATATCAGAATAGACAGGGCAATTTCATTGGGAGTTTTTTGGCGTTCAGCACCTTCAACGAGCGCTATCATGCGGTCAATAAAAGTGTTGCCTGGTTCTGAAGTAATGCGTATCAATATCCTGTCGCTGATTACTTTAGTTCCACCAGTAACGGCCGATCTGTCTCCACCGCTTTCGCGGATGACCGGTGCGGATTCGCCAGTGATGGCAGATTCATCCACACTGGCAATTCCTTCGATTACTTCGCCA
>JBBQJE010000291.1:0-4414 GCA_038325635.1 Bacteroidales bacterium
TCCCTTGCTTTATTAGCATCCTTTTGTAATAGTCCCAGTGACGCAAACTATTGCTGCGCATTTCTTTATCTAGCCATCCTCCAACATTATGTTCTTTGATGACAGGTGGAGGATCGTCCATTTTAAAGTAGCTTGCAATAGTTTTTGTAAATTCTTCAAAGGTTGGAAGGTCGGCAGTCGGCATCAGAATCTTATCATAATGCATCCGAATGAGTTCTTCACAATCCTCTACAGATTCCTGGTGGAATACCGGGCTGCTTATATGTGCGTCAACCACAGTAACGCAACTGGCAACCATGTTGTCATAATTGTTCATCAAATAGTTTCTTTAGTTGGGTAGAATGATAGCACCAAGGCTCAATTTTTAATAATTCCTGAATAGCTTTTGCTCTTGTAAGTGAGACTGAAAAAGCATTTAGAAGTTCAATTGCCAATTCTTCCTCGGCTGCGGTGAGTGATTCATTGCGGCTGAGTCTATCGTGGCGACCTGGATCCTCATCGTTGTTCTGAATAATTTTTGCCACTGGCAGGTTATTGGAAATAAGTTCAAACATCTTCTCCAAGTTTTTTCTGCTTATAGATTTTGTTTCAATCATATTCCGAAAAACGGCGTGGTTGATATTGGGTTTATATCTCCAACATAGAAAGGTGGGGTCTAAATCTTGTTTCCAAATTAGCCCATCTCCAATCCTTCCTCTGATTTCCCTTTCCTCATGTTGGGCACGCCTATTAACCTTGTATATTGATTGAAGTCTGGATTTGTTCAGGAATTCTTTTATTTCTTCCTTGAATTCAAAGGGAATCTCTGCATTGGTTTTGGTTATATCAAGACTCCAAAGGTGATCAGCATTATTTGGATAGTCAATAACAACTCTTGAGAGTTTTGCTGAGTTTGCAGGCCGAACCAATCCTAACCAACCTCCGGCGGGAGTCAACAGGCGATTACAACGATAGATATAGATTCCCTGTTGTCGTTCAAGACCTTCAAACAGGCGGTAAGAATTAATATTTCTGGAAGCGTTGAAATCCTCCTCCCAATAATTCGGGTGTTGTAAGGTATATGCCGTTTGAAAGCAATCATAACCAGGCAATGGAATACGAGAAAATTCCTGACTTCCTTTAGGTATTGGGCTTACAGACTCAATTTCGACTCCCTGATGGAGTATTTTAACCTCTCGTTTTTCAATGAATCGATGAAAACAAACAGCAAGATAGCTATCCAACTCTTGAGTAAGCAATACAAAATCATCATACTTGCTTGGCGCCCGATCCCAATGATCCCAAAAAATGATTGTACCATGTGGGCTATCAGCGGGCATACTGAATTCCAAGGATTTCAGATCCACGTGTTTTAGTGACCATGATTTTACATGTTTAATAAAATCAAGATCAAGAGATCTTGCAAAGATTTCAGGATTATCTTTTGCCTGGGTAACTACTGTAAGACACCTCGCCTGACTGATGGAGGCTGTTTTCATGCCAAAGCCAAAACGGCCAAGATCCTTTGGATCACGCACATCGAGAGGATTAGTGGACCCAAGTTTAAATGCATTAACAAGATTTACCAAATCCATTCCCCTTCCATTATCCTTTAATGTCATGGTCGGCTGTCCAGAATTCCAATCAATCCTTAATTCAACTATACTTGCTCCTGCGCTAATGCTATTATCGATCAAATCAGCAACGGCTTCACGCAACGAATACCCAAGATTTCGATTAGACTCCAGCAGAGGGATAGGATCAGGAGTAAAATCCTCTGCCTTTAAATCCGGATTTGAAAATGTTTGAATCTGAGCCATTATTAAGGAGTAGATATTTTTTTGAAAAGGGTTGATATGACTTCGCCAATTTGTTTTGCCAAATATGGTGGTACGGCATTACCAACCTGATGGAATTGTTGTGTTCTTCCTCCACAAAAAAAATAATTATCCGGAAATGTCTGAATACGTGCAGCTTCTCTTACCGTCAAGCTTCTGCATTGTTCCGGGTCATAGTGAATGAAGTAATGTCCATCTTTTGATATATGGCTGGTTATAGTAGTTGCGGGCTCATCAGGTTTTTGAGTCCTAAATCGATCAGCAAATTTTGTTCCTTTCGCATTCTGGTGATTTGGTAATAACCAATTGGGGTAATCACGAAGCTTCGGGAAATCACCCTTTAATTTGAGATAAATTGCTGAAAACAAGTATCGTGCAAGGTCTTCTTTCAAATGCGTTCTTGTTTCGTGATTCAAAATCCCATTTAATTTATTATCATGATACCAATTCGCCAAGGGATTATTTGTCTCCTGCAACAGAAACGGTTGATAGTTTTTACCTGTCGTTAGGTCTAGTAAATTTTGAAAATCGAATTCCTCAGTATTAATTTCCTTTCTAACTAATTCGAGATATTGATTAATTGTATTTACCCAATTTTGAGGACTATCTATTACCTTTTCATATTGTTGTTTTTCAACCTTAATTTCATTTGCAATCTGTCTTCCAATGCCACTTCTTAATTTGGGTAACTCACCAATTACATCTATAAGCTTTACTTCTTTTCCTGTTTCAAGTGGATCAAATTCCATTTTATCTAGGTCATCGCGGATTCCAAGTAGGATAACCCGATGGCGTTTTTGTGGTATGCCATATTTTTCGGTCCGTATTAAGAAGTCCTGATCTTTCTCATATACAGGATTTCCATTATCATCAAATAAATCTGGTTTTTTTACTAAAGAATATATTTTGTAGGATGGTGAATTGTTGTTTGGATAAAACTCCCCCGGATTTTTAAGATCATCCTTTATCAAGTCAAAAATACTATCTCCATCAAGTTTTGCAGACAATAACCCTTTGACATTTTCCATTACGAAAATGGCAGGATGGTGAACCGCAATGATACGTAAATACTCCCGGTAAAGAAACACTCTATCGTCTTTTCGAAAAATGCCTCGATTTCTGGATCGACCAACTAAAGAATATGCCTGACATGGAGGACCGCCTATCAATAGCCAGTTAGCTTTTTTACCTATAGCTTTTCTAATCCGTTTATCTACGACTTCAGAAGAGAATTCGACTGCTCCAAGTGTACACTGCCATGCTTCCTTTGTTGCTTTTTTTGCTTTAGCCGGAAATTTTGAAAACAGTTTTTCTCTGTCAAGTTTATCAGTACTAAAATTGTAATTCTTTACATATTCATAGTATTCCGGTGGAACCTTCTTGTGTGGGAATTGGCGGAAGAAACTACGTAATTCCAAGGTTTTTTGTGCATTCTCGTCTTTCTCAATAGAAAGTTTAATGTCGAAAAACATTTTTCCGTTCTCCATTACTGAAGAAAATCCTTCTGCCAACCCGCCGGGGCCAGCAAATAAATCAATAATCGGAATGGGATGAGCGTTACTTATATTCTTTGATTTCATCTACAATTTCAAGAAGTCTATTTATATTTTTATTGCTAAATTCACAAGTCCATATTTTTATAACTCGCCACCCCATTTGCCTCAATGATGATTCAACAATCTCATCTCTAATTTTATTCTCCGTAATCTTTTTAAACCAAAACTCATTGTTATCATCTGGAAAATGAAATTTCTTGCAATTTTCATGTCCATGAAAAAAACAACCATGGATAAAAATAATGGTCTTGTATTTTGGTAAAACAATATCTGGTTTACCTGGTAAATGTATATAATGTAACCGGAAACGCAAGCCTTTAAAAAATAAAAACTTACGTACAAAAATCTCAGGTTTTGTATCCTTTCCTTTGATTTGGCTCATATTAAAACTTCGCACAGTCTTATTATGGACATCGGTCATTTGTACGATTAAGAAATAGAGCTAAATAAGTTTTATTTTGAAATCAACTGTTTCCAGATAACTGCTGAGAAGGCAGAGTAATAAATTTGTCCATACCAGTTTCGGTCAATGTTACTTCAAGCATCAGATTATAAATATCTTCTCCTTCTTTCTCGCATACTTCGAAACAATTATTCATCAGTTTGTTCCTGAGAGCCGCCTCTTCTTTTGTATAGCATGGAATATTCTCTTTTATGTTCACATAATCATTAAAATCATCATCCGGGTGAAAACTTACACCTTCAGCAATTAATTGCTTTGCGAATAATTTTACATCTTCAGTTGTTGAAATTTGTGTTATCATGTTGTTTGGTTTTTAAGATTCTTAATCAAGTACTGTCTGATGTGTATCGAGTAATTTAATATCAAACTCAAGATGCCATGCAAATTTCGCCAAATAGTCAACACTAATTGCAAATTTGCCATTTTCGATTTTGGAGATCGTTGCCCTGCTGATCTCCATCAGATTGGACAGCTGCTCCTGGCTCAATTTTTTCATCTTACGGAATTTCCGGATTTCTCTTCCTATCTGAGAACGGTTGTGGGCGACAAATGACTCTTTTGTCAATTGCAGATTGTCC
>JBBQJE010000292.1:0-4401 GCA_038325635.1 Bacteroidales bacterium
CGTCAAAAGGCCTATTTCCATGCTTTCGACGATAGTCAAAGTGATTTTTCTAGCTCAGATACCATCCTAAACCAGATTTGGAATCTGTGTAAATACAGTATCAAAGCAACCTCTTTCGCCGGAATTTACATCGACGGCGACCGCGAACGTATTGCCTATGAGGCTGATGCATACATCAATCAGCTTGGCCATTATTGCACCGATTCGGAATATGATATGGCAAAACGAACCATCGAACATTTTATGAGTCACCCAACCTGGCCCACCGAATGGCAGCTGCATGTTGCGCTGATGGCTTACCAGGATTACTACTATACCGGCAACACCGATTTGTTGAAAAAATATTACGAACAACTCAAAACCAAGACGCTCATTGACTTGGCCCGCGAGGACGGCTTAATCAGCACAACCACCGGCAAAGTTACCGATGAGTTTATGCGAAAGCTTGGCTTTACTGATTCTAAACAACGACTCAAAGACATCGTCGATTGGCCTCCCGGACAAAAAGATACCGGCTGGAAACTGGTGAATCCTGCAGGAGAACGCGATGGCCACGAACTCTTACCCATCAATACGGTCGTGAATTGCTTCTTTTACGAGAACATGAAAGTCATGGCCGAAATAGCCGGGACATTGCATCAATCGGCTGATAAAGATCGATTTGAAAAGATGGCTGCCAAAGTTAAAGCCGCTATAAATCAGAAACTATTTGATTCCAAAAAAGGCATTTATGTGGATGGTGAAGGATCAACTCATTCATCCTTACATTCCAATATGTTGGCGTTGGCATTTTCAATTGTCCCGAAGGATAACGTAAAACCGGTAACTGACTTCGTTAAATCTCGCGGCATGGCCTGTAGCGTCTATGGTTCGCAATTTCTGCTCGAAGGTCTTTACCACAACGGGGAAAGTCAATATGCGCTCGATCTGATGCGTGCCACCAACGATCGTAGTTGGTATAACATGATTCGGGTAGGCTCAACCATTGCCATGGAAGCCTGGGACATGAAATACAAACCCAACTCCGACTGGAACCATGCCTGGGGTGCTGCACCTGCCAACATTATCCCTCGTCAATTATGGGGAATTCGCCCGGCTACTCCCGGTTTTGGTACGGCAATTATTCAGCCTCAAATGGGGGATTTGAAATTTAGTACCATCAAGACTCCAACTCTCCTTGGACAAATAAAAGCAGAATACCGATGGGCCAACAAGGGGTTGAGAACGTTCACAATTGAACTTCCGGCCAAGATGGTTGGCCAATTCTACGTACCTCGTGATGCGAAGGAGGTACTATTTATCAACGGTAAAAAAATTGCTTCCTCCGAACAGATTCTTAAATTAAACGGTGGAAAATATAAAATTGAGCTCAAAGACGCATCAAAATTACCTCTCTAAATATAAACAAATTAATTATTGTCAACTTTTAAAATCAGTATTTCATGAAACAAAATGAATCTTCAAGGCGTTCATTTATCAAAAACGCCGCAGCGCTGTCAGCAGCAGTAGCTCTTCCAACAATCCTCACAAACACTGCTTCAGGCAAAGAACTTCCGGCCGAAAAAATGGCCAGTGCCGGTGAAAAGGTTAACCTTGCCTGCTGTGGTATTGGAAATCAGGGTGGATCAGATGTAAAATCATTTTACGACACTGGATTATGCAACATTGTTGCCTTATGCGACGTCGATATGGGTGCTCCTCATACCAAGAAAGTATTGGAAATGTTCCCTAATGTACCACGCTTTCAGGATTTTAGGGTGATGATGGAAAAAATGGGATCACAAATTGATGCAGTAACCGCAGGCGTACCAGACTTTGCTCACTTCCCTATTGCGATGCTGGCCATGAGCATGGGCAAACATATCTTTTCGGAGAAACCAATGGGCCGCACTTTCAATGAAGTGGAATTAATGATCAAAGCCGCCAAAAAATACAAAGTTGCCACGCAAATGGGTAACCAGGGACACTCAGAAGCTAATTATTTTCAGTTCAAAGCATGGCAGGAAGCAGGTATTATCAAGGATGTGACTGCCATCACTGCTCACATGAACTCTGCCCGCAGATGGCACGGTTGGGATTTCAAAAACGCAAAATATCCGCCGCTGGAAACTAAACCAGAATCGCTGGATTGGGAAACCTGGCACATGACCACCAAACTTCACCACGATTACAACAAGGATTACATCAACGGACAATGGCGTTGCTGGTATGATTTCGGTATGGGTGCCTTAGGCGATTGGGGTGCACACATCATCGACACCGCCCACGAATTTCTGAAACTGGGACTTCCGTATGAAATTAATTGTTTGAAGAGCGAAGGATTCAATACCTACTTCTTCCCGCAATCGACAACACTCTCCTTCAAATTTCCTAAGCGCGATGCCATGCCTCCGCTCGAAATTACGTGGTACGACGGTGTTAATAATGTTCCGCAAGTACCTGAAGGATATGGCGTTTCGCAACTTGATCCAAATATCCCGCCAACCAGCGTGGGCAAGATTCAACCTGCCAAATTGAATCCTGGTAAGATCATTTACAGCAAAGAACTCACTTTCAAAGGCGGATCTCACGGAAGTACATTGTCTATCATCCCGGAAGCAAAAGCCAAAGAGATGGCATCCAAATTACCGGAAGTGCCAAAAAGCCCTTCCAACCACTATGCTAACTTCTTGAAGGGATGCAAAGGCGAAGAGGCTTGTCGCTCACGCTTCGAAATTGCCGGTCCGTTAAGTCAGGTTTTCAACTTGGGCGTTTTAGCTCAACAGCTGAATACCAAATTGCTGTTCGACCGCGAAACCAAGCAAATCACCAACAACAAGATTGCCAATGAATTGTTGGTGGGGGCACCTCCACGCAAAGGTTGGGAACAATATTATAAACTCTAATATTTTGCTGCTTTTAACAATTTCATACACCTGTCAGGTTTTAAAAATCTGACAGGTGTTATTACAATAACATTATGTTCTACAATATTCTCCGGATTTTGATGCTTTCTCTCCTATTTAACCTACAGGCTAAATCTGAGGATGTCCCCAAAAAAGCCGATCTGTCTAATCAAATCATCGAAAGTATCCGAAAAGAAACCATCTCGCAGGCCGACAAAATGATGTCCGAAAAACCCGTCACCGTAACCTCATCTTCCTGCAAACGCAGTGCCGGCGGAGTTCATGACTTTTACTCCGAAGGCGACTACTGGTGGCCCGATCCTGCGAATCTTGCCGGACCATACATCCAAAAAGACGGACAAAGTAATCCGGAGAATTTCTCTGATCACCGACTGGCAATGATCCGCTTAAGCGATATCACGGCTACCTTAACCTCAGCCTGGCTACTTACCGGAAAACAAAAATATGCCGCAAAAGCACTCGAACATCTTACGGCCTGGTTCGTCGACACGACTACCAGGATGAATCCAAATTTGCTTTATTCACAGGCAATCTGGGGCCGTTTCACCGGCAGAGGCATCGGCCTGATAGACGCTTATCATCTGGTGGAAGTAGCTCAATCTGCAAAATTACTGATTGATAAGAAGGCTATCCCGCTAACGGAAGTCGTAAAAATAAAAGCCTGGTTCAGCCAGTTTTTAACCTGGATGACCACCCATCAGTATGGCATTGACGAGATGAATGCCAAAAATAACCACGGAACTTGCTGGGTAGCAACAGCCTCGTCAATGGCCTCATTAACAGGTGACCAGAAGATAAAACAGATGTGCGTCGACCGTTTTAAAAACATTCTGCTGCCTTCGCAAATGGCTGTGGATGGTAGTTTCCCGTTAGAAATAAAGCGAACCAAACCTTTCGGATATTCGCTTTTTAACATCGATGCATTCTGCAATGTTGCCCGTATCTTATCCACACCGGAAGATAACCTTTGGAATTTCACCACTTCCGACGGTAAATCGCTCAAAAAAGGCATGGAATATATTTTCCCCTTTATCGCCGACAAAACTACATGGCCCTTTGCCAATGACATTTACATCTGGGAAGAATGGCCCGTGCGGCAGTCGTGCCTGCTTTTCGCGGGTATAGCCTACGGTAACGAATCCTATATCCAAACTTTCCTGAAACTTCCGGCCTATCCGACTCACGCCGAAGTTATTCGCAATTTACCGGTTAGGCATCCGGTGATTTGGCTCAACTAAGTAATCTGTTAATGCAGCCCCGGATGGGCGTCCAGTTAATAGCAACAATTTGGTCGTCAATTTAAATTCAGCCCCATCGGGGCGACCTGTTTATAACATCAATAGAAATAGTAGGAATTATAAATACACTGAGAAACTGATGCATTACTACAATCCAAAATCCAAAATCCAAAATCCAAAATTCCTCATCTGGCCTCGAATCATCCTAATACTAATACTCCTGATCAGCGTCAGATCTTTCGCCCCTGCTCAGAACC
>JBBQJE010000293.1:0-4324 GCA_038325635.1 Bacteroidales bacterium
TCGTATTTAGCAGCAAGCTCTTTAACAAAAATTTCATCTAAAGCAGACTCTTCATCACGCAAATTAAAATTACAATGCGCTATTGCGAAGGCAAATCCGGCGGCATTTAGAAGGTCAACCAGAACAACAGAATCTATTCCACCACTTACCCCAACCAACAAGGTGTCATTTAGGGTAAATAGCTGATTTGACTCTATATTCTTAATCAATCTTTCAACCACTGCGAGGTTTTTTTATGAAATTACTATCGATATAAAGTGTTTCCAATTCCTATATCCTACTCGTCTTCAAGTCTAATTGCCTGAAAGTCAACTAGCACAATCGTCAACTCTCAACTATTCTCACCAACTCTCCTGGCAATTTCGACAATCACCCGGCAGGCTGCTTCCATTGATTTGGTCGGAATAAATTCATAAGGGCCGTGAAAATTATGACCTCCTCCAAAAATATTCGGACAAGGCAATCCCATGTAAGATAGTCTTGACCCATCCGTTCCTCCTCTCACCGGAATAATTAAAGGTTCGATACTACAAGAGAGCATCGCTGCTTTGGCCAATTCAACGATAAATAGTTGGGGGTCTATCTTCTCTTTCATATTGAAATACTGATCTTTAATAGTGACTTCCGCAACAATTTCACCATGAGTCACATTGACCAGATTAACCAGGTTTTCAATCGTTGCTTTTCGCGCTTCGAATCGCTGCCGGTCAAAATCCCGTATGATAAACTCCATCTCAGTTCTATCAACGCGACCCTCAAGTTTTATTAAGTGAAAGAAACCTTCATAATGCTCGGTATGCTCGGGTACCTCCGCCTGGGGAAGGTCATTTAAAAATTGATTCGCGATTAGCATAGAATTCCGCATCTTATCTTTTGCAGAACCAGGATGAACATTGACTCCCTGAAATACAATGTGTGCAGAGGCTGCATTGAAATTTTCATATTGCAGTTCGCCGAGCTCACCACCATCCACAGTGAATGCAAAATCAGCACCAAATTTTGGAACATAAAAATGATCGGCACCACGACCAATCTCTTCATCCGGCGTGAAACCAACACGTATTTTGCCATGTCTAATCTCAGGATGTGCTAAGAGGTATTCCATCGCAGTGACAATTTCTGCTAATCCTGCCTTATCATCAGCACCTAATAAAGTGGTTCCATCCGTAACAATTATACGCTCACCCAGGTAATTAAGGATTTCCGGAAAACGTTTGGGCGACAGTATAATATGTTTGTCTTCGTTCAATACAATGTCGCCACCAGAATAGGAATCAATAATTTTGGCTTGTACATCTTTCCCTGAATAATCAGAGCTGGTATCAATATGGGCAATAAAGCCAACCACAGGACCATCGTGATGGATTGTTGAAGGCAAAGTTGCCATCACATAGCCATTCCAGTCAACTTCAACCTCTGACAGACCGATGCGTACCAGCTCCTCTGCTAACATTTTCGCAAATATGAGCTGGCCTTCCGTACTTGGACAAAGGTTGCTGTCAGGGTCGGATTGGGTATCAAAACTAACATACCTTAAAAATCTGTCGACCACTTTTGTTTCCATACAATTGGCCTCACTTAAAAGGCATTTGTTCGTTTAATACGATAAGGCAAAAAGCACTCTTTGGTTAGATGGCTTACCAGTCAAAATACATTTTCCTTCCTCTTCCACGCTGTTGAAAGGAATACAACGAATTGTGGCCTTAGTCTCCTCTTTGATGATGGCTTCGGTCTCCTTTGTTCCATCCCAATGTGCGAGAATAAATCCCGGTTTTGTCGCTAATCTTTCTTTAAATTCTTCATAAGTATCAACCTTTGTGGTATTCTCTTCTCTGAATCTTAATGCTTTTTGATAAATATTAGTTTGAATTTCAACCAAAAGATCATCGATAAGCTGGTCAATTCCTTCTATTTGTTCAATTTTTTTCTCCAGCGTATCGCGGCGGGCAATTTCTACGCTGCCATTTTCCAAGTCGCGAGGCCCAATTGCCAATCGAACAGGTACTCCCTTCATTTCGTATTCGGCGAATTTCCATCCCGGACGTTGAGAATCTCTGTCGTCATATTTTACTCGGATACCTCTGTGTTTCAATTTATCTACCAACACATTTACCTTCTCAGAAATTTGTGCCAATTGTTCGAAATTTTTATAGATTGGAACAATAACTACTTGAATAGGAGCTAATTTTGGAGGAAGAATCAATCCGTTATTATCCGAATGAGCCATAATTAAAGCGCCGATCAATCGGGTAGAAACTCCCCATGAGGTGGCCCAGACGTACTCAAGTTTTCCTTCTCTTGAAGTAAATTGCACCTCAAAGGCTTTCGCAAAATTTTGTCCAAGAAAATGCGAAGTGCCTGACTGTAGGGCTTTTCCGTCTTGCATCAAAGCCTCAATACTGTAAGTTTCCAGTGCTCCAGCAAATCTTTCGTGCTCTGTTTTTGCCCCTTTTATCACAGGAACAGCCATATAATTTTCGACAAAATCGGCATACACGTTAATCATCTTCTCCGCTTCTGTCAAAGCTTCTTCTTTCGTTTCATGAGCGGTATGACCTTCCTGCCATAAAAATTCTGCCGTACGCAAGAACATCCTGGTGCGCATCTCCCAACGAACCACGTTAGCCCATTGATTTACCAGAATAGGAAGGTCGCGGTAAGATTGAACCCAATTTTTATAGGTACTCCAAATGATTGTCTCAGAAGTAGGACGAATAATCAATTCCTCTTCCAATTTTGCGTCCGGATCAACAATGATGCCTTTTCCGTTAGGATCATTTTTCAAACGATAGTGGGTAACAACTGCACATTCTTTGGCAAAACCCTCCACGTGGCTCGCTTCCTTGGAAAAAAATGATTTTGGAATGAATAATGGGAAATAGGCATTTTCGTGTCCTGTATCTTTAAACATCTGATCCAATGCTGCTTGCATTTTTTCCCAGATTGCGTATCCATAAGGTTTGATAACCATGCAACCTCGTACTGCCGAGTTTTCTGCAAGATTTGCCTTAGTTACCAGATCATTATACCACTGCGAATAATTTTCCTCTTTTGTTGTAAGTTCTTTTGCCATTATATTATTTTGGTATGATATTTGCTTGTAATACTGTAATTATCTTGTGGCAAAAGTAAAGAAAATTGAAGGATTTTTAAATATAAGGAGGAACAAATCATGAAAACAAATGTGAAACTATTGTTAGCCCTTGCACTGATGGCTTCAGCTTGTACCACAGGCATGCAGGTCACGTCAGGGGGATACACAGATGATCTTTATTTCACTCCCGGTGATGCGCGGCCAATTGCCCAAAAACCTGTTAAAGAAGTTAAGCAACCTCAAAAGAAGAGTACGGTTGTTATGCAGGTCGATGAGAACGAACAAGGCAAAGTGATTGATAATTATATCGTTCCGAAGAGCAGTCGTAAAGATAATAATGCCTATTATTTTGATGATCAACCAGCTTATGCGGATACTGTCTTTGAGTATAAGAATGATAAGGAACAAATTACCATAAACAATTATTACGAAGGCGAAGAGATGGATTATTCTTCCCGGATTAGAGCCTTCTATAGTCCATATACTTATAATCCATATTGGGATCCTTTCTGGGATCCCTATTACGGCTCATCATTCAGTTTCGGCTTTGGCCGTAGCTGGGGTTGGGGAGGCGGCTATTCCCCTTTCGGATACAGTATGTTTGATCCTTGGTACGGATACGGATACGGTGGTTATGGCTATGGATATGGTGGTTACGGCGGATACGGATATGGTGGTTACGGCGGTTATGGCGGTTATGGATATGGCGGTTACGGCGGTTACGGCGGATATTATCCTGGCTGGGGCTATGGTGGTGGCTATTATGCCGGTCTTGGCGGCGGAAATTGGAACGACGGAAATCATTACTACGGAAAACAAAACCATACCGGTAAGAATGGCGGGTCGAACGCAGTACGTTATGGTATGAACACAACAAAAAGCGGAAGTCTCATGGGGTCCGGAGGATTGAACCAAAATTACATCGGCAGAAATCCAAATGCCTCATCAACCAGATCATCTGGTGGTAACACGATGAATGGTGCAGTTACAGGAAGAGCTGGAACACCTGGGACAGGTGCTGCATCTACCCGACTTTCAGGCACCAATGCAACGAGAAATATTACAACCAGGCAACAAAATCAAGGTATCAACAATACTCAGAATATTGGAAGAGGTGCAGCAATTTCAAATCTTCGCCGCTCTAACTCCAATAATGCTCAAGGGAACGGCTCTGTTAATTCAGCAGGATCGCCTTCAAGAGCTGTAACAAGTGGAAGTAATTATACACCC
>JBBQJE010000294.1:0-4291 GCA_038325635.1 Bacteroidales bacterium
GTTTCGAATGTTTCCCCCAGAAAAGCTAGACCGGTGTGGAGTTTAATAACACAAATACAATTAAGTAAAGCTTATTCAGCCACGAATGGCACGAATATTCATGAATAACGTCAGAAAACTTACGTGGACAATAGATTTAGAATGGACACGAATACCGAGCAAACCTGTGGTTCCGAAGTCATCCTTAAGGACCTATCGTTTCAGATAATGGCCGCTGTTTTCGAGGTTCATAACATTCTGGGGCATGGCTTCCTTGAAAATGTTTACGAAAAAGCCCTCTTGAAAGAATTGCAAGGGCGAGGCATACCGAGTGAAGCACAAAAGCCGGTAACAATTTTCTATAAAGGCGAAGAAATTGGGGTTTACACACCTGACATTCTTGTCAGTAATCAATTGATTCTCGAGCTTAAATCAGTAGAAAAGCTTAGCCCTTCCCATGAATCCCAGGTTCTCAATTATCTAAAGGCAACTGGGCTCAGATTGGGACTTCTGATCAATTTCGGAAGAGAAAAGGTAGAGTATAAAAGACTGGTTCTCTAGCATGCAAATAATCGACGAAGTTTTTAGGTAGTAACTTTTCAAGGTTTTCCATTCGTGTCATTCGTGGCTAATAGCCGTTTTAACCCTTACAATGCATTTGGGCCACGAATCTTCACGAATTAGCACGAATCTTCAAAATGCTACGGAAGAAAAGCTTCACCAAATCGGGACTACACAAGATTTACTAATGGGTTAAAACATTCGTGACCATTCGTGTCATTCGTGGCCAAATCTAAAAGGTGTATTGAATTTATGTCTGACGATATTGCCATAAAAGTAGAAAACTTAACAAAAATCTACAAACTTTACAACTCCCCCCAGGACCGGTTGAAGGAATCTCTCCACCCGCTGCGCAAGAAGTACCACCACGACTTTTATGCCCTGAACGATGTGAGTTTCGAGGTAAAAAAAGTCGAGACAGTCGGGATAATCGGCAGGAGCCATAAATGATTTCCGATGAACTGAAACAGCAGCTCACGACATGCATTGTCAATGCCGTAGATCCACGCAGTATTATACTGTTCGGCAGCCATGCCTACGGAACAGCAGATGAAGGGAGCGATCTTGACCTTGTGGTTGTTGAGGAAAAAGTGACATCCCGAATGGAAGAAATCCGTAAGGTGCGCAAGGCGCTAAGCAACATCCCTCTTTCCAAGGATATAATCGTTTGCGACAAGGAGTATTTTGATACGCATTCAACCCCGGAATGGATTAACACGGCCCTTTATGATGCACGCAACAAGGGGATAGTCCTCTATGAAAAAAGAAGAGATTAAAAACAGCGCACAAACTTACTATTACTTCGCTGCTCAGGACCTGTCAGCAGCAAAGATACTTATAGCTTCCAATGAGATTGACATTCAGGTGATAATGCCTATTGGATTTTATTAGCAGTTATTTGCCTTTATCTGTGGCCAACAAAAGGTTTATATGTCAAACGATATTGCCATAAAAGTAGAAAACTTAACCAAAATCTACAAACTCTACAACTCCCCCCAGGACCGGTTGAAAGAATCTCTCCACCCCCTGCGCAAGAAGTACCACCACGACTTCTATGCCCTGAACGATGTGAGTTTTGAGGTAAAAAAGGGCGAGACAGTCGGGATTATCGGCAGGAACGGCTCGGGGAAGTCGACGCTTTTGAAGATTATTACCGGTGTTCTCACTCCTTCTAGCGGGTCAGTCACAGTGAATGGGAGGATTTCGGCTCTTCTGGAACTTGGGGCAGGATTCAATCCTGAACTGACCGGCATTGAGAACGTCTACTTCAATGGCACCCTGATGGGCTACTCAAGGGAGGAGATGGACACTAAGCTTGATAACATCCTTTCCTTTGCCAGCATTGGCGATTTTGTGTACCAGCCTGTGAAGACCTATTCCAGCGGCATGTTCGTCCGACTGGCCTTTGCAGTGGCAATAAATGTGGAGCCAGATTTGTTAATTGTCGATGAGGCGTTATCCGTTGGCGACATGCGCTACCAAGCAAAGTGCTTCAAACAAATCGAAGCCCTAAAGGAAAGAGGAGTCACAATTCTCTTTGTCTCTCATGATCTGGTGTCGATCAGATCCTATTGTTCTGCTGCTGTACTCATGGACGAAGGAAGCATAAGGAAGATTGGGGATGCTGATGATGTATGCACGACCTATCATCTTCTGATTAGAGCCGAGCAGGTAGAAGATGATGTGAGAAATAAGCCTGCTGAAAATTCAATTCTTGAAGCAGATGGCAAGATCCTCTCCGTCGATATATTGGACGAAAACGGAAATGCGGTGGACATATTAGAGTCAGGAACAGAAATAACCGTCCGTATAACAGTCGTTGCCTACAATGACATAGAAAATCCTGCAGTATCGTTCAGCTTTCAGAACCTCCAAGGAATCAACTTATTGGGAGTCACAACATTTTATGAAAATATCCCTGTGGAAAGAATAGCAAAAAATCAAGAACGCACCTTTTATTTCAAATTTAAGCTGTCACTGCAAGGGGGTAGCTTTCTGACAACTGTGGGGTTTGCAGATCAAACTGATTTCGATGTTGTCAAGGTAATAGACAACTATGACAAACAAGTAGTAAGTGTCTACAGCAAAAGCAGAAAGTATGGATTGATGATGCCGGAAAATGTTTCTATCGGGATGAGTGATAATGATTAAATATCTAAGTAAGCTGTTGTCCAAAAGGCGTGTTACCTTTGCCGGGAAAAAGTTTCCATTATACCTTGATGACAAGCACGAAAAAAATTATTTTGACTGCATATATAATAACGCCACTGACTTCGATATCTTGATTGCCAAGCAGTTTCTGAAACCAGGGGATATTGTGCTGGATGCTGGGGCAAACATTGGCTTTAGCTCACTGGTTTTTTTAAATCAGGGGGCAGGGAAGGTTTACGCCTTTGAACCGGTCCCGCATTTATTTAAGAGGCTTAAAATACTAAGTGATGAAAGACTCGCAGTTTACGATTCAGCTTTGAGTGATATTGATGGATGGGCTGACATCATTCTTTCTGAAACCCATAATCAAGGCCATACTCTTAATCCTGATTTTACGGGGATTTTCCCCACGGTCTTTGGTGCCGCACCTAAAAAAACAAGAGTATCTGTAGCAAAGCTCGATTCAGTTTTGCCAAAAGTTAAGTTTGATTTTTTCAAAGTTGACATAGAAGGAAGCGAGAGCAAATTTCTGGATGGCGCTAAAGATACACTTAACACCAACCCGCCTCGCATCATGATGATTGAAATTTATCCAAACGTTTTTGAAGATGTGCATCGTAATTGCTGTAAGTATTTTGCACATTCTCAAAGAGTTGTAATTTGCCCACATACAAGCGCGTTAAAACTATTTTCATCGACAACGATTGAAGAAGTGCTAATACCGTATATAAAAGGCCCACCTATTTATATATACTCAGATTTAGACTTATTGGCATAGACATGTTCAGATTAAAGACTATCTCAAAGCTGTTTCATAAAAAAGACAACGGACTCTTATGCCTGGATCAATATAATTGGTTTGGTTTTAATTTTGAATTATTTGCTGAAATAGTAGCAAATAACGGATTCACATACCATAGCTATAAAATCACAACTGAAATAAGCGAATCAAATATTAGAGATATTGGGGCTATTTATAAGAATATAAATCTTGATGCAGCAATTTGTTATACCGTTTGCAACGAGTTGGAATTAGTGCCTTCACAGATAAATTTACAAAATGAGGATCATCATCAAGCCATAATCAAATGGCGGTCGTTTGCCAGAACATGCGTTGACTACACACTGGAAATCATAAACAAAAAAAGCATTACCAGGCTATTGATTCCGCAGGGATATGTCCTTGAGGCAGCAATTTGTCGGTTAATAGCAATTACTCAGGGATTGAAATTGCTGTCGATTGAAAACACCATGGTGAAAGATCGTTTGCTTTGGGACAATGTTTCTGGAATTACTGTAAATTCAAATCTTGCCAAGAATTATTTCTGGAAATACAAAGATGTAGTAGATCCAAAAGAACCCGTTTTATTTGTTCAAGACTATATTCAGAACATAAAGTCGCTAAAATCTGACGAACATGCCACTCCAAGAAGCAGCCCTGAAATTCCTTTAGACAAAAAGGTAATTGTTTTTTTAGGTCAGGTATATGTTGATGCGTCAGTTTTGTTTGGCTTGTATGATGGCTACAATGATCAAGTCGATATAATCGAGTTCCTTGCAGAATACGCTGTTCGTAACGATTGCGCTCTGATTGTCAAGC
>JBBQJE010000295.1:0-4275 GCA_038325635.1 Bacteroidales bacterium
TCCGTTGAGGAAGAATCCTTTCTTAGGGTCAAACCGAAGTTCCCTGATGCCAAAAGGAGTTTCGTACCTGTCAGTCAGTATTCCGTCAATCTTAAGGGATGAAACCAGCCGGTACAAAGTGGGTCTGCCAATCGACCAAAGCTGCGGATCAGCAACTGAAACCAAATGGGCTATATCGATGTTCTTCCCCTTTGGAATATTTGTCGTCGAGCTTGTCCTCGCCACAACGTCACCTTTGTCGCTGAATATTTCACTTACAAGCATGACATTTTTATCAGAAGCTCCTTTATTCTCAATTGTTGTGGTGATTTTTACCTCCGTAGCATTTTTGGTAATATTACTTGAAGTGACATAAGTACCCCAGTTTGCAACATGCACAGAATTTGTAATCTTCAACCAAACATGACGGTAGATCCCTGAACCCGAGTACCAGCGTGAACTAGGGGCACCAGAGTGATCAACGCGTACGGAAATTGTATTCTTTTGTCCTGAGTTGAGGAATGGGGTAAGATCGTACCCGAAACCAATGTAGCCATAGGGATGAAACCCCAAATGCCTGCCATTAAGGTAAACATCGCTTTGATGATAAACCCCATCGAATAATATGTATATATTCTTGTCTTTGAAATTCTTAGGCACAACAAAGCTCTTTCTGTACCATCCGATCCCACCTGGCAAGAAACCCATACTTGCCCCGCGGGGCATATTTTTATCGAAAGGCATCTCAATGCTCCAATCGTGTGGGAGCTGAACAGCTTTCCAGTCAGAATCATCTAAAGCCGGGGAGGATGCTTCTTTTATATCCCCCAACTTGAATTTCCAGTCAAAGTCAAAATTTTCATTTACCCTAATGCTGTCAGAAAGTATTTCCGCTTTCAAAACAGGAGATAAAATACAAAATACCAGGAGTAAAAGTAGCTTTTTCATTTTCCTGTCACCCACTTTGATTGCCATTTACTATACCTGTCGAGAACTTCTTGCGGACCATTGCCATACCAGGAATAACCATTCCGCCTTTCATAACCAATTTCGGCAAGGGAATATTTTTTTACACCATCACGGTCACAGAAAAAGGGACGGTTATCTGCCAGTTCATTAAAACGAGCCCACATGGCGGGTGCATTATTATCCGCTACTATTCCCCTATCTTTTATTCCGTCCTTATTGATAAAACCCTCAACCCTAAAGCCGGTTATTTTTGCATTCTCAAACCAGGCAACAGCAGACCGGACAGCATTGATAATTTCTTTGGACGGGTTATCTATTTTCATCAACATTAACACAATTCCGGCAGATTCAGCTCCGCTCAGTGAAGGCAATTCATACGATCTTGCTTTGGCTGGTTCCAATGTAATCTCGTCATGTTGGGCACACCAGACCGTCAGTGTTCCATTCTGTTTGTACTGAGTTTTAAGCATAACTCCGATTCCCTTTTCGAAAGCTTTTCCGGCTCTTTTAACCCTTGCCTCATCAACAGGAATTGAGAATACCCCTTTATTTTCGGCAACAGTCCTCATTAGTTCCATAATATGCACCATGGAGTCATCATTGTAAGTAATATGAGTATAATACCCTTTTCTCAAAGGATAAAACTGAGGCCATCCGCCGTTTTCATACTGTGCTTCGAGCAAGTAATCTAGTCCTTTCAGAAAGGCATTTTTGTAACGTTCATCCTTGTTTTTTTTGTACACCTTCGACAGGAAAGCTAATTCCATGGTTGTTGCCCCATTGTCAGTGGTTGCGCCTTCCCCTACGGATTGTAGTTTGCGCAAATCATTTTTTTGTAATTCGGTTAACATTTGATGGAAAGGAGTATTTTTAGTCCACCCTCCAACATTTCGCTGGTAAAGTAAGACGTTCTCTGTAACCCTGATAGCCTCAGTAGATCCATACCAATCCTCAGGCTGATTGTAAACCACATTTTTCCATTTGAGACTATCTAATTTTGGCTGAGCCATTAGAAGTGAACTTAGACCGAAAAACATAAAAAATGAAAATACATTAATAAAACACTTTTTCATAATTATCGTTTGTTAAATTTGAATTACGCTTTTGAACAATCGGCTATTATTTTGCCACGACTAAATTTTGCAGATATTCTTCAAGATTCGTATAACCATTCCTATCCGGATCTTCATTACGGTCCGCAGGATTCTTAGGATTCAATCCGTTTTGTACTTCCCATTTATCAGGCATTCCGTCCTGATCTGTATCATCAGGAGCCGGTAATGACTTCAGGGACGGCCACCCGCCAACGTCCTTCTGGGAATCGATAAGACCATTTTTTCCAAAGGTCACCAAACCATTAACCACTTCATTAACAATTCGTTTATCAACCACATCTCTAAATAATGATGCCCCTGCGTTTTTTAGTACCAGTGGATAAGCTTCCAGCGCCGTTTGTTCAGTAATCAGCGCGAATTTAAATGGAACACGAGCCCTGTTTTTTGTTTCTGTTGCACCATTTGTAAAAACAATTCCACCGCTCCAATTATCTTTAGTTATAGCCGGATATCGATCTACATAATTGCCTTCTGCATAAAGTGATGTTTCATATTTACGAGAGTCTTCAGGCCGGTTAACCTTACCCGGTAAAATGTCTTGATCACTCAGTTCGAATATTCTGTCCTTTACTTTGTCAGAAGTTGCAGGTCCCGATTTATAATAATTATTGGCCCAGTTAGTGTAAGATGCAGTACCGTCATAACAGCTGTTGTGTCCCCAGTTATAAATAACATTATTTCTAAAATCTACTTCGCAATGCCTGCGGCCAGTAACTTTCGGATTTCTGGAAGCATGGTGTGTATATAAATTGTGATGAAAAGTTTGCCTTGTGCCACCTAAAATTCCCCCATATCCGTGTGATCCTTTTTGATGATGTGAATTATTAAGGCTCTCCGTTATCATGCACCACTGAACTGTCAAGGAATCAACATCTTCGCTCTGACAGGAGAGGGTCTCATCTATTGACCAACTGGCTGTCAGGTGATCCAAAATAATATTCGATCCGCTTGTTATTGAAACAGCATCTTTCACAACACCGCTTCTATCACCCATCCGGCTACGGATATACCGGACTATTACATTGTCTGCAGAGACGTAAAAAGGATTATCGCCGAGTGTAATACCTTCTCCGGGTGCTGTTTGTCCGGCAATAGTGATATTTGGTTTTTGAATCGATAGTGTCTTTACCAGGAAAATAGTACCGGAGACATCAAAAACGATGGTACGGGGTCCATTTGCCGACTCAATTCCCTTTCTCATTGAACCGTTTCCTGAATCATTTAGGTTGGTAACATGATAAACATCACCCCCACGACCGCCTGTTGCGAAACGGCCAAAACCTTCTGCACCGGGAAAAGCCAGCACCTTGGCTTTCTGAGCCGGAACTGAATTCCCATTTATTATCTGAAGTGAGAGAACAATGAAAAAATAAATAATTTTTCTCATTAGATTTAATAACAATCTGATTATATGTAACTTAAAACTATCTTTCTATTCTATTGAACAATTCGCCTTTCCCATTTTTCCTGATAAAGACACTATCAATCTGTGTTGATAGTAGAGAATTATATTTCGTTGGCCTTCGGTATGCATTTCCCCATATTGACTTTGACCTGGCAGCTCTGATCTTATTGAGATCAAAAGTCGCAAAAAAGATGCCTTCGGTATCATCCGCCACAATTATTTTATCTCCATCAGCATCGAATGCACACGAGTGACCGTTTAAACTCGGTGAAGCGTAATTGGTCATCGCTACTGCCACTGAATTTTCATAAGCCCTAATCTGAAACTGGCTTATTCTTATTTCATCCAGCTTACATGCATTCGGGGTAAGAATTAATTCTGCCCCTTTAAGCATTAAGATCCTCGCACTTTCAGGGAATTCCCTGTCAAAACAAATCATGATCCCAACCTTAACAACTCCTTCTTTTACAGGCAAATCGCAAACAAAAAAATCATCACCCGGCGTGCAGTTTGATTCGGTAACTTTCATATCACTTGTATGCACTTTGGCATAGGTCATCAGGATCTTGCCATCGGTTCCGATTAGGGATGCAGTATTTCTTGGCAACCCTTTCCATTTTTCAAGATATGTTATAACGATGGCCATTCCCAGTTCCCTGGCAAGAGCCTGAAAATGCTTAATGTATTCGCTGCTTTTATCAACAGCACCATTTTCCCATTCTTTGTAACTCAAGGGATATTTGTTGGCAGTGTATGTTGAACCAGGCCAATGATACCGTGAATAACCATTGCTCCAAATTTCGGGAA
>JBBQJE010000296.1:0-4195 GCA_038325635.1 Bacteroidales bacterium
GACTTCCGTGAAAAAGGAAATTGCCTTTGCAGGATTCTTGAAAGTCAAGGTGATCACTCCCTCGTCGCCTTCAGTTGCCAATTCTTTTGTCACCTCGGGTTTAACAAGGGGTAACTGATTCAATTTTTTAAAATCAGCGAACTCCTTTTGCGGGGTGTAATACCAAAAATATTTGTCCCAAGCCATCTTGTCGGGTTGTGTGGATAGCCAGTAAAAATTATCAACAACGACTTCCCCGGCAGGGCTTTTCAGCTTTAAATCAAGGAAATACACCTCGTGATCTCCCTTTAATTCAGGAAGATCGCTCAACAATTGTGTCAGATTTTCGGCCAAAGAAACCTTCAGCGATTTCTCAAATATCTTTTCAGATTTCAAATTATACAAGGATATTTCTGCATCGAAATTATCAATTGAACCGTGGGAATCATTGCTGATGTAAACCTTTTTATCGAAATAGTTATAGATTAAATTCAACGGCCGACAAGCTTTTTTTGTTCCATACAATGCACCGGTCGGCATCAGGGAATAGTCGTACAACTGCCAATAAAGCTCGGGCCAGGGGGAATTGAGCATCCATTGGACAACCCCTGTAGAAACAGGTTTATTCACCACACATGCCTCAAACATCGGCCTAATTGCTTCGTAATTCATCAGTTGCGCTTTTAAAGCCAGCTCTTCCAGGTTTTTCGGTTCGCCGTACCGATTGTTCATCGCCGTTAGATATATTTTCACACTGCTGAAATCTTTCCGACCTGAATGCCAGTCCCAGTGATCATTCATAGGAGGCCAAAGTTTCTCTTGCGGCATCATTTGCTCTATGCACCAAATCGGAGGAATCTGTGGACCAGGACCAGTCTCTGAATTAAAACCAAAAGCGCCACCTAATTTTTTATCCTCGTACCAATATACCGGAGGAACATATTCATAGGGACCATTCATTTTCATTCCAGACGGGCCGGATACTGCACTGGTAAATTTACCGGCGGAGATGAGCAATGAACGGGTGGGATCGTATTGTTTAAGGACTTCGTTGTACTTTTTTTCCAATCCAGGCTTGGGAAAAGCATCGCTGCCCATTGCCCAGGTAAATATAGACGGATGGTTACGCAACCAGATAACCTGATGTTTAAAATAGCCGGCAAGCAGATCTTCCTCCTTGGGACTCAGCCTGACTGAATATTTGTCGACCCCTTCGTTAATGGGAATATTCTCATCGGCAGCATCCACTTTCATCTCCAATCCAAGATAATCAGGCCATTCCCACTGACAGCTCCAACCAACCATCATCAGGATTCCATTTTCGTCGCATAAATCGAAGATGTGGTGGTTATTACCCCAAACTCCTTCAAATCGGACGGAGTTCATATTCATTTCCTTTACCATACGAATCTGAGCAGCATCTTTTTCAGGCATATAACGCAGGAAAAGATCATCCACCCAACCACCACTTTTAATAAGGAGTTCACGGCCATTCACTTTGTAGCCTCTTACCGTGTCTTTGGTCAGGTAAGTTTCGATTTTCCGAATGCCGAAGCGAGTTGATTGTTGGTCAGTTTTTTGAGATCCCTCTTTCAACTCCATCTTCAAATCATACATTTCAGCCTTCCCTAAACCGTTTGGCCACCAAAGTCGTGGATTGGGAACTTTAAGATCAAACTTTACCGGTTTTTTCTCCCCAGGATTAATTGGAAAGCTTGAACTAAAACTGATATTTTCAATATTTCCCTTTACTTCAATTTGTTTCTTTTCATCAGAATAATTCGTAATTTCAGTACTAACTGTCAATGTCGCATTTTTGAGCGTAGAAATATCGACATCAGGTGCCACAAAAACGGCATCCATGGCAACTTTACCGGTTCGTTTTAGGTGCACTTCACGAAAAATTCCCATGTAATTATCGGGAGGAGTTGGTGCCCAATCCACAAATCCCATGTAGAAATCACGCGGTTTTGGAGGAAATATTTCAATGGCCAAGAGGTTCCCTTTGGCTTTTGCGAACCTTGAAATATTCAGATCAAATTGGTTGAACGCTCCGTAAATTGAGTCCTTCGAAGCAATCTGAGACCCATTCAGCCAAACATCAGCACGGTAATTGATACCATCCAATATCAATCTGGCAACTTCCCCGGAAGGGTTAAATTCTTCTAAATCAAATGTAGTACGAAACCACCAGGGATCCTGAAAATCTGTTTTGGAAACCTTTTCCAGATTTTTCCCAAAAAAAGGATCTTTGATCACACCCGCCTCAACTAAAGCGCCCATCACGGTAGTGGGTACTTTTGTTTTAACCCATCTTGACTGATCAAAATCAGTCGAGGTTGTAAGTATTGCGCCAGTTTGGGTAGTTTGTTTCGAGGAGATAATTGACCAATTATCCGAAAGCAACTTTTCTTCTACCCTTGGAGGTTTAAGGCAGGAAGAGAGCAATACGGTTAAGGCGATAAAAGAGAATACCGCCATATTTTTAGATTGCTGTTTGATGATTTGAATCGTCATGATGATCGTTTTTGTAGTGTAGTAGATGATCCAAAGGTAAAAAATATTGAATGATAGCAATAAATCAAATTTATCTTTCCTCACCATGGGAATTCGGCTAAAAATGCCTTAACTTTAGTAAAAGGAAAAATCATTTGCACTATAATTTGATAACTTTGTAAAAAAGCCAATTATGATTGTCACGGACCAAAACAGGGTTAGAACTAAATACTATGCTGAGGCGCTCCGATACATGGATAACGCCAAAGAAACACTAAAGAAAGCCGGTAAAGACAGAGGCGAATATGCGGATGATAAGTACGTGAAAACAGCATGCGGAATTGCCTACAATGGGGTTTTGAAGGCATTGGACGGGTATTTTATTTTGAAGGATATTGCAATTCCAAAAAATCATAAATCGATAGAATATTATCGCTTTTACCTGAGTGACATTGATAATAAACTGATGAAAGAATTAAATAATGCTTACGGCATATTGCATATTTTAGGGTATTATCAGGGAATTACCATCGCTAAAATCATTAATACCGGATTTGATTCTGCCTTTAAGATAATTGAAAGGATCAAGCCCGCTGCATAACCGTTATACTAACTAAAATTGAAAGCCCGGTTAATTGCCGGGTTTTTGTTTTAGTAATGGCAAAAAAAAACTATTTTTGAAAGTCAATTAACATACTACACCCGAAATTCAGAAATATATACTGCTTGAACGGGATACTAAAGGAATAAACCATTATGGAGAAAAACTCCGAACACTTTTTCATTGGTCTCGACATTGGCGGGACGAAATGTGCCGTCGTAATTGGAGATGAGCATTTTACGATTCTTCGAAAAATCTTCTTCGAAACTAGAACAGAACGTGGCTGGGAGAAAATCATTGAAGAATTTAAGGCTCATATTGACAGTTTACTGGTTGAATTTCCAAAAAGTCAACTCAAACGGATTGGGATAAGCTGCGGCGGCCCCTTGGATTCCGTCAAAGGAGTCATTTACTCTCCACCTAATCTTCCCGGTTGGGATAACGTCCCTATTGTCAAAATTTTCGAAGATGCATATAGTGTTCCAACTGCCATTCAAAATGATGCAAATGCCTGCGCCTTAGCCGAATGGCTGATGGGTGCCGGCAAAGGGACCCGCAACATGATCTTTCTGACTTTCGGTACCGGCATGGGATCCGGACTCATCTTAAACGGAAATCTTTATGCGGGCACGAACGATCTGGGAGGTGAAGTTGGTCATATAAGGCTGGCAGACAGCGGCCCTGTTGGATTCGGCAAGGCTGGCTCCTTCGAGGGTTTCTGTTCCGGAGGCGGTATTGCACAATTAGCTAAAACTTTGGTAATCGGCCGATTGGAGAATAATATCCCGGTAGACTTCTGTCCGACAGCCGAATTAGCCGAAAAACTTGATGCCAAAGCGGTGGCTCTTGCCGCACAGCAAGGAGACGAGGCTGCGCTAGAAATTATTCGTATTTCGGGAGAGTATCTGGGTCGCGGACTAGCAATTTTAGTGGATGTCCTTAATCCGCAACGCATCGTTATTGGCAGCATTTTTGCCCGCAACGAAAATCTCTTCCGCCCGCATATTGATCGAATATTGGAGCAGGAAGCAATTTCGCTCTCCATGACTGTCTGCAAAATTGTACCAGCAGCGCTGGGCGATACTATCGGCGACTACGCCGCACTCTGCGTGGCCATTT
>JBBQJE010000297.1:0-4162 GCA_038325635.1 Bacteroidales bacterium
GTACAAGCCGGATGGCGCGTATCCGGAAGGATATGGCTATTGGGGCTATGGAACCTCTTTCAATGTCATGTTTTTGAGTGCAATAGAAAAAGAATATGCTTCCGATTTCGGATTAAACAGCACACCGGGATTTTTGCAAACAGGCAAATTTTTTGAAAACATGTCTGCTGTGAGTCCACTGATCTTCATCTGGGGAGACAGCGGTCAGGGTGGTGGTTTGAGTCCGGCGATGTTCTGGTTGGCACAAAAAAATAATGATTTATCCCTATTATGGGTCGAAAAAAAACAGCTCCAAAAAGAAGATTTTTCCAAATTTACCGATGATCGCCTGTTACCCGCCGTGATGATCTGGGGAAAAGACCTGCCGCTGGAGAGGGTATCTCCTCCGAAACAGTTGCTTTGGAGAGGTCAGGGGGCTAATCCGGTCTGCATGATGCGCACCTCCTGGACTGATGGGAATGCAATTTTCGTCGGGCTAAAAGCCGGTTCTGCATCCGTCAACCACGGTCACATGGATATTGGCTCTTTCATCATGGAATCTGACGGCACTCGATGGGCTACCGATTTTGGCATGCAGGATTATGAATCGCTCGAATCTAAAGGAATTCAGGTATTTGGCCGTACCCAGGATGCCCAAAGATGGAGTATCTTCCGGATCAACAACAGGGCGCACAACACGCTTACTGTCGACAATCAGCTACAATTGGTAAAAGGATATGCTAAGATTGATCAAGTCTCGAATTTACCTGATTTAATGTTCGCCAAAACTGATTTATCGACCGTTTACGAAAATCAACTGGCTTCTGCAAATCGCGGAGTAGCCATTGTGGACCAAAAATTTGTGGTGGTGAGAGACGAATTGGTGGCCACAAACAAGCCAACTACCGTTCGATGGACCATGCTAACATCGGCGATCCCCAAATTAGGATCCAACAGTATTTCTTTTAGCAAAGAAGGACACACGCTACTTTTGAAGGTCAATTCGACCGCAAAAATCATGATGAGAACCTGGTCGACGGAGCCAACGACCAATTATGATGCTGCGAATCCCGGAAAGACTCTGGTCGGTTTCGAAATGCAGTTGAAGCCCAACCAGAAAGAAACTATTCAGGTATTGCTTATTCCGGGATCCTTGAAAGATCAAAAAGTTAAATTTGACAAAGCTTTAGGAAGTTGGTAGGAGGTTTATTCATTGCCCTTATCCGTTGGCTAAAGCCAACGGCAATGAAAAAGGAAAGCATTTTATTGAAAGTGCCATATAAATCTTGTTTATTACAGTCAATTTTATATCATGGGTTCGTTTCATTGCCGTCTGCTTTAGCTGACGGCCAGCTGAATTAAGCTTAAATGGGGCTTTAGCCCAACTAAAAACTTCAAAGATGTCTTATGTAAAAATCTGGGTTCATATTGTTTTTTCTACGAAATTCAGAGAACACTTATTGTCCAAAGAGACAAATTCGGCTATATATGAGCATATTATGACCAATTGTAAAAAAAAAGACATTTTTTTACAATCCATAAATGGATCTTTTGATCATATCCATTGTTTAATTTCTCTTGGAAAAGATCAATCGATTGCCCAGACTGTTCAACTCATAAAAGGGGAATCTTCCTTTTGGATCAATCAGAATCATATAGTTCCGTTTAAATTTTCTTGGCAAGATGATTATTTTGCAGTTTCAGTTAGTGAATCCCATGTAATTAGGGTTGTTGCGTACATAAAGAATCAAGAAGAACACCATAAAAAGAAGGCATTCTCAGAAGAGGTCGAAGAATTTGTTGCTAAATATGGTTTTAAACTTATAAAAGATATGTAAGAAACAGTATTAATATTGGGCTAAAGCCCCTTTTGCCTCATGATCTGTTATCCGTTGGCTAAAGCCAACGGCAATGAAAAAAAGAGCATATTATTCACTTCTGATCCGGAGGAATCTTCATTGCCGTCTGCTTTAGCAGACGGATAGTGGCAATGAAAAAAAAGGGCACATTATTCACTGCTGATCCGGAGGCATTTTCATTGCCGTCTGCTTTAGCAGACGGATAGTGGAATATAGATTAACTAATGGCTTTAGCCAAAAATATAACTGTATGATATTTAGAATATTGAATAATTTGAAATCACCTTTTATCCTATTATTGATTTTTATTATTTCAGGATTGTCCTCCTGTTCCAAAAAAAGCGCTTCCGAGCCCGATATCGTGGTGCCTGAAATAAAATTAACAGGTATATTAAGTTCACTGCAAAAAGCTCATCCAAGGTTATTGCTTACGGATGCCCGACTAGAAGAGTTAAAGACCCTCAGCAAGACGGATACGAAACTAGCGAAATATGCCGCAGATGTGGTGGCCCAGGCCGACAAAGATATCTTCAAGGCACCGATTCAGCACATTTTGATCGGTCCGCGACTACTGGACAAAAGCCGCGAATGCCTGAGTCGGGTATATAATGAGGCTTTTGCCTATCGCTGGACCGGCAACGAAAAATATTTCAGCGCGGCAGTGTCCAACCTGCGGGTGGTGTGCGCATTTGCCGACTGGAACCCATCGCATTTTCTGGATGTGGCGGAGATGAGTCATGCGGTGGCCATCGGTTACGACTGGCTGTACAACAAAATGGATCCGACGATGCGCGATCAAATCAAATCCGGCTTGATCCGGCTTGGTCTTCAGGAGGGAAATAAAGCCTATTCGGCCAATGCCTGGTGGGCAAAATCCGAGTTTAACTGGAATCAAGTGTGCAACAGCGGACTGCTTATCGGAGCACTTTCGGTGGCCGAAACCGATCCTTCGTATGCGATGAATATCGTGCCCAAAGCCATCGAAAATTTACCTTATGCACTAAAATCGTATGGTCCGGATGGTGTCTGGAGCGAGGGTCCGGGCTACTGGGGTTATGCCACCGATTATACCTGTTACGGCATCTCTGCCTTGCAGTCGGCTCTTGGCGATAGCTTCGGATTAACTCAGCTACCGGGGATGAGTGTGACAGGATATTTCCCCATTTACTCGGCAGGCCCGACCGGTTACATGCTAAATTATGCCGATGCCGGCGAAAAATCTAAATTGGGCGCTCCGCACCCTGATATGTGGCTAGCCGGTATCTACAACAACAATCACTTTTCCGACTTTGTGCATACACAGCTCGCCAATGCCACAGCCAACGTTTACGATGTAATCTGGTACCGTCCAAATGCCAATTCTGCGGCACAAAGGGATCTGGATAAATTTTTCGACGGTAGTGTGCAGCTTTATTTTTCGCGAGGATCGTGGGCCGATGCCAACACGCTGTGGATGGGTATCAAAGCTGGATATAATAAGGTTAATCACGCCCATTTAGACATTGGAAATTTCGAACTCGATGCCCTGGGAGTCAGATGGGCTCGTGATTTAGGATCGGACGACTACAATCTTCCTGATTACTTCGGAGCCCTGCGTTACACCTATTACAGGCTGAGATCGCTCAGTCATAACGTTCCGTTGTTAAACAATAAGGATCAGCGGGAAGATGCCGTTACCAAGTTTACGAAACATGCCGAAGGTATTGCAGAACCCTTTACGATCCTCGATTTTACATCAGCTTACAAAGATTTTGCAAGTCTGGCGATGCGCGGAATGAAAGTGGTTGAAAACCGCAAGTCGGTGCTCATCCAGGATGAATTTACGCTGAATAAAGCCACCGAAATAGCCTGGGGCATGACCACCGATGCAACTATCCAGCTCATCAACTCCAAACAGGCCGAGTTAACCATAGGCGCGCAAAAATTGACAGCCAAGATTCTTTCCCCTTCTACTGCAAGTTTTACGATTGAATCTGCCCGTCAGGCGTTGCCTCAAAAAGAAAATATCGGCGTTAACAGGTTGATGGTGAGAATTCAATCCGCAACTGGATTTAATACAATTGCTATTTTATTAGCACCGCAATGGGCAGGAAATACAAGCACATTTTCTTCGGTGGTACCGCTGGCAAAGTGGTAGAAATACCCGCATATACAAACGTGAGCTTACCGCAGGCATACTCTGGAAGGATGAATCTGGCTATCATTTCGTCTATGAGAATGAATTTATAGCAGACGAAAGCGCTTATGCCATATCGGTAAATATGCCCAAATCTCTAAAAAAATTTGTCTCAAACAGATTATTTGCAAATTTTCAGTCCATCCTG
>JBBQJE010000298.1:0-4084 GCA_038325635.1 Bacteroidales bacterium
TTCTGAACGCATCTTCCAATACGCTCATCATAGTTGCACGATCGATGTTTTTCAGGTCTTTAAATTCCGAAAACGTGTCAATCAGATTGAGGCTGTCCATATCTTCAGGATTTTATTTGAAAGTAATAACGGGTTTAACTGATTTTATTTCGTCCATCGGAAATTCAACTGTGTTTAAAACGACTGTTTTTTTTCCGTCGACTTTTATAGTGCTCGTTGTCTCAACGATAAAACTCTTTTCATCTGCAGACTTTAGGACTCCAACAACCTTATCCCCTTTGCCAGTTACTATCTCAACCTCACTTCCAAGGTTCTTCAAATACTGACGAAGTACTTTAAACGGCTGTGTCAATCCGGGAGAGGAAACCTCAAGCGAAAAATCTTCAACTTCACGATCGAACTGATGCTCTACGTGTCGACTCATTTCAATGCATTTGTCAATGCTTAATCCTTCGTCGCTGTCAATTATTATCGAAATAGCATTGCCCAAGCCGACGGTGATATCAACGATAAACGTCGTATCCGACAACTTTTCTTCTACCATCCTTTGAATAACTCCTTTCGATATCATTTTCAATTTTAATAAAATAGGGGACAATGCGTCCCCTAATCCTGCGATTATTCTCCGCTGCGAAATTACTATTACTATTTGAATTAAACAAATATATATTTCTAATTTTGAAGGATGTATCAGGGTTTACATGGCATGTGAGTGAAAAGTGAAAAATGTTAAGTAAAAAATGTCCGGAATTGCTCTAAAAACGTAAACTCGTATCTTTCAATTTGATAATAATAATTCATCCGTGAAACAAAATAAGAACAAAATTATCAATGATCCTGTTTGGGGTTTCATCGATCTGACATCAGGGATACTTTTCGATTTAATAGAACATCCCTATTTTCAGAGGCTTAGGCGCATCAGACAATTGGGATTAACGTCACTCGTTTATCCGGGCGCAAACCACACCCGATACGAACACAGTATCGGAAGTATGTACCTAGTGAGGTCGGCAATAGGTGTATTGCGCGAAAAAGGAGTGGATATCACCGATGAAGAAGCCGAAGGAGCTTCGATCGCAGTTTTGTTACATGATTTGGGACATGGGCCATTTTCGCATGCTTTGGAAGAAAGTATTGTGAAAGGAATTTCGCACGAGGAGCTATCTATTTTATTCATGCATGACCTCAACGACGAATTTAGCGGAAAGTTGGATCTTGCTATCCGGATTTTTCTGAACCAATATCCAAAGCACTTTCTGCATTTCCTGGTAAGTAGTCAGCTGGATATGGATCGACTCGATTTTCTAAAACGGGACAGTTTCTATTGCGGGGTATCTGAGGGTGTCGTTTCTTCCGACCGAATCATCAAAATGCTGGATGTTCGCAATGATCAGCTGGTTGTGGAAGCAAAAGGGATCTATTCGGTGGAGAAATTTCTGATTGCCCGAAGGATGATGTACTGGCAAGTTTACCTTCATAAAACGGTGGTTTCAGCAGAACGTTTGCTGGTAAACTTGCTTCGACGCGCTTCCGACCTGGTAAGTGCAGGACAAGAAGTAACGACTTCGAGTGCATTTGCCTGTATTCTAAAGCATGAAGTTACGGCAGATGATTTTAGATCGGAGGATAAACATAGACGAAAACAGGCTTTAGCCCGTTTCTCAAGTCTGGACGATTCGGATATTATGAGTACAATTAAAGAATGGACAGGTCACTCCGATCCTGTCTTATCCGATCTGTCAGACAGAATTGTCAATCGGAAATTGTTGAAAATTAAAATCTCCCCGCATCCGTTTTCAGAGAGTCAGGTGAATGAATTAAATGAAAAAGTGTTTGCCAGACTCGGAATCCCGGAGGAACACCTTAACTATTATGTTTCCTTAGGTGAAATGACGAATAAGGCTTATCAACCAGACGAAGAAGCGATTTTGATACTCTATAAAAATGGTAAATTAAAGGATATCAGGGATGCATCTGATATTAATCTGGAAGGATTAACAAAGACCGTCCGCAAACATTTTGTCTGTTATCCGGCAAAAATCTCATGAGGTAACTAATATTGATTATTTTTGCAGCTAAATTTTAAATAAATTGAATGGAGTTTAAGGCCAAAGACATTGCAGCGCTGCTTAATGGAACAGTTGAGGGTGACGGAGAAGTGATTTTACATACTATCTCTAAGATTGATCAAGGGGTACCCGGCACTCTTTCTTTCTTATCCAACCCTGCCTATACAAAATACATTTATACTACATTGGCTTCTGCGGTACTCGTCTCAAAAGAATTTCACGCCGATGAGGTTGTTTGCTGTTGCCTGATACGTGTCGACGATCCATATTCTTCGCTTGCCCAATTGCTCAAATTGTATGAGCAAATGAAGCCGTCAAAAAAGGGTATAGAACAGCCCTCTTATGTTAGCAGCAGTGCCAGGCTTGGGGAAGATATTTTCCTGGGAGCTTTTGCTTATATTGGTGATAATGTAGTAATTGGCGAAAACGTGAAAATTTATCCTCAGGTGTATATTGGAGATAATGTGGTTGTTGGTGACAATACCATTCTATATGCGGGAGTAAAGATCTATGCGGATTGTAAGATCGGCGCCGATTGCATCCTGCATTCAGGAGCTGTCATTGGAGCCGACGGATTTGGTTTTGCTCCAAATGCGGATGCACCATTTTCTAAAATAGCACAAATTGGCAATGTCATATTGGAGGATTTAGTTGAGATCGGAGCAAATACTTGTGTCGATTGTGCAACGATGGGTTCTACAATTGTGCGACGCGGTGTGAAATTAGACAACCTGATTCAAATTGCTCATAACGCTGATATTGGTGAAAATACAGTAATAGCTGGTCAGGCCGGAGTGGCCGGTTCAGGGAAAGTTGGTAAAAATTGCATGATAGGAGCCCAGGTTGGCATCGTAGGTCACATTACAGTTGGCGACAATGTTAAAATCGGAGGTCAGGCTGGTGTCATGGCAAATGTTGCCGATAATTCGACCGTTATTGGTTCGCCAATTCAGGATCATAAAGATTTTATGCGTTCAATGGCTGTCGTAAGGAGACTTCCGCAGTTATCTGGTGATGTTTCCGATCTGAAGAAGTGGATGAAAAAGATGGAAGAGAAATAGAAGTACAATAGAGTTAAAATAGAAATAGAAAGAATTGAAGCTAAGTTAATTGCTAATAGCAGAAATTTAATTTTAGATAAAAACAGATAATTTTTTAGCCAGCAAAGGATGATTGTTAAACAAAATACTATTGCTTATCCGGTAACCGTAACCGGGAAAGGTCTTCATACCGGAGTCGAAGTATCGCTTACATTTAAACCGGCACCGGAAAATTTTGGATTCAGATTCAAACGAATTGATTTGGAGGGTGAACCCATTATCGAAGCCAGTGTCTCAAAAGTTAGAGGAACTGCACGGGGAACCGTTCTGCAGGATGGTGAAGTGACGATAAGTACCATTGAACATGCCATGTCTGCGCTGATAAGCTCAGATATCGATAATGTTCTGATGGAAATCAATGGTTCTGAAGTACCTATCATGGACGGTAGTGCCTTGTCATTTATAGAGGCACTTCAGGAAGCTGGTATCGCAGAACAAAACGCAGAAAGAGAGTATTTCGTAGTCAAGAGAAAAATTGCTTACCGCAATCAGGCAACCGGTACAGAGATAACCATTCTTCCGGATGAAAATTTCTCCATTGACGTATTGGTCTCCTACAGTTCATCTGTCCTTGGTAATCAGTTTGCATCCTACGACAGTACAACTGAATATGCTACAGAAATTGCTCCATGCAGAACCTTTGTCTTCGTTCGCGAACTGGAAGCGTTGTTAAAAAACAACCTGGTAAAGGGAGGCGATTTGGATAATGCCATCGTTATCATGGATCAGGAAATGCACCAGGACGAACTTAACAGAATAGCGGATCTCTTTAACCACGAGCATATTCAGGTAAATGAAATTGGTATTCTGAACAACGTTAAATTGCGTTTCGACAATGAATGTGCCCGGCACAAACTTCTCGATTTAATTGGAGATATTGCCTTGTTGGGAAAAAGGATCAAAGGCAGGATTATT
>JBBQJE010000299.1:0-4080 GCA_038325635.1 Bacteroidales bacterium
GGTTTCCAACTTTTGCTATCTGCGGTACAATGATATGATCAAAGATGTGCAGAAAGTTCAATCAATAAAGGAGAAGAATTTCATGAGTTCTGTTAAGATCAACGATCAGAAAGCGTTGGAATATTGGAATAAAGGGGACAAAGTAAATGCACTTAAAACATTGACTGCCTATTCAATTAACCAGGTTGAAACTACCGTGAAAGATTGGAAATTACTAAGTCATTATTTAATGATCAAATACAAAGATGGTAATGTAATGATAGAAAAGGACGGACAGTTTGAAAAAAATGAATTTGGCAAATTGCCTGCTCAACCGATGCATCCCTCCTACCCTGACTCGTGGTATCGTATGATCATCGAAAAGAATAAAGACCATTTCAAAGCGGTCGAATAATGATTTCTAAAAACCTTATAGCTCAACACATTTTGCTTAAAAATTGTAATTGGATAAATATTGGTATTGCTCTGATTTCGTTATTCCTACTTCTGGCCTTTACAGATTCAAATGGTAAAGACAAAGAATTCAATTACTTGAAAAACGGGGTATCTTTTTCATTACCCGGCAATTGGAGAACAATTGCCGATGAATCTTTGCCGGACAAAGGTTTTTACTATTCGGCAGAAAATACCGTTAAAAATGCTACAGGTCTTTTTACTCTGGTGACCATTAACAAAATGGAAAATCCTGTTAAAGCACTCTTGGTTCAGCAGAGGAATATGAAAGAGGAGGCCATATACAAAGAATCAGGGATTGAATTCACTGCCATTGAAAATAGTAGATTTGGTAGTATGGACGCCACAAAAGTTGGTTATGAATCCGTGGTAAAAGGAACAAAAGTTGCCGGTACTATTTATTGTTTCAACTGTTCAGAAAAGACCTACTTAATATTCTTACAGTCCGGATTAAAGGATCAGAAAAACAACTTAAAAATTTTCAAGCTAATTGAATTAACATTTGCTTGTCGGTAAAAAAAGAAACCGTCTCAATAATTTTTGGGACGGTTTCTTATAGTATAATCGGTAAATTACTAGAATTTAAATACCTTTCCTCCACAAACAACTTCCTGTAATTTTTCATCAAAGGTTGCACGCAGTCCGGTGCGATATGCTGCGTTTGCCATGATGACAGCGATAGCATGGCTATATCCGGCTTCGATTGGAGCGTGTGTTTTTTCGCGGGATCTTACGCATTGCATCCAGTTCAACATGTGGTTTGAGGTTGACATATCTTTTTTTGTATCCGCACTAGTTGCCATTTCAACTTTAGGCAATTCAAAGGCATCCAGTAGATTTGCTTTTAACCCCATTTCCTTTGCTTCTCTTTCACGCATTCCACCTTCTGAGGTAACTTTATTCGTGTCGAGGTTTAACATTCCTCCATTTGAAAAATAAAGCTCTTTTGTACCACCTGCACTATTGCTGAAACGTGAAGTATAAACAACCTGGAATGCTTTCTTATCATCACCATAATCAAAAACAGATGTCAACGTATCAGCATTGCTGCGGCCATCTTTCCATTGGTAAATGCCGCCATTCGTCACAACGCTGCGTGGGTGTGCTAAACCTGTGAACCAGTGAACTGTATCAATTTGATGGCACATCCATTGACCGGGGATCCCGGATGAATATGGCCAAAATAAGCGAAATTCAAGATATTTTCTTGGATCCCATGCTGTTTTTGGACGATTTAACTGAAAGCGATTCCAATCGGTATCTGCTTCTTTAAGTTGTTTGACTGTTTCAGGCCTTCTCCAACGGCCGGGTTGATTGACATTCCAGCTCATCTCAACCATCACAATATCCCCAAATTTACCGGATCTTAAATATTCATTGGCAGCAATATAATTAGCCGTACTCCTTCTTTGAGAACCAATCTGCACAACCGTATTGTTCTTGTGGCAGGCGTTCAAAGAAGCTTTAGCATCTTCCATGGTTTCTGCAAAAGGCTTTTCGCAATAAGCATCTTTTTTCAAATTTGCAGCCTCAGTAAGGTGTGATGCATGAGCAAAATCGGGTGAAGCAATAATAACCGCATCGATATCTTTGCGCTGGTAAAGCTCATCATTATTGCGGCAGACTTCTACGTCCCATCCTCCTTTTTCTTTCATAAAAGCTTTTCCTTCTTCTCTCCTTTTGTTCCATAGATCCGAAAGGGCGACAAATTGAAAATTTTGAGTCTTGGCATGGTCATTAAAGCTTGGAAACAAAGCACTGTTAAAACGATCGGAGAACCCAACTACCCCAACGTTTACTTTGTCATTTGCACCAATAATGCGACCATAACTTTTGGCGCTGAAGGTGAGACCTCCTAAAGTTAAGGCGGTTGCACCTACTGTCGATTTTTGAATAAATTCTCTTCTGTCAGTCATTTTTAAATTTATTAAATGAGTATAAAATTCATTAAAAGTGATTCCGTGTACGATAACGGACAAAGTTAAAAATTATCCCAATTAAAGAAATATGTTATAAAACACAAATTATTACCCTAACTCCTTTGTTATACTAGAAAATGAAGTTAACCGAATTCATTTTAATAGTTTTTTGTAAATTGGAGATTAATTTAAAGGAATTCAATTACATTTATTGGCTCAAAAAGAGGAAATATATATTTGTCATGATAAATTTTGAAACATATTTTAAGATTTCATACGGATTGTATCTTGTTTCAGCAAAATTCCAAGATACGAAAGCCGGTTATGTAGCCAACACTGTTTTCCAGGTGACCTCACAACCACCAAAATTTGGAATCAGTTGTAATAAGGATAATTTTTCAGCTGAAATTATTAAAAAGAGCGGGTTCTTTGCTTTTTCTGTTCTTGGAGAAAAGGCTTCCACCGGTTTAATTGGAGAATTCGGTTATCGGAGCGGTAGGGAAATAGATAAGTTTAAAGGAGTCAACTATTTTATTGGCGAAACTGGTTCACCAATTATCACCGACTCTTGTCTCGCTTGGTTTGAATGCAAAATTTCGGATACTATCGATGTTGGCAGTCATTTGATTTTCATTGGTGAAGTAGTTGCTTCTGATTTAATAGAGTCTGAGGCCAAATCACTTACTTATCAATATTATAGAGACGTAATGAAAGGTTACTCACCTAAAAATGCACCTACTTATATCGATAAAACGAAAATTAAGGATGAAATTCTCAAAAATAATATTGAAAATGAACTTTGGCAATGTCAACTTTGTCATTATACTTATGAAACAGAGAAAGGTGATCCAATTTCAGGGATAGAACCTGGCACTAAATTTGAAGATTTGCCGGACGATTGGACTTGCCCGATTTGCGGTGCTGATAAATCTATGTTCGAGCGGGATTAACTTACTTAACATCAATAAGCTCAATATCGAATATGATGACTGAATTAGCAGGGATTATTCCAGCTGCTTGATTTCCGTATCCTAAGGCGGAAGGAATAAAAAAAGTTGCTTTCCCCCCTTTTTTCATCAATGGTACACCAATTTGCCAACCTTTGATTAACCTGGATAAAACACTGGTAAATGTTTTATCTGTAGCTGTTTTATCAAATGCGATCCCATCTACAAGATATCCGGTATATTTTACTTCCACTGTTGAAGTAACAGAAGGAGATACACCCGTTCCAACTGAGGTCATAATATAATATAAACCGGAGGGTTCCTTTTCTGCTTTCAAATTATTCACCGTCAGAAAACGTTGAATAATTTGGTCATCCATCTCAGGTTGAGTATTTACAACTTTACAGGAAGATAAAAGGAGTACGAATACAACAGTTAACGGAATATACTTAACTATTTTTCTTGTTCTCATTTAGCGCCTAATTTATTCTTTTGATTTACTTAAGATCGTTCTTGTACTAATTTTTACTATTTTGGGTTCAAAGATAATTTTATTGCTGAACTTAGAATAATTGATTAAGAATAGGATTCGTTTTTCTATAGATAAATAACTAAAATTAAATTTTAAATTTACCTTACTTTTGTAAAAATACAAACAATACAAACTTCGATTGAATGACCAATTCCAATCAACTAACTGCTGAAAACGATCGAATTCTCTCCATCGATTTTTTTAGGGGAATAACAATGTTTTTACTAAT
>JBBQJE010000300.1:0-3923 GCA_038325635.1 Bacteroidales bacterium
GTAGCCTGGTTTTCCAAATTTTGAATGAGAGCAAACTGACCCAGTATTATTCACTCCAAAAGACTCCAGGGATAAAAGTGGAGGATCTGACTTACGACAGTAAATATTCCTTTCTGGACAAAGAGGAAGTTCAAAAAAAATTATACGAATTTCTGGATCACGGGATTGCTAAAGTGACGTTTTATATTCCGTTAATACACTGTATATCATGTATCTGGTTGCTCGAACACCTCAACAAGCTAAATCCGGGTATTCTCAATTCAACCGTAAATTTCATTACCAAGAAAGTCACAATTACTTTCAATACTGACGAAATTTCATTGCGGCAATTGGTTCAGCTGTTGGTTGCTGTGCACTATATCCCGGATATTTCACAGCAAACGCTGGAAAAGAAGCAGGAAGAGCCCTCTAATAAGTCGCTTTTGTACAAGATCGGAGTAGCCGGATTTGTCTTTGGAAATGTGATGCTCTATAGTCTGCCCGAATACCTGAATCACAAACCTCTTGGCGAATCGCTTGGAACGTTTCTCTATTTTTTGAGTTATGTATTACTAATTCCGCTTGTATTCTATAGCGGAGGCGACTACCTTATCTCTGCCTGGCAGAGTCTGAAAAGAGGTATTATCAACATCAATTTGCCTATAGCCATTGGAATTATCACCCTTTTTGCTGTAACAACCTTTGATGTTTTTACCCTTCGTGGACCCGGCTATTCAGATACCTTAGCAGGATTTCTCTTTTTTCTACTGCTTGGTCGCTGGTACCAGAGTAAGAGCTACCAGGCATTAACCTTCGACCGCGATTACAAATCCTATTTCCCGGTAGCCGTCTCCAAAATCGCCAATGGGGTCGAATCAAGTACCATGTTGGAAGAAATAGCTATTGGCGATGAACTGATGATACGAAACAAAGAATTAATTCCTGCCGACTCTATCCTGGTAAGTGGCACAGCATTAATTGATTATAGTTTCGTAACCGGAGAATCAACTACAATTCGAAAGACCATTGGTGAATTTATCTATGCCGGAGGACGTCAAACAGGAGGAGTCATCACGGTAAAAGTGGAAAAAACGGTTAAACAGAGTCACCTTACTCAATTATGGAATCAGGAAGAGGAGAAAGTCCAATCTTCTATATCATTGGTCAATCTTACGGATCGATTGAGTGCTCCGTTTACTTACGCCATCCTGGCAATTGCCCTTTTAGGATTTGGTTGGTGGATTTGGTATGGCGATTCCCACATTGCCCTCACCGTTTTCACCTCTGTATTGATAGTAGCTTGTCCTTGTGCACTTTCTATGTCGCTCCCTTTCACTTTGGGTAGCGCGATGCGTATTTTGGGCAAAAAGGGCATTTACCTGAAAAATACAACTGTCATAGAAAAATTGGTTAAAATTGATACAATTGTTTTTGACAAAACCGGAACCATAACTAAACCGGACGCCAGCAAAATTGAATTTATCGGCGACCAATTAACGGAAGAGGAAACGCACATTGTTTATACGCTCGCGCGCCAATCGACTCATCCATTGAGTAATGCCATCGCCCGGAATTATCAAAACATTGATCCTCTTTATTCGGAAGGATTCGTTGAAATTGCCGGAAGAGGAATTTTTGGGAAAGTGAATAACCAACCCTGCAAAATGGGATCAATGGAGTATGTAACTGGTTATAAACAAGCAATTACCCAGCAATCGTCGAGGGTTTATCTTTCCATTAGCGACAAATTCAAAGGGTATTTCACGATAGAAAACCAATATCGGGATGGATTTGATACTTTGATGGAGGAGTTGAACGGCCACTTTGAAATCTATTTGCTATCCGGCGATAATGACTCGGAACGCGAAAAACTGAAAAACTATTTTGACCCGGCGAAAATGTTTTTCAACCAACAGGCACAAGAGAAAATGGATTTCATCCGAGCACTTCAAAAACAAGGAAAAAAAGTGCTGATGACGGGCGACGGACTAAACGATGCCGGAGCCTTCCTGCAAAGTGAAGTAGCCTTGTCGATCGCCGATGATATCTATCACTTCTCCCCTGCCGGAGATGCTATTGTGGAAGCCGCCAAACTTGGTCAGCTATATCGTTTTATCCGTTTTGCCCATCAATCCATGAATATTGTCAAGGTTAGCTTTGTCATCTCCTTCCTTTACAACATTGTTGGATTGTCGTATGCCCTTTCGGGACACCTCTCACCCGTAGTTGCGGCAATTCTGATGCCAATCAGCTCCATTTCGGTGGTAGCTTTTGCCACATTTGCAACAACATGGCAAGCAAGGAGATCACTCTGACCCTTTTCATTCAAAAAAAATAAGTTAATTCGTTGATAATTTGAATGTTCGTGTGGATTTTGCAACTCGTACCTGCGGGATTTTGCTCCTTTTGTGAGCTTCGGCTCATGCTTGTTTCATCGGATTAAATTTTCCAGGATAACCGAAAATTAATTTTCCCATCGTAAATAATTCAATGAGATCGATTGTATCAAATTATAGATTAAATTTAGATTTGATATCAAAACTTTCTATCATCAATAATTAAATACGAATGCACACAAATCGGCGCAAATTTATTGCAACTTCTTTGGTTAGCGGATTGGCAGCAACCCTACCTACTACAGTTTTTGGTGAAAAACCTACTACAGATATGGAATCAAATTACGCAAAATTAGATGCCATACTCAAAAAAGAGGTGTTGAAAAAAGAGTTATTTGCCTCTCCTATCATCATTGAAACACTTGATTTACTGCGATATAAAGATAGTTTTCTTTGCCGAGTACGGTCGAAAGATGGAGCCGAAGGATGGTCGTTTGCGAATGACGGTCCGATGAAAACATTTTATCCGGTATTCTTAAACCGCCTTCAACCCTATTTTATTGGAAAGGATGCCCGGGATTTGGAAGCATTGCTCGAGGAAGCCTATGTTTACCAAAGTAATTACAAATTTCAGAGTCTGGCGTTGTGGGTACCTGTCGCAACAATTGAATTTGCCATCTTAGATATGCTGGGCAGGATTGCAGGAAAATCAATTGGTCAACTGATCGGTGATGTTCAGCACCCTGAAATCGCTTTCTATCAGGCCAATAGTGAACGGGATATTTCAGGAGAAGAAGTATTGAGGCATCTTCAGAAACAGCTGGCCGAATCAAAAACCAAGGCGTTGAAATTTAAAGTTGGCGGTCGAATGAGTCACCCAGAATTTCCCGCCGACAGATCCGTAAAACTCATACCACTGGTGCGGGAAATTTTCGGCGATCAGATGCATCTGTATGCCGATTCCAATGGCTCCTACAATACGGAGGAGGCCATAAAAATTGGGAAGTTGCTGCAGGAATACAAATACGAGCATTATGAAGAACCTGTACCTTTCGACTGGTATGAGGAGACCAAACAAGTAGCTGATTCACTAACTATTCCCATCGCAGGAGGTGAACAGGAATCGAGTATGCACAATTTTCGGTGGCTAATTGCCCACGATGCGCTTCAAATTGTACAACCGGATGTCTATTATTTTGGCGGCATGATCCGGTCGATGAAAGTTGCAAGAATGGGAGCAGCATTTGGAAAAACTTGTACGCCGCATATTTCGGACGGGCTTGGTTATCTTTATATGATGCATTTTGTCTCAACGTTGCCTAACGCCGGAGCGTTTCACGAATTTAAGGGGAACAGTAAAATACCTATTGAATGCTCCACCTCCTCGCTATTTATCAAAAACGGAGTAATTAAAGTTCCGACCGGATCAGGTTCGGGTGTTGCGGTGGATCCGGAATATTTGAAGAAATACCAGGTGATTACTGGTTGAGGATAACAAATTACAGATTACAGATTACAAATTACAAATTAAAGATTATAGATTATAGATTATAGAAACATGGAACGAAGAATATTTGTTAGAAACAGCATGCTGGCAGGTGTATCATT
>JBBQJE010000301.1:0-3920 GCA_038325635.1 Bacteroidales bacterium
GGTTCTTTTTGAGGAGTCGGGATATCAGGTGACCGCAATGCACGGCATCAATGGCATCGTTTTCCCATGGAAGTTTGGCATGCTAAATCGAATTTGTTTGGGCTATTTGTCGGATGAAGTTTTGTAACTAAATCATAATGAATACCGTCAGTAGTTTTTAAAAGGCATAAAGACCATTCATCACCTAGTTGATATACAACTCCATAGCCTATTTTATTGTACCATGTGACCCTCCAAAGCCAATCATCATTTGTTTTAACGTCAGCTGAAATACTTATAGGTTGAGGGCTAGTGAAATTTTTGCCAGATTTGTTTGAGAATGACACATGAGTTAATCGGCTTTTTAAATCTTTGCCATTGTAAACCGAACCACCTATTACCACCATGATTCTTCCATCCGGGGTCACAGACAACTTTGGATCTCTCAAGTCATATCCATTTTTTTTCAGTAGGGCAACAGATTCCCAATTGATACCATCCTTTGATGAAATAATCCGTGTTTCGCCATCTTGTCCAAACACATGACCTTCTCCTTCTCTAAATGCACAATAAAATGAACCTTTAAAGCTAATTAATGAAGTAAAGGCATTGTATTTATCATTACTCCATATTTTTCTGACTTTTACTCCTTCCGGTTGGTTAATTAGCTGGGCAGATAGGGTTAAAGACATTAAACTCAAAATAGCAAGGGGGATGAGTGATTTAATTTTATTCATGGTCTATTTCTAAAATGATCGTAACAAATACAATTAATAGGGTTACTTTTTAACTAACATTAATACAGTAGGTAACTAAGCAATATCTCTACCGATCAATTCAAAAAACTTGACTGCTATTAAATCTTTTTTGAGTGTTTCATATTGGTCTTCAGAGAGATTTATCAGAGGTTCACGACATGGGCCACAATCCAATCCGCAGAGTTTCATTATGGCTTTCCCCCCGGTTACAGCACTTCCTGTATTTAGCATAATCGCAATAATTTCATTAGCACGTTTTTGAATAGCTCTGGCTTCTTCTATCTCTTTGTTATTATATGCTTCTATTAATTTATTGAATACTGGTGCCATGAAGTTAAATGTGGTTCCAATTGCTGCTTTTGCCCCCAGCGCCAAACCACAAATCAATAATTCATCATGACCGTGAAGAATATCATACTTCCCATTCTCCAGTTCTAAACATTGGAACATTTCCATAAGATTGGAATAAGTGTACTTTATTCCGGCAAGATTTGGAATAATTTTACTAGCCTCCTGCAAAAATTCAACCATGTTTACATGTACTCCAGAACCGTTTGGAATATGATAATAATAAAATGGTGTGGAAGGAGCCGCTGATGCAACCTTTGCACAAAATTTTGAAAGTTCAATTGCCGTTTTTGGTTGGAAATAGCAAGGACCCATACATCCGATTGCATAAACCCCCAAGGCTTCAGCATGCCGTGCCAGTTCTCTTGAGGTTACGTAACTCGTGCTTCCGACATGAACAATTAAATGAAAATCATCATCGGCAAATGGAATCCAGGCTTCAAGTACCGCTTTTCGCTCATCAGTAGTCAACAATAGACCTTCGCCTGATGATCCACAAACAAACGCACCAGAAACACCATCCTTCTTTAATCTTTTTGCATATTCAGGGATATTGCGTAGGTCGATCATGCCTGCCGCATCAAACGGAGTAAAGGGAGCCGCAATTAGACCCTTGAAATGGTTTATAAACATATCGTTATATTTTTAAGTATAAAAAACTATTGAAAATTATACACATTGATTATTTTGTATTTATATTTTAATCGTACAGATCGGTAATGAATTACATTTTTAAAATGAAATTCTATATGTCACCGATTCAATTTTCGGTTAAGCGCATATCTTTTACCCGTTTGGAATATTGTGAATAGGCTTTTAAATGAGCAGTTATCCCTCTTCTATAACCTTCAATGTCCCTATTTTTTAAAAACTTAAGCAAGTCTTCATGCTTTATTAGTTGATCCTTTTTCTTATTTTCATTGTTAAATATTTTAAAATCTTCAAAATTTTGATTCACAAAATTAAACAGAGGTATTACCATTTGTTGGAAATCAATAATTGCTTGATTTTCTGTTATCTTGTATAATTTCGAATGAAATTCAATCTCATGCTCAACCTTAAGCTTCATATCTTCTTGATAAATTTGTTTTGCAACAATTTTTTCTAGTTCTGAAATATCTGTATCCGTAATATTCTCAATGATAATCTCAGAAATTCCTATCTCCAAAGAGGTCCGAAAAACAAGAAGATCCAAAATTGATTTTTTGCTAAGCATGTATGGGTTAACCACTTTTGAAAAACATTTCATAACATTTGGCTCTCTCAAAATCATACCTTTATGCTTACGACTTTCAATAATGCCTAACATTCTTAATCGACTGAGAGCCTCCCTAACAACATTTCGTCCGACATTAAACTTTTCTGTTAGAAATAATTCAGATGGAATTTCATTTCCAACAGTTAATCTATTGATTATTATATAATTTAATATCCGTTCCTCAACTTGATCAACGAGTGTTATTGTTTTTATTTTTCCAATGTTTAGATCCATAAGTTATGTCCGTTATGTCCGTTATGTCCGTTATGTCCGTTATGTCCTACAAATATAAATTATTATTTCTAATTAGCAAATAAAAAATTTAATAAATTTTGAATCGGAAGAATATTTTTACGTATGGTCAGATTGACTACCACTTGTTCTCCTGAATTGCCAAAAAAATCTTGAAGTTCAACTATAATCCCTATTGAATGTGACCTTCTTTGGATTAGTGTTCCAAACATATCCTCTGAAAGCTTTTTCTACCGGATTTTGTCAATGCCATTTGTTTTTCCAAGTTTTGGAAACAACTCTGCAAAAAACAGCTTTCCTGCATCCATCAAGCGAGAACAGACCAAATTCATTTCTACGGGTACAAAACCAATCCGGATGCTGTTTCAATAAATGGCGATAGCAAATTCGTCGAATTGATTGTTCGGGTCCGTTTTCAGAGTCAAAACCTTTTCGGGAACTATTAGTTCTTTTATTGTCTCAATATCCGGACAATGAGTGGTGCCTGCCACTACAATTTCAAGTAAAAATATTTTTTGTTTAAAGGGGTAATTCCTCTATGTTCATTGCTTAACAGTGCAAGCAAACCCGGTGTGACCGGCAATATGGATTCATTTTCATCTTTAACCTGGAAGCTTCGGTTTGTTTCTGAAGCTGCTCTAATTGAAAATGCCCTAGTTTTTCAAAGTATATCGAGGTAAGCAAAACAGACTCACTTTCGACCATCTCTTTGTGCTTGGTAAAAAGATCCAGAAATTGCAGATGCAGTTGCTCCAATTCGTGGGTTAGAGCGGCATTTTCGGGGGTGATAACGAGGAAATTATCAATCATTTTTTTCCAAAAATATAGCTATACTGTCGTTCGCTTTAAAGCTATGCCGACTAAGAAGTGCATAGTAGTCAGAAATAATTCTCCTGCTCGGGGATTCACCTTTATTCGTAATTATTCGCTGATATAATTGCTTAATTTTCGGCAGTAAGATGTGGTTGTCGGAATCGAAAATCTCCGAATTATCCATACCGGTCAGTAAAGTTTTCAAATAAAGTGTATAGTAATCTTTTGCTTCATTTTTGTACCGTGTATTCGGAAATTTATTCAGGAATTCTTCCCATCGTACAACCCTTTGATAGAGCTCCTCAAATGATATCATCAGGCAAGCATCTTGTGCATATACTTTTTTAAGCTCATCCTTTCTATAATTCAGGTAGGTTTTAACCCCTTCAGAAACAAGGCTATTAAAGTTGTTATAAAAATAATCAGCTTGTTCTTCTGCGCAGTACTCACCTTCATTTGAAGCTATCTTTAATCCGCAAAATGCAAGATTATCCTTGATTGCTATCAATTCT
>JBBQJE010000302.1:0-3902 GCA_038325635.1 Bacteroidales bacterium
ACCAAAAATTACAGAGAAAAATAATGAGAATACTGATACCATGTTTGACTATTCTGATATGTGGTTGTACTGGACGGAATGCAATTCAAAAGCACAGGAATGATACACCAAGTGAAAAAGAAACTCTTTCATACAATACTTATGTAGATAGTCGTGGAGTAAGTTTTGAAATACCAAAAGTGTGTGAAGATATCACCAATAATGAGTTAGGAAAACTATTGAAAGAAATTAATCCATCGCTTGATTTTGTTGGTAAGGTAGGCTTACCATATGGAAATTCATTATTCAGTATTTCTTCTTATAATGCAGGAAAAGAAGTACATATTGATACCGCCTTTAATGAAACAGTGAATTATATTGCAAAATTGGGTGAAGAACCTGCTGAAAATTATAGAGTTGTAGATTACGGTATTAAAAGAATTGATGAAAAAGTTCTTCGTTATAAAATTTCCTGCCTTAATGATTCTGTCTATAGCATTATGTATTACGCTATGAAAGACAATTATTCAAGATATTTGTATGAATTAAAATTGACCTGCCGTTCACAAAATGACATCAAAACAGTACAAGATTTTCTGGAGAAAATTGCCTTATCTGTAAATTATAACCATTAATTAAGAATTGATTTTATCATACATATAACTTAATATCTCCTGGCATGGGAAAGACATTCGTGTTTAGCTGCACTAAATGCAGTTATAAAGTCAAGACTTCAGGTGGAGAAGACCGTGGAATGGCTGCTTTTTCAAACACATATATCTGCAGTTCATGCAAAATCATAGTTGATATTACTGAAAGAGTCCTGATTGAGAGAGAAAAAATAATAGGCAAAAGTTTCTTCGGAGTTCCTAAAATAAAAAGAGAAGTGACATTTCGTGAAAAAGAAATCATTTGTCCTGATTGTCACAATAAAACCAGTTTAGAAAAATGGGATAATATTAATATGCCTTGTCCAAAGTGTGATGGAAAGATGGAAAAGGGTAGCTTGATAGGATTGTGGGATTAATATTCAAAATATTTGGAATAATATAAAATCAGTGGCTTGGTGCAAAAGTTTACAAGATCTGATTCTGAGAACTGGATTGATTGATTTAAATTTCTCATTTGAGTAGATATTTATAAAATGAACCAACAACATACGGAACATATAAATGAAAAAAATCAGGGTTTTGGTAATATGTTTTGAACAGGAAATTCCACAACGTGAAATTTCGCGTTTCCGTGGAGCAATTATTGATATGACTGGCAGGGATAAAATATTATTTCATAATCATCTGGGAGAAAAAGGTCTTCGTTATGCATACCCGATGATTCAGTACAAAGTTATTGGAAAAAAATGCAGCCTGGTATGTATTGATGAAGGTACAGAGGAAATTCATGCATTCCTGAACAAGCGCAACTGGGATATTCAGCTTGGTGATAGTAACCTATCCCTTACTATCGGAAGCCTTACAGCCAATAACTATACTTTAAATGTATGGGATACGAGTTTTTTTTATTCAATTAAAAGCTGGATGGCCTTAAACGAGGAGAACTTTCTCAGGTACAATAAGCTCGGTTCTTTAGTAGAAAAAATCGTTTTTCTTGAGCGAATACTGGTTGGTAATATTCTTTCATTCGCAAAAGGGGTTGGCTATACTATCGAAAAACAGATAGCACTTAACATACGGAATATTGAGCGTGAAAATTTTGTAAGTTATAAAGGCAACCGGTTGATGACTCTGGATCTGGCATTTAAAACAAACTTTTTCCTGCCGAATTATATCGGGCTTGGGAAAGGGGTGAGCACAGGGTTTGGGACTATAACTGCATCTGATAAAAATAATAACTAAATACTTCAATATAATGAATAATCCTAAGTTTTTATATGGAGCCTCGGTACAAGGGATTCAAAGCTTTATTTTTCAAACCAATGCTTTGCGCGAAATTGCAGGAGCAAGCGAATTGGTCGAACAAATTTGTACCGAACAATTTAAAAAACTGATCGGCCATTTTAAAGAAGAAAACACTATTATTACAGCTGCCGGAAACATTAAATATATTTTTGACAGCAAGCTGGAGTGTGAAAATTTTGTTCGTAGTTTTCCGAAAAAAATGATGGAATTCGCCCCGGGAATTACAATTAGTCAGGCCGTTGTTCAAGCGGATGATATTGGTAAGGATCAAATTGATGAACTTGAACGCCGACTTCGGGCACAACGCAATAAGCCTTTCCGGCCTTATGATATTGGGTTGATGGCTGTTAATAGATCGCGAAAAACCGGATTGCCTGCTGTCGAAGAAGAAACAATAAAAAAAGCATTAACGTATATCGATAAAGGAACAAAATGTAAATTGGAAGTTAGCTCCACAAGAGTTTTAGATTCATTTTTCGAAAATATAAAGGAGACTCAGATTCCATGGGATATGGAAGATATGACCAAATCAAAATCAGATAATTACGGTTGGCTGGCGGTTATTCATGCCGATGGAAACAATATGGGAATTGCAGTGCAAAAGCTTGCTGATGAAACAAAAAACATTAAGGGGATAGAATTTATTTCCGTTTTTAGAAGTTTTTCGAAAGCCATTGATAAGTCAACTAAAGAAGCAGCCAGAAAAGCTTATATCGAAGTAATGAATCCAACTCGCACAGATTCAAAAGACAAACTGCCTTTTCGACCAATTGTGATAGGTGGTGATGACCTAACGGTGATTTGCAGGGCAGATTTAGCACTTGATTTTACCAGGCATTTTCTTGATTTTTTTGAGGTTGAATCAAAAATTAACTTTAATGACTTGCCAAGAGAGATAGATTTTCTCAAATATGGACTCACCGCCTGTGCCGGCATTGCTTTTATCAAAGAGAGTTATCCGTTCCATTACGGTTATCATCTGGCCGAAACCCTTTGTGGAGAAGCAAAAAAAGCAGCCAAAACCGGATTGACAGATAACAAATTAACACCTTCATGTTTGATGTTCCATAAAGTTCAGGCCAGCTTTGTGGAGGATTTTAAAGAGATTAAAAAGCATGAATTAACTGCCGGTGAGATTAGATTCAATTTTGGCCCTTATTATCTTAAAGACAAATCCAAGCATCAAACAATTGATGGATTAAAGGATTGTGTAAAACAACTTGAAGGTAAGGAAGGCAACGCAATAAAATCCCATCTCCGGCAATGGCTGACTGATTTGCATAATAATGAGGGATTAGCAAATCAAAAAATGGAACGACTTATTTCTGTGGCTAGTAAGGAAACAGAAAAACGATTAACGATACTTGGATTGCCTGAAATTGCACAAAAGGACAATAAATCGCCTATTTACGATTGGCTTACCATCAACTCAATAAATCAAGGAGGAAAATAACAATGACGGACATAACTTATAAAATCACTTTTTTTTCCGAATGGCATTGTGGATCGGGCTTAACAGCGGGAAGCGATCTCGATGCATTGGTAATCAAAGACAAAGACAAATTTCCGTTTATACCCGGAAAGACACTGAAAGGATTGTTAAAAGAAGCCGCCGAAGAAATCATTAAGCTTCAAGGGAAAGAACCTGTTAAAGAGCCATTTATTACTGATTTCTTTGGATTTTTTGACGACGAAAAACAAGGCAAATCGGAAGTACATACAAAAGGCAAGGCGTTTTTTACCAATGCCACCATATCTCCTGAATTAAAAAGTAAAGTAACAAAAGAGTTATCCGAATTTTTTTACCGGGATATGGCATCAACTTCCATCGGTGATAATGGCATCGCCAAAGAATATTCACTCAGGAAAATGGAAACCACCATTCCCTGTGAACTTTTAGCAAACATTTATGGCGTAGATAAAAAATATACCGAAGATCTTACCAAGTGTTTGCAATGGATCAAACGTTTGGGACAAAACAGAAATCGTGGTTTGGGGCGATGCAAA
>JBBQJE010000303.1:0-3859 GCA_038325635.1 Bacteroidales bacterium
AATGCACTCGTTCTCTTTAACCCAGTTTTTGATAACGGACCAGAGGGTTATGGCTATGAAAGAATTGGCGAACGTTTCATGGAAATTTCTCCTTTACAAAATATATCAAAGAATACTCCGGCAACGATTGTTTTTCTGGGAACCAAAGATGAATTAATTCCGGCGAAAACGGCCCAACTTTATAAGCAGAAGATGGAAGAGGCCGGAAAACGCTGTGATTTATTTCTTTATGAAGGTCAGAAACATGGTTTCTTCAATTATCGAGAGGATGCAAATAATGATAACAAGTATTTCATCGAAACAGTCTTTCAAACCGATAAATTCCTGCAATCCTTAGGTTACCTCAAAGGGGAAGCAAGCATTCATGAATTTTTAACACATTAATTTACAGTATTTTATCTATTTAAATCAGCATAAATAATGAAACGAACATGTTGCGACACAACACCCAAGGGCATGATACTAATTTCCGGCAACATGGAGTTCCATACTACCTTTAAAAAGCAAATTATTTACGTATGAAATTAATAACATCGTTGGGCATAGCTACGCAATTAGGGTTAGGATTCACCCAACTGAACGCTCAAGTCCCTAAAATGAATGTTCTTTTTATTGCCGTCGACGATCTTAAGCCCATCCTGGGATGTTACGGCGACAAACTGGTCAAGACCCCCAACATCGACAAACTAGCAAAACAAGGAACCGTTTTCCTGCAAAACTACTGTCAACTCGCGGTTTGCGGACCAACACGCGCCAGTTTGATGACCGGAATGCGTCCCGATTATACCAAGGTTTGGGACCTGAAAACAAAAATGCGCGATGTGAATCCGAATATTCTTTCCATTCCACAATATTTCATTTCAAAGGGCTACCAGACTGCCGGAATTGGTAAGATATACGACCCCCGTTGTGTCGACGATGAGTTGGATCAACCATCATGGAGTGTTCCTTATTACAAAAGATCGGAAAAATATATCTCAGCCAAAACCGGAAAACCCGAATCGGGCTATCAATTGCCTGAAACAAAAGCTTTGTTTGTCAAATATTCCAAAGAGGGGCAAGATAAAGGGCTGAAAGGGAAAGATCTCAGTGATTATGTCGCAAAATTCATAAAACCTTCCGTCGAATGTGCCGATGTCCCCGACAATGCGTACAATGACGGATCTAATGCACTGTATGCCAAGGATATTCTAAAGCAATTTGCAAATGATGGCAAACCATTTTTCTTCGCAGTAGGTTTTAGCAAACCTCATTTACCTTTTGTTGCACCCAAGAAATACTGGGATATGTACAAAAGGGACAAAATGCCTATTGCGCCTTATCAGCAAAAAGCAAAGGATGGTCCTGAAATTGGCTATCATACAGCAGCCGAACTATTTGCCTATTCGGATATTCCTGCTTTAGCCTCATTTTCAGACCAGAAAGTAGGAATGGATCTGCCAATCGACAAGCAAAAGGAGCTGATTCATGGTTATTATGCCGCCACATCCTATATGGATGCTCAGGTTGGTTTAGTTTTAGACGCATTGGATTCATTAGGATTAGCTAAAAATACGATTGTCGTGCTTTGGGGAGATCACGGGTGGCATCTGGGCGATCATAATTTGTGGTGCAAACACACCAACTTCGAGCAGGCCACACATGCACCGCTGTTGATTTCTGCCCCCGGAATCAAACCTTCCGCAACAAAATCCCCTACCGAATTTGTGGATATTTTTCCAACGCTGTGTGATCTGACTGGTATTGACATTCCAACTCATCTTGATGGTAAAAGTCTTGTGACTGTGATGAAGCGTCCTGAAACAAAAGTTAAAGATTTTTCGGTTAGCCAATACCCGCGTTCTCAAAATAAAATGGAAACCGCAAGACTCGGATGGTCTGACGGAGAATTTATGGGTTATTCGATCCGGACAGAACAATACCGCTATACAATATGGCTAAAAGATAGTTTTAGGAGCAATAAACCATACAGCAAAGAATTGGTTGTAGCATCAGAACTGTATGATTACAAGAAAGATCCGAATGAAACGGTCAATGTATTCAAGGATAAAAACTATGCTTCTGTGGCTAAAGATCTGGACGCCAAAATGATTGCATTTCTAAATTCACAGGTAAAAACACAATAAACAAATTCTTCCATGAGAAGCAATATTTTCGTTGCATTACTTTGCCTCAACTTGTTCTGCTATCTTAATGCACAGTCGCAGCCCAATAAAGTGACGGCTGCCAAAGAGGAAAAAAGTTATAAAAATCCGATTATCCCAGGTTTTAATCCCGATCCAAGCATCTGCCGGGTAGGCAATGATTACTATCTGGTTACCTCAACTTTTGAGTATTTTCCGGGAGTACCCGTTTACCACAGCCGTGATCTGGTTCACTGGACGATGATCGGCCACTGCCTTCAGCGACCTTCCCAGCTTAACCTCGACAGTGTTGCCTGTTCAAATGGCATCTACGCACCCACTTTGCGCTGGAACAAAGGGACATTCTACATGATTACAACGCTTGTTGGTGGCAAGAATCCTTTGAAAAACTTCATCGTTACAGCTAAAAATCCTGCCGGACCTTGGTCTGAGCCCCACTGGATTGCAAATGCCCCCGGCATCGATCCTTCCCTTTTCTTCGACGACAATGGTAAGGTCTATTATTCTGGAAATGACGCCCCAAAAGTGAAAATGTGGGACAAACACCGCAACATCTGGGTGCAGGAAATTGACCTGAACACTTGGAAACTAACCGGAATGCGGATGGATGTTCTTGACGGCAGTGAATACTACAAAAAGGGAACACTCGACGGCGGCATCGAAAGCGGGGTAAATAACTATGAATCATCGCATATCTACAAGAAGGAAGGGCAATATTACCTGATGATTTCCCATGGGGGAACCAGCCATAACCATGCAGTCTCAATCTGGAAGAGCAACAATGTTTTTGGTCCCTACGAATTAAATCCCGACAATCCGATCCTTACCCACCGGCTTATGCCTAATGTGTCCGATTTCACCTCCACTGGACACGCAGACCTGGTACAAACGCAGAAGGGAGAATGGTGGATCGTTTATCTGGCTAAACGTCCTTATGGCGGCGAGAATTTTATTCTTGGAAGAGAGACATTCATGTCGCCGGTCAACTGGAACGGCGTATGGCCTGTCGTCAACCCTACCGGGAAAGTCGGAAAAGGAGAGTTAACGCATCTCAAGCCGGATCTAAAAGAAGATAAAAAGTATCGTTTCATTACGAGGGATGATTTCAACGGCAAGATACTTCTTCCTCCATGGACATTTATCCGCACACCGCACACGCAATGGTGGTCGTTAAGCGAAAGACCTGGTTTCTTAAGAATTCAGCTTCGGCCTGACAGGATTCAGGATCTGACAAATCCATCCTTCATCGGGATACGCCAGGGACAGATAAACGCTTCTGCAACTGTAAAGATAGAGTTTAAACCTGCAGCGGAAGTGGAAGAGGCCGGCCTCGTCGTCGAGCGCGACAAGGACAACTATTTCAAATTCACAATTACCATGGAAGCGGGACAAACTAATTTAAGACTGGTCAAACGAAGCAGCGATCAACCAGTCGATGAGCCAATCGCCAAAACAGTTGTTCAGCAGGGATCCATCCAACTGAAAATAACTTCAGAAGGAGTCAATTACACATTCAGCTACTCCTTGGATGGAAAAAACTGGAAAATCCTCCGTGACAAAGTGGATGGCCGTCTCCTGGGAATGGCCGGATCAGGCAGGTTTACAGGTACTTTTATCGGTATGTATGCTTCATCAAATGGCCACGAAAGCAAAAACCATGCTGATTTCGATTGGTTTGACAGGCATTAATTCTATTTCAAGAAAATAACTCATCA
>JBBQJE010000304.1:0-3811 GCA_038325635.1 Bacteroidales bacterium
ACGGTACGGTTATAGATATTTCACTTACTACCGTGAAAATTCAGAATTGGGATAAAACTATCACCTCTCTTCCAACCTATTCATTAGTATCCGAATCAGTTACCAACTGGATTGGAATGCAGGAATCGGGTGGAAGACGAATCCAGCGTGCTATTTTCATCGACATGACAGACATTAAGTTTTGTAATCAGCAATTTGTTCAACGAATTGCTGATCTTCCGATGATTAAAAGCTATGTGGCTCAGAAAAGAGAACTCGATCCAAATTTTCCTGATTTGGCTGAACAAATGGGAAAACAACCTACCAATCTTGCTGTATTTAAAGCTTATGTGGAAGCATTCCTTTGGACTAATCCCAAAACACACAATCACATGACATTGCTAGTCAGGTTTTTACAATCCACAGAACGTGGATTACCACTTGAATACATTGTATTTAGCAAAGAACAACAGGCTGATATCTTTGAATCGGTTCAGGCCGAAATTGTCGATCACATTTTAGCTGTTATCAATGAGTTTGATCTAAAAGTTTTCCAAAATCCATCCGGAAGTGATTTTAGATCTATATCAGCTAAACAATAGGCAGGAATAATTGACCATTGACCTCATGACACCGTTTTTGCGACAAAGGGCTTGCACAATCCTCCATTAAAAAAATTGAGTGAAGAATAATTAAATTTAATTTGCCGAAAGAGCAAAAAAGTTATAGTTTTGGCGAATAATAGTCAATTTACTAACAAATTGAAAGTATCGTGAAGAAGAATAATCTTGAATTGGAAGAAGATTTTAAAGAACAGGCGGTTCAGATAGACGACCTTGACCGAAAAATATTAAAACTTATTACCAACAATGCCAGGGTTCCATTTTTGGAAGTTGCTCGTGAGTGTGGCGTTTCAGGTGCAGCCATCCACCAGAGAGTTCAGCGTTTGATTTCAATGGGCGTTGTGACAGGTTCTGAATTTATTGTCAGCCCGTCAAGAATGGGATACAATACGACTGCATTTATGGGAATTTATCTTGAAAAAACCAGTTTCGATCGTAAAGTTCTGAAACAGTTGAAAGATATTCCTGAAGTGGTGGAATGTCACCATACTACCGGTCAATATGCAATCTTTATCAAGATTCAAACCAAAACCAATAAGCACTTAATGAAGATTATTGATACTGATCTTCAGGCTATTGATGGGATCGCACGCACAGAAACCTTTATCTCTCTGGAGCAGGATTTCAAGCGGCAGATCCCTATCAAATAATTCTCTATCCTTAAATCACCTCGAATGAGGTGATTTAAAAAGGTAAATCATCGTTTTCACCCTCTTTGACCGGTAAAAAATCATCCTCATTGTAAGGTGGTGGAATCGATTGATCTCCTACTGATGATGATTTTTCCGTCCTGTCGATTTTAAATGCATTGACGTTGTGGTACCATTTACCATTGTACTCACGCCCCTCCAAACTGAAACTGACTTCAACCTCACGGTTTTTATCATTTTCCCGGATCATTTCTGTTTTATCATTAAAAAGCGTAAAACAAATTTTCTTTGGAAATTGTTCGTCCGGCACCTCCAAAACAAAATCTAATTTTTTCCACTCACCTCTGGCGCTACTACCTGTTTGCAGCGGCAGAATATCGACTACTTTTCCTTTGACTTTAAAACTCATACTATTTTTGTTTTATAAACGAAACCCGGAAGATGAGGCCATCCATTCCGGGTTTTGTTTCCGAGGTGAAAACCTCTGTATCAATTAATTTAAAAAAATTACTTGGTAGCGGGAGCGGGAGCAGCAGCAGGAGTTGGCTCAATACTGAGTAATTCAACTTCGAAAATAAGCACTGAATTTGGCTTAATTTTCGGTCCGGCAGCTTGTTCGCCATAACCCAATTCTGAAGGAATGAAAATTTTCCATTTTGAACCAACTGGCATCAATTCCAATGCTTCTGTCCATCCTTTGATAACTTGACCTAAAGCGAAGGTAACAGGTTCGCCACGATCGACAGAACTGTCAAACACTTTACCATCAATCGTTGTTCCGTGATAGTGCACTTTTACTGTCTTATCAGCAGATGGTTTTGGTCCTGTCCCAGCTTTTAGAACCTCATATTGAAGACCTGAAGCAGTGGTTGTGACACCTGAACGTTTACCGTTGTCAGCTAAAAATTTCTGACCGGCTTCTTTATTCTTCCCACCTTCTAAAGATTGTGCTTTTACAAAATATCCTTGTGTAATTGCACCTGCTTTACCAGAAGAAATAAGGCCAGAATCACCTTTCATGATTGTAGCAAACGCCTGAAGAATAATTTCAGGATTGAGTTCCTTGCCACCGGGAGCTTCAGGAAGATTCTTCTTAATGTTGTTTCCTAAATCAACGCCAATTGCATAAGCTGCTGAATCGGCCATCGTCTTTAGTTTAACTTGTTGTGAATTTGATGTGTTACAAGAAGCCAGAACTATTGATCCGGCAACCATTGCGAGAAGTAAATTTCTAATTTGCATAACTGTTACTATAAATTATTGAATGATTGTTCTAAAAGTTGCGAAGATAACTATTAATTTTTCTTTAGCAAACGATCGAATCCCTGTGTGTAAAAAACAGAAAATCCTCCTTTCTGATCATCGCTAATAAAATAAGCATCCATCTCTGTATGATTACTTAGAAAATTCTTGGATTTTTCCAATCCCATTACCATAAATGCTGTGGCATAGGCGTCTGCAGTAATGCAATCCTCAGCCAAAACTGATACACTAAGCAAACTATGCTTAACCGGATAACCGTTTGAGGGATCAATGGTATGCGAATATCTGACTCCATTCTCTTCGTAATATTTACGGTAACTTCCTGATGTAGAAATTGCCTTGTCTTTTAATGTCAGTATTGCTTGAATCTTTCGTTCATCCTCTGCATTTTTTGATGGCATTTCAATCGCAACACTCCACAGTTTTCCGTTTGGCTTCGCACCTTTTCCTAGTACTTCCCCTCCTACGTCAATCAGGTAATTTTTAATTCCTTTCGACTCAAAAAAAAGACCCAGCCAATCAGAAGAATAACCTTGTGCAATTGCATCAAAATCTATTCGAATTCGTGGATCTGTTTTAACAATTCTCCCCTGTAAAAGCTGGATTTTTCGATATCCTACCAATGGTAGTAGTGAATCAACCAAGGCCTGATTCACATTAGCTTTCTTTGAGAAACCAAATCCCCATGCGTTTACCAAAGGACCAACAGTTATATCGAATGCCCCATTTGAATTTTTTGAAACTTCCATGGCTTTTTTGAAAATAGTTTCAAATATAGGATCTGCTGTAGCAGTTGAATCGTTGTTATTCAGACGACTCAGCAGAGAGGTGGGTACATAAGTTGATGCAGTGAGATCAAACCGTTTGAACAAAGAATCGATTGCTGGTTGCAAATTTGCATTGTTATCGGAGCAATAAGTTATTGCATAATAAGTACCCTGTGCTGCCCCACTTATTTTGTATAATTTAAGGTCGCTGGTGTTTTTGTAGTATTTAGGATAATAAATTACCATTAATAGGATTAAACCTATTGAAATAATGCTCCACATCACAACTCGGTCACGCCGAACAAACCTATTTTTCATCGTTAAATTCTTAATTCTTAATTTTCCTCGCCCTTATCATCTCTCTTTTCCCTGGTGGACCAGCTATCCTTTCAACCTGAAATCCAACGGATTGAAGCATTCTCCGCACATCACCTTTTGCACAATAGGTCACAAGAATACCGTTGTCATTCATTTGTTTAAACAAATTCTCAAAGATAGAAGGATCCCAGAGTTCCGGTTGCTTTTCAGG
>JBBQJE010000305.1:0-3770 GCA_038325635.1 Bacteroidales bacterium
AATCCGGTTGGAATATGATATACGGAGGAGCAAACGTTGGGCTAATGCATTGCTGTGCAGAAGCTGCCAGAAAAAATGGTTCCAAAAATGTGGGTATTATTCCTGAGTTGATCCATGCACACAGGCTCTCCAATCCAAATGATCACGAGCAAATCATCACCCCCAATATGCGAGAGCGAAAATATCTGATGCGCAAACGTTCGGATGCTTTTATTGCCTTACCAGGAGGATTCGGAACACTGGAAGAGATCTTGGAAGTGATTACCCTCAAACAATTAAACTACCACAACAAAGCCGTGGTTTTCATAAATACCAACGGGTATTACAATCCGCTATTGCAACAATTTGACCTTGCATACGAAGAAACTTTTGCCAAAGAGAGTTACCGCGATAATTATTTTGTTGCCTCAAATCCCGAAGAGGCCATTGCCTATATTAAACAATATATCCCTTCAGAACCACTTTCAAAATGGTTCAATGTTCCAAATAGTAAGGGCGAGAACAGGCACTGACATTTTGACAAACAGGTAGTAGTCAAAGAATAAGTGAGGCCAAGCCATATCCAAACAAAGCGTTTGTAGTTAAAGTTTGTTAATCGAGATTACTTTTACACCATTTTTCCGTCTAATAAGGTGACAGTGCCGTTAGACGTGGAACGAAATTTGATGTTAGTTTTCTATTCAAATTTTTAAAATTAATATTTATGAACGCAATTAAAAAAAGTGCATCCTACTTAGCTTTTGCATTTCTTGGAGCAGTGATAGCTCTTCTTTTGTATTCACAATTTAGTCCAAACAAAAATCAAGTTATTGACGCTGAAAGTAAGCCTATTCAGCTTTCCAGCTATACGCCTCCTGCTCTGCCACAAGCTCAGCTACCAGATTTGACGCAGGCAGCTGAAAAAAGCGTCTCAGCTGTTGTTCACATTAAGACTAAAACAAAACAACAATCGTACGAAGGTAATAATCAACTATTTGATTTTTTCTTTGGTCCGAAAAGCCCACAAGGCAGAGGAGGTTATAACCAGGAACCACAATATGCTATGGCTGCCGGTTCAGGCGTTATCATCAGTGAAGACGGCTTTATAGTGACCAATAACCATGTTGTGGATGGTGCAGAGGACATTGAGGTAATCCTTAACGACAACAGGAAATTTTCTGCTAAAGTAATTGGACGCGATCCGAACACCGATATCGCATTGGTCAAAATTGATGCTAAAAATCTAACTGTTTTGTCGTGGGGAGATTCGGAAGCACTCAAGTTAGGCGAATGGGTACTGGCAGTTGGAAATCCATTCAACCTTACTTCAACTGTAACGGCAGGTATTGTAAGCGCCAAATCCAGAAGTATCGGAATTATGAGTGGACAGATGCCATTGGAATCATTTATTCAAACTGATGCAGCCGTAAATCCCGGCAACAGTGGAGGAGCTCTGGTTAACGCACGGGGAGAACTGGTTGGAATCAATACCGCTATTGCCTCGCAGACAGGTTCCTATTCCGGGTATTCTTTTGCAATTCCTGCCTCCATAGTTCATAAGGTAGTGGAAGACCTTCGAAAATTCGGAGAAGTACAAAGAGCTCTGTTAGGGGTTACCATTAAAAATATTGACGACGAGTTAGCTAAAAAATATAATCTGGCAAAAATCGAAGGAATTTATATCGATGAAACCTCTGAAGATGGTGCTGCAAGGTCGGCCGGCATCAAGAAGGGCGACATAATTATTGCCGTAAATGGAACGAAAGTGAATTCCGTTTCTGAACTTCAGGAGCAAGTAGGAAAACATCGTCCGGGCGATCAGGTTGTAATTTTAGTTAAACGTGACGGAAATGAGAAAACTTTCAACGTAACATTACGTAACTTAAAAGGGAACACTTCCATTGTTAAAGAATCTTTCTCTACGCTTGGAGTTGAATTTGCTGATATTTCAAACAAAGACAAAGAACGGCTGAACATCGATCAAGGAGTTCAGGTGCTGAAAATAACAAGCGGAAAGTTCAAAAATGCCGGTGTTCGAGCCGGATTTATCATCACGGATGTCAACAAAATATCTGTTGGCAGTGTGGAAGAGATCAAGCGAATCATCGCAAAATCGAGTGACAAAAAGCCGATATTAATAGAAGGTGTTTATCCGGATGGGAAATGGGCTTATTATGTTTTTAATTTAAACGAATAAATCGTATATTGTAACGAAAGATTTAATATTGTTCAAAACAACATTATTACTATCTTTGCAGACTTTTAATCGCAGAGCATGAGACAACTAAAAATTACCAAGTCAATAACGAATCGCGAGAGCGCATCGCTTGACAAATATCTTCAAGAAATTGGAAAAGAAGAACTTATTTCTGTTGAAGAAGAAGTTGAGTTAGCGCAACGGATCAAAAAAGGTGATCAGGCTGCTCTCGAAAAATTAACAAGAGCCAACCTTCGGTTTGTGGTTTCTGTTGCCAAACAGTACCAGAATCAAGGATTGAGTCTGCCCGACTTGATCAATGAGGGTAATTTAGGTTTGATCAAAGCTGCCGAAAAATTTGACGAAACTAGGGGATTTAAATTTATCTCTTATGCGGTATGGTGGATTCGTCAGTCTATTTTGCAAGCCTTGGCTGAGCAATCCCGAATCGTACGTCTTCCATTGAACCAAGTAGGATCGTTGAATAAAATCAATAAAGCCTATTCTAAGTTTGAACAGGAACACGAACGCAGACCTTCACCCGAAGAATTGGCCGATCAGTTGGAGCTCCCTGCCGAGAAAGTTGCCGATACCCTTCGCGTTTCAGGTCGACACGTATCCGTGGATGCTCCTTTCGTGGATGGTGAAGATAACAGTCTGCTCGATGTATTGATCAATAATGACTCGCCAAATGCCGACCGTGTTTTGATCGACGAATCGCTTTCCCGCGAAATCGAACGCTCACTGGCAACGCTCACCGAGCGAGAAGCTGATATCATTCGCATGTTCTTCGGCATTGCCAGCACAGAGATGACACTTGAAGAGATTGGTGAGCACTTTGGCCTTACCCGCGAAAGAGTTCGTCAAATCAAAGAAAAAGCCATCCGCCGTCTGAGGCATACCTCCCGCAGTAAATTGCTAAAGACCTATTTGGGATAATCAATTCCTAAAGATATAAAGAGCCCTGATTTTCATTAGATCAGGGCTCTTTGCATTTTTATTATCGAAATTAAATGTTTGATTTATTAACGTATCCGTTTTAAACAATCTAAGATACCTCCAAGACAGATTCTTCAACTTCATCAATCGCACTTTCAATTTCATGTTTTAAATCAGAATCAGATCTTCATTTCCCCTCCACAATTTTTATCTCATCCTCTGTTAAGTCATAAAGCTGATAGATTATTTCGTCAATTCTGGTTTAGCGGTTTTTTATTTAATAGCTGCCGTTTATCATTCGGTTCAAATTTCTACTCGAGAATTTCATCTCTAAAATCTGATATTATGTATTATCTAATATACCCAAAAAATCCTCCCAACTTACCCAACCCTTATTTTTGAATTTTCTGTCCGGATTACATGTAAGTCTTTTGTCTTCAAGGTAGCGTTTTTTGTTATGATAATCCTTTTTGTCTTTGATTAATAGTCTTCTGGCTGCTTGCTTCGCTTCTCTATAATCCGCATATTTATTAGGATTTTCGATCCCAAAGAAATCAAAGAAATCTACCCAACCTCTACCTTTATATTTTTTATCCGGAGAACTTGGTAATCTTGGATCCAGTTTATAAAGATTTTTTCCTTTGTAATCGGTGCC
>JBBQJE010000306.1:0-3738 GCA_038325635.1 Bacteroidales bacterium
CAACATGGGAAAATTTTCTTTAATTTCTATCCTAATGTTATATAACGCTTTCTAAATCTGCTTTTCAACTGCTTTCACCGTAATTTGATGCTCTTCTGCTTTTTTTTTGTTCCTCTTATTATCAAAACGACTCATTCTGAAAATTTGCCGGCAGCGTTCGGGCAGTCTGTCAAGTACTTCGGAGAGTTTTTGTTCCATTTCTTGCTCAATCAAACTACTCTTCTCTTCCACAAAATACCGAAGCTCTTCTTCTTTTAGGCTCAATCTGGAACTTTCCCGGTATTTATTCCTAACTTTTTGTTTATCAAGATGGTGCAAACAATTGTTGCGAACCATAGTGAAAAGTAAGGCATTCAAAGAATGGTGAACTTTGAGCGAAGAATCCGTCCATAATTTTTCAAAAGTATCCTGAACGATGTCTTTGGCGGCATCATCATCAACGAATTTGGCAGCATAATAAAATAGCGGTTTTGCATAAACCTTGAAGAGCTCCTCAAAAAGTAGAGGAGACTTGATGGTGCTGCTCCAATCTTTGATTTCAGGTCTTCGCATGACAGGACATTTTTTTCAATCGTAAATAAGGGAATATTTTGGATTAGGAAGCTGCGCTGTCGCCAGGTTTCCGATAAGGATTGAAAGAATAATTAGGAGAATAAGTCTATCCATGGTCGTATTAGTTGAATATTACAGTAGACAATCGTATCACATAGAAGACCGCTCTCGCAACGCCAAATTATCTTTCTCCTTATACGGATAGCAATGAAGCCGAATCCTTATCAAGGTACAGCCAAGTTGCTTCATGCAGACGCATAATCGACGCCGGAATTTCCGGTGAAATAATACCTTCTAAGGCTTTTTTAACAGCATCAGCCTTTCTATCATCGGGTACGGAGCAAATAATAGCCTTTGATTTCATGATCTGTTTAATCGACATGCTGATGGCTTGCTTCGGAACATCATCAAATGTGGGGAACCAACCTTCACCCATTTGCTGGCGGCGGCAGCCCTCATCCAGGGTTACAACAATATAAGCCTCTTCAGTCTCAAAGTCGGCAGGCGGATCATTGAATGCCAGGTGGCTGTTTTCGCCAATCCCCACAAAAGCAACGTCAATCGGATACTGACTGATCATCCTTCCTAACCGGATACATTCCTGATAAGGATCAGACTCGCCATTTACATAAATGATCTCCTTTGGTGAAACTAAGTCAACAAATCTCTCTTTAAGAAATCTTCGAAACGAGGCTGGGTGTAATTCAGACATTCCAACATATTCGTCCAAATGAAAGACCGAAACTTCAGACCAATTAATATCTTCTTTGACCAATTCTTCCAGTAACTCAAATTGCGATGCTCCGGTAGCAACGATGATAGTTGCTTTTCCGTTTTCAAGAATTGCTGTTCGAATGATTTCAGCACCTTTTGCCGCTGCTTTTTTGCCTAGTTCTTGTTTGTTCTCAGAGATTAAAATTTTCATATCGTATTGATTTAATATTGAATGTCAATTAGTTATTTGAATAGACGGTGTGGCCTGCAACGATTGTTTTCTGAATTATCATCTTGTTATCCTCCAACGTAAACATAATTAAATCAGCTCGTTTGCCAATTGCCAATGATCCACGATCCTTTAGATTGTGCACAAGTGCCGGATTTAACGTTGTCATTTGGATGGCCTTTTCCAGACCACAACCGGTAACTTTCATAATATGAGCCACCCCATTTCGCAAAGGTGATGCAGAACCATAAAGTCCTCCCTCCTGACCCGAAAACCGAAGATTTCCATCCACTGTTTTTTCTACACTCTGTCCATTCTTTATTCTGTAAGTACCTACAGGTAATCCGGCAAAACTAGTAACATCTGATGTAATAACAATATTTTCTGCTCCTTTAGTTTTGTAAAATACCTTCAGTATTTCGGCTGGAAGATGAAAACCAGGTATGGATCCCATCAAAGAAGGATCTCTCATCGATTTGGCAAGGATGCCAAAATTATTTATCAACAAATCCTGACTATTGGTGGTCAGCGTAGGAAAATAGGTCGTAACACCCTCTTTCCATAGATCCTCCGTAACTTTCTTAACACCTGAAAACGTTAGGTTTCCATCACTTGCTGAAGCATTCACTGCGCCATCGAGGCAAAATGAAACAGAATTGTACCCATTAACCTGAATGTCTATTAACCCTGGTGCAATATACTGCCCTTTTGCATCAATCTCCGTTACTCCCGGCGCATCCTGTATACCTGGGGCAATCGCTTCAATCAAGCCAGATCTGACGATCACCGTCGCATTTTTTAGAATGCCTAACGGAGTTACAACCTGTCCGTTAACTATTTTTAATAGGTTATTTTCTGATCTCATATTTTTCTTGCATTTTAATTGCTAGTTAATACTGATGCTATTCTTCAGTGACCAATTTTTAATTTGATAACCAAGATAGGCATAATAAACAAGGTAAACATAACATGGGAAAAGCCCCCAGTATGCGTCGTGGGGATTGTACAGATCAGCAAAATATCCATAAATAATAGGAACAATGGCGCTTCCGCACAAACTCATGATGAGGATGGATCCACCCATTTTTGTAAATCTTCCGAGGCCGTTAAGGGCAAGCGGCCATATTGCTGCCCACATGAGCGAATTTGAAAGTCCCAGTATTACAAGTACCCATATCGAAGATGAAGCAGTAAGACCAAATAAAGTGAGCTGTCCACTAACCATGAAAAATAAAAGTGTTAACAAGGTGGCAGAAACTGTACAAATTCTCAACCCATAAGATGATTTAGGTATTTCGGTATTAGTACAATCCCTAACAGAAAGCCTGACATGGTAACACCTAAGATAAAGGGAGGAAATACTTTGGCTTCCAAGAGAGGATGCCCCAGAATCCGATCATAATACCCTTTTTGAAACCAACTCTTTCCAGCAAATGACCTGCAGGTACTGCCATCACAAAATAGGCTATGTAGAAGGCAAATGCAACAAACAATGATTGAACAGTATTTAATTCGCAAGCAATTTTATATCCTTTCGCAGTTACAATCCTGAGACCACAAAGGTTGTCAGCGACAATCCGGGTGCTTCGAAATGTAGCCCCTGTTTTTGGATGGCAGGGGCCGAAATTTCTGCACAGTTTTCTGAAGTGCTCGTTCGGTATGCCGACTTAATTTTGCCAGATTTCATTGTTTTCTTCCATTAATTGCCAATCGAGCCGGGCTTGAGGTTTCAACAGACGCAGGTCGTCAAAGTGGCATCCTTCCTGACTTCCCAAATTATTCCAGTAGTTCGATGTCGATTCGTTAAATGGCTCCAGTGAGTTGAATTCTATCCCATATTTATCTTTATAGTGTTGGCAAACAGCAACCAGGTAGTCGCAAAAAGGCTCGTAGTATTCTGGTTTCAGGTTATCTTTCATTGGGTCAATATTACCTCCGGCACAGCCGCTGTAGGTCATCCAATAGGATGGCGAATTCGAAAATGCTTCGAATATGGCATCCGGTCTTTTGGCCTTTATTTTCAGCATCAACGTGCGCTGACCTCTGTCGGCAGTCCAGTCGTAAGCAGCGTCTGCCGATAGTTTGAACCCTTTCATTTCTGCTCGTTTCCCTTTGCCTTTGACCATGTGCCCGCCACGATGTAAGGGATCATCGCCACTGCCAATATTATACCTGAAAATATTCATGTTTAACTTATCCGGCGACGTGATCAAATCAACGATACTGTCAACTTTGGCTTCCTT
>JBBQJE010000307.1:0-3699 GCA_038325635.1 Bacteroidales bacterium
TCTTCCACCCGCATCTGTGTAATCCAACCGTCACCGTTGAGATCTTCAGGGCCATCTTCATTGAGTTGATCGTCTTTGTCGTCATTTACAGCTGAATTGTTGACCGTCCTTTCCCATTTTACCTTGGCGAAATAACCACCGGTAGCATCCGGATTTGGCAGAGCCAAGATAAACCATTTGACATTTTGAGTGTAAGTTGTAGAATCCAGCAACATTTTAGCCAAATAAAGAGCACCTTCGGTGGATAGTGGTGTTTTGCCTTCAAAATTGGCCCCAACAAAAATAGCTGGAACGTTTTTGAGGTCTTTCCCTATTTCCAGAATGATAATGGGTTCACCTCCGGGACTTTCAGCAATTTGGTGAAGGGATGCTTTGTTTGGAGATGTTTGCTGTAACGAGTTCAATGCTTTTTGAACCTCCGTATTTGTCTTGTACTTTTCAAATGTGATCCTGGTTTGAGCAATGAGATTTCCACTAAATGTGAGAAGTACAAAGACCCACAAAGTGTTTAACGCAATTTTTAGCATCAGATATATAGTTTGAATAATATACTTACGTTGAGTTAGCTTTTAACAAAACGTGAAAGTAGAAGTTATTTTTCAAACATTTGGGTTAACACTATTTTTTTTTCGGAGCACTAAGATTCGATTCCAGCCATTTCCCAATAAGTTGTAATCCGCTCAAGGCAGAGGTGTCGTTTGGATGAATGATAAGGGCTTGTTGAAATAGTAATTTTGCATCGGCATGACTGTTATTGTTAAATTTTGACCAGGCAAGCATGATAACAGAGTCGTAGTCTAAAGGATAGAGATTGACCACTTTTTCAAAAAGATTAGTTGCTGTTTTGTAATCTTTTCTGTTGAAGTAGATTACACCTAACCAATAATTTGCGGTAGTATTCAGTGGATCTATCTTTAAAATTTCGGTATACTGTTCTTTTACTTTTTCCCAATTTTCAATGGCACTAAGAGGTTTTACACATCCCAGTCGTGCCTCAATAGCGTAAGGTTTTAAGGCAATTGCCTTCTTATAATACAAAATTGACTCATTGTATTGCTTCACCAAATAAGTAAGCCAACCCATTCGGATATTTGAGATATAATCCTTCTCCTGATAAATTGCTTTCATCTCACTGATGGCTAAATCATATTTACCCTGATTCTCAGCGATGTAACTTTTACTGAAACTAATTTGCAAATCATTGATATTCTGAGCCTTAATAGTATTCGTGCCTAGAATAATTGCGATAACAAAAAATAATTTTTTTAAAGTTTCCATTTTAATCCTCCTGAATATGAATATTGATAATATGATAAATTCGTACTATTGCTTTCGATTTTTTGTTGATCGAAGGTGAAATTGCCCGTTATGGTTAAATGCTTACCTAAGAAATAGATTAAGGAACAACCCGTTCTAAATACGGATGGATCAATTGAATTGTATACGTATAGTGAATTAAAAGTGTTGTAGTTTTTTAGATTTCCCTTCGTAATATTTCCTTCAGCCCATAGGTTTTTCGTCCATTTGAATCCGGCTGTTTGAGAAAATATCATTCTGAATGCCGAGCTTTCATTCATTCCAACTATTGAACTGGTAAGATAAATATTGGATCTGCCGGGAAGAGCCACACTAGCTTGTAATCCGGACTGCTGGGTAGTGGCAAATGACGATTTCAAAATTGATGCGCTTGCCTCCAGATTAAACCGGTTTAATTGTGATGAGAGGGACAAAAATGCCAGGTTAGCCGGATATTTCAAACCGGCAACATTGGTAAATAATCTATGGTAAGCAGTTTTAATATGCCAAACAGGTGAAAGGGAGATTTTTAACAGGGCCAGATATTCCGGTTGTTGAGTTAATTCACTGCTGATTGTTTGCTGATAATACGAATAAGATTGGTATAAAGAGATTCGATAGCTTAATTCAGTGTTTATGCCAACCCTGTAATAGATTTGATTCGAGTGAGTTGTCGTATTATTTGTTTTTAGGTTGAATTCAGTTTCGATTGATTCAACAGGATTGAAACGCTTAATACCTAGTCTAGATGCACTATCAAATGATAGATTTCCGGCATAAATTCTGGTATTAATGGATCCTGCATTGAGGCTTGAATAGTATAAATATTCCTTGGTGAGGTTATCTGATTGATCATATTCCAACGCTTTTTCGTATTGGTATTTTGCAGCGTAGTAATCACCGGTGCAGTAATAGGCGTATCCGGCACGTTGTCGGATGAATTTTGATTCGATTTTTTGTTTGGTTGCTTCCTTTGTTAATTCAATAAGGCTTTTCCAATCACTTCTAAGGAAATAGGCATAGGAAAGACTATCAGCCTTTTGAAAGCTTAATTTTGACTGCGAAAAGGAGTGTAGAGGTGAGCACAGCAATATGATTACCAGGTATTTAAACATTTTGCTTCAATCTTAATTTTTTTATTATCGTAGGTAAATTTTTCAATCCTCTCATTTTTCAGATGAATCGTTCCTGTACTTTCTGAACGACTTCTTCCATAAACAGAGAGGTTTATTTTTGAGACGAGTGTCAGAGCTTGCGGATAATAGGGATCGTCTGTCTCGGTCGGCATTATCGAAAAATACACGCGAACTCGTTTTGTAAAAGGGGCGATAAAATCGTGCAGCCAAATTAAACCGTTTTTATTGAAGATGCTATTCAATGGAAGTTCGTCCACAACTTCAAGCTTTTCGTAATATCCAAGCAGAACTTTAAATGCTGTGAGGTGAAAATAGTACAACAAGGAATTTTTATCTCCGTAAAAGGTTGTAAAATAGAACATACTTTCGTCGTTCACATAATAGGCAGTACTTCTCGTTTCACGGCAATACAGATAGTTGTAGTTGTAAGCATCAGTAAAAGCTTCCCATTCAGCTGTTTTGGCAACTCCGTTTTCATTTAAATAGCTAAATTTCAGAACCGTATTTGGTTGAATTGCAAAGGCTTTTTTTAATAAGGTATGGGAATGTATGTTTGAAATAATTTCTCCCTCAGCAGGAATTGAGAAGGTAGTTAGATCATCTTTAAGATTCTTTGAATTGAGATAATAGGCGAATGGATAGTTTATCGTTTTAGCTCCCATCTTTGGCGAAGCTTGCACCTGGAAATGAACGTGCGGTTGGTGCGAACGTCCTGAATTTCCGCAATTTGCCAAAAGATCTCCTCGTTTGACTCTGTCCCCTATTGCCACTTTAAAAGTGCCTTTTTTCAGGTGCGACAACTGCGTATATAATCCAGGCAAGTGTCTGATAATAACAGTATTTCCCCAATTATTAAGGGTGTCAATTTTCCCCATCTCGTTATCATCAATATTATCGATAATCTCTTCTACAATGCCATCAGCAGGTGCTAATACCGGTTTGTTGTAGCAGTAGTAATTTTCACAAGTTGAACCATTAGATGAGTAGCTCTTCATCTGTTCATCGAGCAATATAAAATCGAAGGCATTACTCCATTCACCTTTGTGGGTATATTTGCCTTCATGCCCCTGACTAACAATCCATTTACCCCAAAAAGGAAGATGTAAAGGGAAGTAAAAAAGTTGTGAAAGCCTTAATTTATTGTTGACGTAGGTATATAAATTGGTTTCAGGAGAGTATTGCTGGATAGGTGTCAGAACTAAACTTTTGGTTGTTTTTCTCAACATAAGGAAATAGACGAAGAGAATGACAACGAGTGAAAAGGGCA
>JBBQJE010000308.1:0-3695 GCA_038325635.1 Bacteroidales bacterium
GGAAATTCCCCCTCCTTTAATGCATTCTTCGCCTTCTCGGTCTTGGGTTTCTCTGCCGCAAGATGAATTGGATTGCCGTTAACATAAATTGCCTTGAAAGGAGTCGTCGGACAAGCATACTCACATGCACCGCATCCGACACAAATTTTCTGGTCTATTTCAGGGATAAACAATTTTCCGTAGGGCACCATTTGAACTGCTTTGGTCGGACAGTGTTCGGAACAGGCGCCACAATCGGTTTTTTCGGTTTCAACAATACAGTTTTTCTTTTCAAACTGAACCTGCCCTATTTGAAGCAAATGTTTTGCATCAGTTGTAATTGGGATGATTGCCCCGGTTGGACAAACATCACTGCAAAGTGTACAATCAAATTCGCACAGCCCTTTGTGGTAGCTCATGTGTGGCTGCATCATTCCAATTAACCCGTATTCCATAAATGCAGGCTGCAAGACTTTTGTCGGACAGGCAGTTACACAGAGAGAGCAGCCGGTACAAATTTTGTTAAAACGTTCCACGGAACGAGAACCCGGCGGAGAAACAGGGGCAGTCTTTTTCTCCGCAATAGTGCTCTGACCTTTGGGTTTTGGAACAATCAGCTTAGACTTTTTCTGTCCGGGGATGGAATCGGGTGCTTTGAATCCATATAACGCGGCAATGCCAACAACACTGGTGACCAGAAAATTCCTTTTTGACAAATCGGAGCTAGCTCTTTTCGAATTGGAATTCATTTGGGGCGCTAGGCCTACCGGCTTTTCAAAAGCCTTCGAACTAAGCGGTTTGTAGTGCATTGCATGATCATTACAAACCGTCAGACAGTTGTAACAAGCAACACAACGACTGTAATCTATCTTTTGGGTTTTGATTTCAATGCATTCAGCCTTACAGACACGTGCACAGCGACCGCATTTAGTGCAATTATTTTTATCGAGAACGATTTTAAAAATGGCAAATTTCGACAAAAATCCCAGGAAAGTCCCTACCGGACAAATTGCGTTGCAATACAATCTGCCCCGGTAAAAAGCAGTCAAAAGAATCCCAACCATAAATAGAGTGGTAACAATAAGGATCGCCGGGTGAACCTGAATTATATCGTATCGGTACAACCAGTTATAAATATCAATTTTTGCAAATCCTGCTGCGAAGATATTGTTAACAACAACCGCGATCTGCTTGAAAATGGTTGTTGATATTCTACCGAAAAGACTGTAAGGGTCTAACAATGTTACCATTGTAATACTTCCAAATAAAAGTGGGAGCAAGACGATGGCCAAGACTGCATACCTGCCAATTGTCCAGGCTTTGTGATACTTGTACCTGCGTTTCTTCTTCGTTTTTCCTGACAGCCACGAAATAAAATCCTGAAAAATCCCGAGAGGGCATAAAACAGAACAATAGACCCGCCCGAATAGGATCGTCAGCAGCAGGACAAGGACAAATCCAAAACTAAAGGCACCCGGAACGGTAACAGTTTTAAGCAAAGAAGGAACAAATTGAAAAAAAACAGCTCCTTCGAAAAATTCTACCGGAAAGCTCTTTCTAAAATCAATAAAAACTGAAACCAATAATATCAGAAAGAAGATGGCAAAACCAACCCTTAACCTTTTCAGCAGCAAAAAATTCATTACAAATTGATTCGATTGATGTTCAATTTAGAAATATCCATCACACCTAAACCGGCAGCACTGGCAATTTGGATATGGTTGATTTCTGCCGGGTCTTTCCCGAAAAATTTAGTAGCGGCCGAATCGGCAGCTACAATATCCTTTGAAATAATCAGACTCTTCATCGTGATCACGTCATCGAGCGAAACGCCCATCGGGCCATTTTGCTTCAACACATAGTAAGCATCTACGATCGTGAGATCAGGCTTTTTATATCGAAGAAAATCTGCCATACACTGATGAAGGTCGTTTTTATGCCAAAACCCGCGATCCCACACACAACCCATCATATTCTTCATCGAGATAGAAATTTTTGAAGAGCTATGATGCTTAAGAATTGGCACACTAATGAAAACATCACTGGTGAGTAACAATTCATGTACTTTCATGTCTTTGAGTTTGACACCACCTACAACCTCCACCTGCTTATAATATCTTTCACTATCACCAGGTACCATTTTGCCTCCGGCGTCTACGACAGCCTGTTCAATTCCGGAATTTTTATAACATTTCGTCCATTCGTGACAAGTATGGTCGAAGACGAATACCTCTTTTGCACCTGCTTTAATACACTGTTGAACAATACGTTTGATAAGTATCGGATTGGTATTGGCTCCACGCTCAGGAACACGGTCCCAACCGATATTTGGCTTAATAACAACCTTCTGACCAGGTTTAACAAACTGTGACATGCCGCCCAGTGATTCAATACCTTTGTCAAACATGACATCCGGTTCTCCCCCCCGTACGGCCACCAAATCATAAGGTAAAGCAGCATTCCCTGCCATGAGATTATCAATACCTCCAAAAGTTATCGCAGCACCAGTTGCGATGCCGGCACCAATACCCGAAGTGATAAATTTTCTGCGTTCCATATAGTATTCAATTAATTACTTCTTTTAAGATGCCAAATTTAAAAAAAGTATACGCGAAATATATTGAATCAAAGATGGTCGGTCAGAACACAGGCAAATCGTGCAGCTTGAATTTTCCCTGTTCGTTCAAAAATAGAAATTTGCAATACATAAATTCCGGGGTTAACATTTTGTGAGTCAGCGGTTAATCCATTCCATGTAATTACATCAGAGGTTCCGGTTGTAAAGTTATTGGCCAATTTTCGAATTACCATTCCGGCATAATTCAGAATCGTTATATTTAATAACCATCCAGGTTGCACCGTATTTATGTAGATATTTAGGTTATCATTGATTCCATCCCCGTTCGGAGAGAAAACCACAGGGTCAATTCTAACCCACTGATCTGTCGAATCAGCCTTTTCTATCGCTGAATTTTTATATCCCGGAGTCGCAAATCCGACACTTTTTGCTGCAGAATGCCAATTGTCTTTTCTGAGTGAGGATGAAGAAATGCTTTGTCGCTCCAGCGATATTCCTTCGGTTTCAGTAATAAAAGGATGATGCATCTTATCGTCATAGATCATTTCATCAAGGATTTCTTTGTTTTGGTTGAGCAAAACCACGCAACCGGATTGATCTACAAGAGAAGGAAATTTCTCCATTTGAAGAAGCGTCTCTTCTCCCTTCAATGAATAAAAACGCACTATTCCCTCACGGGATTTGGTCAATGCCAGATAGGAATCGGCTGGCAAATAGCGTTGAACTGCGGCTATTGGGGATACCTGAATCAAGACATTTTTCTCATCCCGGGTGGCCAGGCATAGTCCGGACAGGTCCACCTCATGACCTCTATTATTATATATCTCGACAAAATCAGAACCATCCGGGTAGGGATTAAACAGAACCTCATTGATCAATAAGTCTGATTTAACCGGTAAATAGAATCCGAATTTTAGCGATTGATCTTTCATTACATTCCCACACTCGTCTTTTATACCGCTAACGATCATTGAATAATTGAGCCCATTTTTGATCGATGACGGTCTAAAATAGATGGAAAGCAAACATTTTGATTGATCGGATTTGATGGAATCGATAAGGATACCCGCTGGAATATTTTTGAGCAAATCGAGTGGAATATTCGGAAAAAGAAAACTTTCTGAAAACTGAACATCCA
>JBBQJE010000309.1:0-3667 GCA_038325635.1 Bacteroidales bacterium
GAATCCGGTAATTTTCTGAATGTAGTCTCCATGACTGCTGATTGCGATGAGGATACGCTTTTAATTAAAGCAATCCCGGTAGGGCCAGTGTGCCACACCGGAGCAGATACCTGCTGGGAAGAGTCCAATCCAACGGATGATTTTTACTTCCTAAAAACGCTGCAGGATTTCATCTCCAGGCGAAAAGCCGAGATGCCAAAAGGTTCCTACACGACTTCTCTTTTTGAATCAGGTACTGCCAAAATCGCACAGAAAGTGGGCGAAGAAGCGGTCGAAACGGTCATCGAAGCGATGGACAACAACGATGAAAGGCTTATCTACGAAGCCTCCGATCTGGTCTATCACTTGATCGTATTGCTTGCACACAAAGGGTATTCTCTTTCGGATTTAGCAACGGAATTAAAGAAACGACATAAATGATGGAAATACTAAAATGTAGCGCAATCCAAAATCGAAAATCGAAAATCGAAAATTCATGAAACACAAAGCAATTCTTCTGCTAATTATTATTTGTGCTCTTTCATCCTCCATCTTTGCCTCAAACCCGGAGATATCAAAAATGGATCAGGCTATCCTTCAATCCAAGTTGAAAACTTTCTCCAAGGATCGAAATTTGCCCATGGGTGACTTGGTGCTGAAAATTGGATTGGACTTTTTAAATACACCATACATTGCCAAAACCCTCGACAAGACCACAGAGGAAAAATTGGTGATCAACCTTCATCAGCTCGACTGCACCACATTTGCAGAAAACTGTCTTGCGCTGGCCCGAACGATTAAAAGCGACCATCCGGATATTACAAGATTCTGTTCCGAGATAGAAAATATACGTTACAGAGGTGGTAAAATGAATGGCTATTCCAGTCGGCTGCATTATTTCTGCGAATGGATTTCAGACAATGAATCCAGACACATTGTGCAGGCAATGGCCGCTCAGATGAATGGTAAAGTACTGCCAATCAGCCTAAACTTCATGAGTACTCATCCAAAAGAGTACCCGCAATTGATAAACGATCCGGCTACTACAGCTCAAATTCAAAAGATCGAAGCACAGGTTTCAGCTCAAAAATTCTATTATATCCCGACCAACCAATTTGAAAGTATCGAAGGGGATGTCAAAGACGGTGATATCGTCACACTTACGACTTCAATTCCAGGCATCGACGTATTGCATGTCGGTATCTTGTTAAAAAAGGAAGGTCGGGTTTACCTGTTGCATGCTTCATCCTCCATCATGAAAGTTACCGTAAGCACCGAACCTTTCACACAATATTTAGCCAAAAGCAAAAAAGTTACCGGCGTGATGATTGCCAGACCGCAAGATTAATGTGCTAATGTGCTAATGAAAAAAGAAAGGCATTCGCTTTATACTATATTAAAAACGAACGAATGCTTCTAGTTATTAGCATATTAGCATATTAGCACATTAGCAAATTAGCACATTAGCATATTAGCATATTAGCATATTTTCTTAACTAATTGCTAAATCACTTCCTCTGCTGAAACTTTTAGTGGCTTAGGCTGTATGCAAGTTTTATAAATAAATCATTAATAAACACACTAAAATATGGCACTCTTAGAACAATTGAATAAACGTTACGCTACGAAAAAATTCGACTCAACAAAAAAAATAAATTCAGAAGATCTTTCAACCCTGCTCGAAGCAATCCGCTTGTCAGCCTCCTCCTACGGACTTCAGGCATATAAAGTTCTCGTTGTAGAGAATGAAGAAATCCGTAAAAACCTGAGTGCTGCAGCATGGGATCAATCTCAGATTACCGATGCATCCCAATTATTAATATTTGCTGTGAAATCGGATTTTAACGAAGCTGGAGTTGACGAATTCGTTAATCTTGTTGCAAAAACCCGCAATATCGGAGAAAGTAGTCTTTCCGGTTATGCAGATATGATGAAGGGCACCTTCCAACGCCCCAAAGAAGTTGTACAAAATTGGTTAACTCATCAAGTTTACATTGCTTTAGGTTTCGGACTTGTAGCTGCTGCTGAACTGAACATTGATGCATGCCCAATGGAAGGATTCGACGCCGACCAATTTGACGCAATACTAGGATTAAAGGAACAAAATCTTCATTCGGTGGTTGTTATGACAGTTGGTTACCGATCGGAGGATGATTTTTATCAAAATTTCGCTAAAGTTCGGAATGCCAAAGAAGATTTCTTCATAAACATCTAAAATTAGATCCACACTTTACGCATCCATCTTGTTAGTTTTAATGATTGGTCTTTGGTAATAATCCAAAATTACAAAAAGAAGTGAAAAATGAATAGTGAAAAATGAAAAATAGAAGAAGCATATTCTGCATCCACTATTTTTCATTTTTCACTATTCACTTTTCACTTCTCACTTCTTTATCCTATCCTTAAAAATCTTCTCAAATTTCTCCATCTTCGGTTGAATCACCATTCTGCAATAGGGTTCGTTCTTGTGCAACCTGTAATATTCCTGGTGGTAATCCTCTGCTTCATAAAATTTTGTGAGAGGTTCAACTTTTGTAACAATTGGACTGCTGTAAACTTTTGCCTTATTCATAGCCGCAATCAACTCATCTGCAATCTCCTGCTGTTCCCTATTTTGATAATAGATAACCGATCGATATTGAGTTCCCACATCTGCTCCTTGTCTGTTTAGCGTAGTAGGATCGTGAACCGTGAAGAATACCTTCAAAATCTCCTCAGTGCTGGTCTTTCTAGGATCATAAACCACCTGTACCACTTCCGCATGACCAGTCTCGCCGGTACAAACTTCCCGGTAGGTGGGATTAGGTATCTTGCCTCCTGAATAGCCAGAGGTAACCTTTTCAACTCCTTGTAAGCTTTTATAAATAGCTTCTATGCACCAAAAACAACCTCCGCCCAACGTTATGGTTTCCAATGCTGTGGCATTCTGAGAGGTAATGGCAGGGGCGTCAGGTTCAAAATCTAATGCAATCGAGTTCATGCAGTAGCGTTTTCCTGTTGGTTTCGGCCCATCGTCAAACAGATGCCCAAGGTGTCCACCGCAGCGACCACAGAGTGCTTCCGTCCTATTCATTCCAAAACTACGATCCGCATGAAAAATAACACTCTTTGGATCGACCTGCTCAAAGAAGCTGGGCCATCCGCATTCGCTGGCAAATTTTGCATCCGATCGGAAGAGCTGAAATCCGCATGCAGCACAATAATAAGTTCCCTTTCCGGTAAAATCCCAATATTTACCGGTAAATGATCTTTCGGTTCCCTTGTTTCGGGCAACTTCATACAAATCATGAGGCAGTACCTTCTTCCATTCAGCATCCGAAATAGTCAGTTTCGTCTGATCAGTTCTGGAATAATAAGGATTTCCAGGTTTTGTATCTTTTTCTGAGTTCATGTGCAATTTGTTTGAAATGTTTAAAATATTTGAAGGGTTTGAAAAAAAGGAAGAGACATTTGCTCCCTCTTCGTCTAGCCCCTTCTCTCCCTCTTTCGTTCCTAGCCTATTGGAAAAACCCAAAACAATCAGGACAAGGGCAATCTTGAGGAATAGAAACAGTGTTATATAAATAGCCTTCTTCTTCATATCGTGTTTTAACGTTATGAGCTATTATACGAAGAAATCTCTTGGAAGTTTATTTTCAGAAATGTAGAGATCCGTGTTCGAATTATTGGTTAAACTGACAAAAATTCG
>JBBQJE010000310.1:0-3651 GCA_038325635.1 Bacteroidales bacterium
AAGACGTGAGGACTAGAGGAATGAATGAAAGATGAGAAGATTGTAAGGTGAAATTAATTGGCTATTTGACCGTTAGATTGATAGACTGAAAAACTAAATATTATTGATCATGAAGAGACGAAATTTTCTGAACACATCGCTGGCCATGGCAGGCATCATGGTAATTCCGAGGCATGTACTTGGAGGAACCGGATTTACAGCTCCAAGCGATCAGCTCAATAAGGCCATTATTGGAGTGGGCGGAATGGGGCGCGGACATATTGGATACGAAGATACACGGGTAGTCGCCATTTGCGACGTTGACAAAAAGCACCTCGAACAGGTAAAACAAATGATCCCGAATCCTGTTAAGACGTACCATGATTTTCGGGAATTATTATTACAGCCTGATATTGATATAGTTCACATTGCTACACCTCCCCATTGGCACGGTATTATGGCTGTTGAGGCCGCCCGAGCAGGCAAGGATATTTGGTGTGAAAAACCGATGACGCGCACTATTGGCGAAGGACTGCGGGTTGTGGAAGAGATCAATAAATACGATCGAATTTTCAGACTTAATACCTGGTTCCGGTTTAAAGATACTTTCTACGGATTGGGAACTGACGTGAAACCCCTGAAGAAAGTGATCCAAAGCGGCATTCTAGGCTGGCCATTAAAGGTGACCGTTAGCGGTATTACCGGCTACGATTGGAAATTCTATTGGAGTGGCGAGCGTAACCTCAAGCCGATGCCGGTTCCTGAAGAGCTGGATTACGATATGTGGCTCGGGCCGGCTCCCTACAAACCCTACAATCCGGAGCGTGTGCATGCAAAATTCCGCGGGTATTGGGATTATGACGGCGGCGGATTAGGCGATATGGGACAGCATTACCTTGATCCTGTGCAATATATGTTGGGAAAAGATGATACTAGTCCTATTAAAGTGGAGGTCGACGCACCCGAGCAACATTACGATGCCGTTGGATCCTGGCGAAGAATTGAATACACGTATGCCGATGGCTGCAAGATTATTCTCGATGGTGAAAATCGCGACAAAGATGCCGCCTATATTGAAGGACCAAATGGTAAAATTTTCAGAGGATTTAAATCAAACATTCCTAATCTTCAGTCTTTTATCGAGACATTACCTGATCCGGAACCGCAGATTACTACATTTACGGAATCGGTTCGGACAAGAAAGAAATTTGCATTAAACGAGATGAACGGATTTCATTCAGCCACTATTGTTAACATGGGCGTAATTGCCCTGCAACTGGGACGGACGCTGCATTTTGATCCCGTTGCTCAGCAGTTTATCGATGATGAAGCCGCTAACCGGTTGATTCACCAGCCTATGCGTGCGCCTTGGTCGCTGTAAAAAGAAGAATGTTGAACAATGGATACGATGGGGCGATCCTATGTGATCGTATGGGAGACTGGAGGACGTGAAGATAAGAGGAGGTTAGATACGCATTTCAATGCGTCTAATAGATTTTGGAAACCTTAACATTTTGAGCAGTATATTCCGAAACAGCTCCGGGAATAATTTAATGTAAATTTCGAACAAGTTATAATAGAATAAGTTATGAAGAAAATATTTTCGATTTTAACGATAGTTTCGCTGATTCTTGTCCTGAATTTTAACGGGATGAGTCAGGGAAACAGAACCGTAAATACAAAGGTGGCAGACGCCTTGGCGCAAGTGCCGACAAAAGATTACACCCGGCTAAATAGTCTGATGGCAGAAGTTGCAGATTTGAAAGAAGAGGGTTTTGCCCTTTTCATCGCCAAAATTGTTCCACCCGGTACCGGTGATGATGTTGCAGCCCGATTTGTGGTTGCAAGCTTGGCGAAATACGTTTCCCAGTTTGGGAAAGATGAGGATAAAAAAATGGTTGAAAGCGGATTGTTAAGCGCTTTGAAAGGCGCTAAAGACAAAGATGTTCAGTCTTTTTATTTAACTCAGCTTTATTTTGTGGCTGCAGATCAATCAGTTGGAATTCTGAGCCAATACCTGCAAGATGAAAAACTTTGCGATGCCGCAGTTAAGGTCCTTCTGGCAGTTGCAACACCGGAAGCAGGAATAGTAATGGTCCAGGCACTGGAAGTAGCGCAGGGAATTCCTGCCTTGGCTCTTTCCAAGGCGGTTGGGATGATGAAATTGGAAGCAGCAAATGCTATTTTAGTCAAAAAACTTGATGGAGCGGATCCAAAATTGCAGCGGGTAATTCTCGAATCGATTGCACATATTGCATCCAGAGAAAGTTATAACCTGTTAACAGATAGGGCTTCACAGGTTAAGTATCTGTATGAACCGACAGGGACTGTGAACGCACTTCTTATATACGCAGATCGGCTCGGTGAAAAGGGTGAATTGGAGCTTTGCTACAAGGTATTGACAAATTTTATTAAATGTACGGCTGCTAATCAGTTGCAAATTAGATCAGTAGCCCTGGCGATACGTGTAAAATATTGGGGTTTCGAATCATTGCCTCAGTTGTTGATTGAATTTGGTTCCTCTGACAAGGCCTATCGAGCCGGTGTTATGAATTTGGCTGCTAACTTGTTGGATGTTTCAGCCACTCGTCAATGGATTGCCAAATTGAAGGAAGTAACCGGAGAAAAGCGTGCCGAGATCGTTGAAATGCTTGGCCGCAAAGGCTGCCCCAACCTTCTGGGTACTTTTGAATCATTATTGGCCGATCCTTCAGAAGAGGTCAGAGATGCAGCGATAGAAGCCATTGTATTGATAAAATCGGAGGCTTCCGTTTCGTTGCTGGAAGCTCATCTGATCAAGGGATTGGATGCTAAAGTTACTGCGAATGCCTTGTCTCGCAGATTGGATGAAAAACACATCACAAAATTGTGCGCCGCTCTTGACGGTGCTCCAAAAGCGGCGAAGGTTGAGATTATTGGACTTATTGGCGCCAAATCGGCGAAGCACTGTTTCAAGAAAGTCACCAGTTACCTGGCAGACGCTGATGCGGATATTTCAAAAGCCGCTTACGGTGCGTTGAAAAATTTGTCATCGGAGATGGATATTGCTTTCTTGCTCGAACTTCTGAAAAATGCTACCACGAAGGATCAGATTTCGGCAGTTCAGCTTTCCCTGGTAAGTGCTACCAGTAGATTAAATAGTGAGGAAAAGGCTCAATTTATTAACAAATTAACTGCTGCTGCAGACCCGGATCGTACCCTGGATGTGCTTTCCCGACTAGGAGGAAGAGAGGCTTTGAAGAAAGTTGTGGATGCATTTGATTCTAACGATCAAGTAGTTAAGGCATCCGCTTTTGCTGCCTTGGTAAAATGGAGCAGTGCTGATGCAGGAGATGCTTTGTTTAAAATCTGCTCGACTAATCCTGCCTATCAAGCCAAAGCATTCAAAGGATTCGTCGATCTGACAGCAAAATCAGCCCTTCCGGACGACCAAAAATTGCTGTACTATCGCAAAGTGATGGTTCTTGCTGCTAACAAAGAACAGAAGCTGATGGTGATTGACCGGCTTGGCGATCTAAAAACATTCCTAACACTGGTTTATGTTTCCAAGTATTTGGACGATAAGGAGTTAAAATTCAATGCGGCGTCGTCCGCTATGCAGATTTCCCTCCCTGGATCAGGCAAAACTGATGGTCTAACCGGCGAGATCGTCAAAAAATGTTTAACTAAATC
>JBBQJE010000311.1:0-3603 GCA_038325635.1 Bacteroidales bacterium
TATTGGAAAAGGAGGGATGAATTTGATCGGACGTAATGGATAGATTGTAAATGAAATGAATAAGACGAAATGAAAGGGATCTATTAAATAATTAACTATGAGCGAAAAAACCATAATTCACAAAGTTGGCATTATCATGAATGGAGTTACCGGCCGCATGGGAACCAACCAGCATCTGATGCGATCAATCGTTGAAATCATTAAACAAGGTGGCATTCAATGCGGTCCGGGAGAATTTATCATGCCCGATCCGATTTTGGTTGGCCGTGATGAGGTGAAACTCCGGAAACTTGCTGAAATGTCGGGCGTCAGCAAATGGACCACCAATCTGGAGGAGGTGATGAGTGACCCTTCCTACCAAATTTATTTCGACGCCCAGACAACAGGACGAAGAGCCGATGCTGTAAAAATGGCCGCCAAAGCAGGCAAGCATGTCTATTGCGAAAAGCCGATTGCCAGCGATACGGCAACAGCTTTGGAGCTATATGACGTCTGTGAGAAGGCCGGGGTTAAACACGGTGTCGTTCAGGATAAATTGTTTCTTCCTGGAATGTTGAAGCTTAAACGTCTGATGGAAAATGATTTTTTTGGGAAAATTTTATCCATCAGAGGAGAATTCGGATATTGGGTCTTCGAAGGATTTAACGTTCCGGCTCAAAGGCCGAGCTGGAACTACCGGAAGGAGGATGACGGCGGAATTATCATCGACATGTTGTGCCACTGGAGATATGTTCTCGATAATTTGTTCGGAAATGTGAAGGGAGTCTTCTGTCTTGGGGCAACACATATTCCCGAAAGAGTAGATGAAACCGGCAAAGTGTACAACTGCACCGCCGATGATGCGGCTTATGCAACCTTTGAACTCGAAGGAGGCATTATTGCCCATTTCAACTCTTCCTGGGTCACCAGAGTTAGGCGCGATGATTTGTTGACTTTGCAAGTGGATGGTACCAAAGGTTCTGCCGTCGCCGGATTACGTGAATGCTGGACGCAACACTATGGTAATACGCCGAAACCAGTTTGGAATCCGGATATCCCAAGTCCGATTAATTTTTTCGAAGGATGGTCCAAAGTACCCGAGCAGGAAGTATTTGGTAATGCATTTAAGGTAGAGTGGGAGCTGTTTCTCAAACATGTGGTCAAAAAGGACCCTTTCCGGTGGACACTTCTGGAAGGAGCAAAAGGAGTTCAGTTAGCAGAAAAAGGCCTTGAAAGTTGGGCGAAACGCACCTGGATAGACCTGCCGGCGATCAGATAGAAACGTGAAACGGAAGGAGTAATGTTGACCACAAATGCGAGGCGTACCGCGAAGCGGTTAAAGTATTGTAGCCCCGGTTTCCAACCCGGGGGAAATGAAAAATGACAAATTATGAAAAAAGTTGCATTGATAACCGGCGGAACCCGTGGCATCGGTCTCGGAATCGCCACCGAACTGGCGAAAGCCGGATTTGATCTGGCTTTGAATGGAATCCGTGAAGAAGATGTGGTAAAGGCAGCCTTGGATGATCTTAGAGCATTTGGGATTAAAGTTGCCTATTTTCCGGGAGATGTGTCTGTAAGAGAGGAACGCCATAAGTTGGTGAATGCAGTTTTTCAGCAATTCGACCGGATAAGCGTCCTGGTAAATAACGCGGGCATTGCTCCTCCCGAAAGAAGAGATATCCTCGAAGCTACGGAGGAGAGTTTCGAAAAAGTGCTACAGGTTAATCTTCAGGGACCCTATTTCCTTACTCAATTGCTTGCTAATAAAATGATTGAAACAAAAATTCATCGCCCCGACGAATTTTATTGTATCATCAATGTATCATCCGTTTCTGCGACTTTTGCTTCTGTAAACCGTGGAGAATATTGTATCTCAAAAGCTGGTATTGCGATGGCAACCAAACTATGGGCCACACGCTTGGGAGAGTTTGATATCCCTGTATATGAAATTCAACCCGGTGTGATCCGATCCGATATGACGTTGGGAGTTACTGAAAAGTACGACCAACTCTTTAAAAATGGATTGGCCATCCAACAGCGGTGGGGACTGCCGGAAGATGTCGGCAAAGTTGCAGCTGCAATGGCTACCGGAAGTATGCCGTATTCTACGGGACAGGTGGTTTTGGTTGATGGTGGAATGTCGGTTCAAAGATTGTAAGTATTCTAATCCTGCAATATCAACTGACTTTTTAGCCGCAAAGGCGCAGAGAGAAGACGCGAAGTTCGTGGAGATTTAGGTAATAGGTCTCTGTGAACTTTGGTGCTATTCCTCCGCAATCTCAGCGGTTATTTTTTTCTTTTTAAACTCACCGACTAAAAAAATAGTTAATAATTATTAAAATAATTGCATGACTATAAAAATAGTTGTATATTTGTTCCGAAGGATTGATAAATAAATGGTAAAATCATGCAATTAACAAAAGCAGAAGAACAGGTAATGCAGATATTGTGGGAGTTGGGCGAGGGGTTGGTCAAAGACATCCTCGATCGTTTCGACGAACCAAAACCTGCACGAAACACCGTTTCGACGGTAGTCAGGATTCTCGAAAAAAAGGGATTTGTCGGACACAAAGATTATGGTAAAGTTTTTGTATATTATCCCTTGGTTTTAAAGAAGGAGTATTCAGGAAAGCAATTGATTGGATTGATGAACAACTATTTCAACAATTCATTTCCTGCCATGGCATCCTTTTTTGCCAAAGAGAATGACCTGTCAATGAAGGATCTCGAGCAGTTACTCGAAGAGACCAAAAAGGAGTTAGCTAAACGCAATAAAATCGAATAAGATGGAAACAATAGGCCTGGTTCTATTGAAATCGGCTGCCTGGCTGACCGGTTTTGCGCTGGTATTCTTGCTGGTATTGCGCAATGAACGTTATTTCCGGTTGAACAGATTCTATCTGCTTTCCGGAATTGCTGCTTCATTGCTCTTCCCCTTTTATACCTTTCACTACCTGGTGATTTTGCCATCAATCTCTTCCGGAACATCATCGGTAGGTGATTTGACAGCGGGATCAATTGTTCCAAATGAATCAACTCCTTTGACAGTTTGTTTCTGGATTTACCTGTTCGGAATCACCATTTTTCTGCTTAGGCTTCTCTTTCAGACGTGGAAGATCATCCACAAATTGCAGAAATCCGGTTACGAAAAATCCGGAGCCGTGAACCTGGTCCGTACTTCTGAATATGTCTCCTCCTTTTCCTTTTTCTCCTTCGTTTTTGTCAATCCTTCAATTGCAAACATTGAAATGGAAGAGATTATGAATCATGAGCGCGAACATATTCAGCAACGTCACTGGTTTGATCTGTTGCTGGTTGAATTGATTTGTATTGTGCAGTGGTTTAATCCGTTTGCCTGGATTTATGCCCATCTGGTTCGCCAGAATCATGAATTTTTGGCAGATGAAAGCGCGCTGCAACGTACTTCTGATCCGGCTGTTTACCAGGCAACCTTATTGAATCAGTTATTGGGAGTTCCGGTGTTCAGTCTCACCAATTCATTTAGTTATTCACTAAACAAAAAAAGATTCACCATGATGAAAAAGAAAATAGATTCTCCTTTTCGAAAATTAAAAATGCTGGTGGTACTTCCACTTGTTGCGCTGTTATTTTATGCCTTTG
>JBBQJE010000312.1:0-3544 GCA_038325635.1 Bacteroidales bacterium
GGCCGATACCTCTATTTTTTTGCCAATGGCGAAATCACCCAGCTTTACTCTCTTGTTGGTAGGTTCAACCCAATTGACCGTTACCGCATTCTGGGTAGAATCCTTGTTGGCAAAAACCCTTAAATTGAAGGTGCCCGGAAAAACTCTGGGAAGTACAAAAACCCCGTCTTTTCCGGTCTTGGGACTTTCGAATGTGCGGTATTCCTTGTTGTAATCCTGATAAACCATCTGGGCTTTCGCTCCTTCAATGGGTGCACCCACTAGGTCAACAATTCTCCCTTCGGCATTATACGACCAGCCCAAAGGTTCCATCATGGGAGCCAAATTAAACTTGTAAACATTGCCCTTCGAATCCAGATAATTCTGTATCAATGACCGGGTCTCGTTCACATCTTTCGGGCCCTTGGCAAGGATGCCGATAATATCCTGAATGGATGCGTTCACCACTGGTACTTTTGATTGTCCCCATGCTTTATCAAAGCAATAAATCAAGTCGGTTTTACGTTGCAGCGAAATCAGCATTGCAGCGCTGTAACCCTCGATTCCCGGGTAATCTAGATCCTTGGGAAATGCATTGTTGGTGACATCCGCAAAATTGTTCGCTTTGTTTGCATTTGAAAAATCGTAGCCATAGTCAACAGCCCCGGTAATCAGGTACTCCGAAACATAGGCAAAATCTTCGATCGTTCCTGCATTCCTGCCGATATTGCCACCTGGTTCGTGAATTATCTGACTGCCCTTCCAATCTTGCGGAAATTTATTGTATATTTCTATGTACTTGTCGTAACCCAAAAAAACATGGTTTATATAATGTCCCACCTCATGAGCAATTGTCCGCAATTCAACCGTTGACAATACAAAATAGAAATTGCAGTTTCGGAAAATCAGACTGTTGGTAGGTAGATAGGCATTCCCATCCCCCGCAAGGTTAACGTTGTATTTGTAATTGCCGTTTATCCTGGATCTTGCCAATGTCGCCAAATCCGAAGGCATCGAGTTGATCCAGGTGTCAATTACCTGACTGACAGTTGATTTTATTATAGCTAATTTCTCAGCCTCGGTCGAATTCTTGGTGATACTTTCAAAGGCATACATATTCTTCGTTCCTGCCTTCAGGGTCGAATTCGGAGAATTAAGGGTATAAATAAACTGATCAACCGTCACGGTATAATCGCTTACCTGCCACCAGCCTGGCTCAAAGTTTTTTCCGCTAATGGAGGCTTTTGTCAAAGAACCATAATAGTACAGAATGCCAGTTTCGTTTACCGTATTTGGCGCAGCAACCTGAACAGGAGTTGTTCCGGTGAAATCGACTGTAAATTTTTTGGCCGTTACACCCAGAGCCGGAGCCTCCGTTAGCGCAGTTACCGTCAATTTGCCATTTCCACCCTGTGGAAATTGAAAACTCAGACCTGTAATATCATCCTTCACTGCTGTTGATGAGTTGGAATTGACCGTATAATCTTTCGATGCTCCGGTCGTAACCAGTACAGGTGGTGTCTCGCTAGTATCATCCGTTTTCTCTTCCGGAGTACACTGAATAAAGCTAAAAAGGATCGCTAAAAGCAACGACCAAGCATACTTTTTCATAACAGGTTAGATTTGAAAGTAAGTCAAACAGGTTTTTAATTCAAATTACCCGTAAATTTATGCTAAGCAATTTTCTGGTACAATAGCCCAAATAGGTCATTTTTCCCCTTTATGATCGAAATGTGGTCGCCCGAATATTCTATCCATCATACTCAAAAATCTGAAATAGAACCCATTTCAATTTGGTCAACGTAATTTAGGCATTGTCATCTTATCTCTCATATCTCATCTCTCATGTCTAATCACTTGTATCTTTCTTTAAAAACTTCCGCTTAGAACAAATTCATCGGTATTACAAAACACTTGACTGTAAATGAAAATTCCTTCACGGTTAGTCTCTATTTTCCGGTTCAATTGAACAACCGGATGTCCTGCCGGAACATCAAAATATTTCTGTAATCGTTCATCAGCGGTGATAGCCAGAATTCGTTGTTCTCCTCCCTTGACCTCCAACTGATAATTTTTTCGTAAAATATCGAACAAAGATTTATTTTCCATATTCTTTCCGGTAAAGCGCGGAAAATTGATATTAGGAATCATGGTAATGTCAAAAAATACAGGATTATTGTTGACGAGCCTGAGTCGCTCTATATAAATACATCCGGATTGCTGTTCTATCTGCGTTAGCGAAAACGAAAACGCTTCACTCCAATTTCTAATTTCAGGTTTGACAATAATCCTGGTAAGCAGATTTTCTTTTCCTACCGCGGAGGTCGTTCCTTTCATCGACAAAATTCCGACTCCTTTTGGCGCTCCTTTTACAATACTGCCTTTTCCTTGATGTCTGACGATAAAACCCTCGTTAGCCAAACGATCCAGTTCCTTGCGAATCGTTGGCCTGGTCACCTTGTGAAGTGCACATAACTCATTTTCAGAGGGAAGTAAATCCCCTTCAGAATATACTCCTTCGTTGATATGTAGTCGTAAGATTTCATACACCTTTCGGTGATGCGGCATGGCAACTTCCGGCACCGCTAATTTTTCACTTTTCACTTTTCGTTTTTCATTTGAAAACTCTAACACGCAAAGCTAAAATATTTTTATTGATTTTAAATGTAAACACATGAGAAACTTATTGTATTTAGTTAGGTATTTCATTATTAGATAATTTGTAATTTGTAATTCATAATTTTTAATTATTTATATTTATTACTTGTATTTACAAGTTGAATTATTTAGCTTTGTCAAAAAAATTTGATATGGCTACTATTGTGATTATGCCCAAGCAAGGGCAATCTGTTGAAAGTTGCATTCTAACCGAAATACCAAAAAAAGTTGGAGACAAAATTGCAAAGGGCGAGCTGCTCTTTGCCTACGAAACAGACAAAGCTTCCTTTGAAGAATTTGCACCAATTGATGGAATAATTCTTTCCTTTCAATATGAATCCGGCGATGAAGTTCCGGTACTTAAAGAGGTTTGTATTATTGGTGAAGCGGGTGAAGTAGTAGCATCGGTTATAGCAGCCTCCTCCGAAATACCAGTTTCTGCAAAACCTGAACCGGTAGTGATCACCGTACAGGATGAAAAACCAATGGTCGCAGGTACTTCCATCAAAGTAGAAGCAACCGGCAATGCGAATAATTTCATCTCTCCACGAGCCAAAATTCTGGCAGCAAACGAAGGCGTGGAGATTTCTGTTGTCAAAGGTACCGGTCCCAATGGACGAATTATCGAACAAGATATTACTGCCTATTTGGCCTCTAAACCAAAAATTACACCGCTTGCGAAAAAGAAAGCGGAAGAAGAGCAGCTCTGCTCAGATTGTGCGGGTAGCGGACTGGGTGGCGCAATTACCGCAAAGGATTTGAAACAACCAGCTGTAATTTCATCCGGCGATTTTGAAATAAAAAAATTGACTAACATAAGGAAGTTGATTGCCAAGGCGATGCTGAATTCATTGCAAAATTCCGCCCAATTAACGCACCATTTGTCAGCCGATGCTCGTCAAATAAC
>JBBQJE010000313.1:0-3501 GCA_038325635.1 Bacteroidales bacterium
CCAAAACCGGAAGAGTTTTACAAATATCCGGGATTCATCTTTTTTGACGGGAATATTGACAAAAAATACGACAAAGAACAGCTAAAAAGAGTGGCTTTGTACAGCGAAAACCTTTGGAACTTTACCCATTGGAGAGGCACAGAAGCGATCCCCGAAAAGGAGGCCGCACGCTTGAAACAAATCATCGATTCGGTTCACGAAATAAACAAAACGATTCGGTTCTGGAATGCTCCGGATGTGCCGGCTGCATGGAGAATGTTGGTCAATTTGAAAGTAGATTATCTCAACACCGATCATATTCCGGAGTTATCCAGCTGGTTGAAAACGACAAAAAACTAACTTTTAAAATACGTTGGTTTGTTCGTGGCTAAAAAGCGGATCATTCCAAGCCTCAAATTTCTCATTTGCTTCGTAGCTATTCGCTTTAATTGATATCTCTTTCTCATTTTTATACGCCGACAAGTAAGCCGAAGGTGTAATCTTCATTACCCGCTTGAACTGATCATTGAAATGCGACAAGTTGTTGAAGCCGCTCTCTAAACTCGCTCCTGATATGGTAATATTTTCAGCAAGCATTAATCTGCAGGCATGACCTACCCTAATTTCATTGAGAAAGGAGGAAAAAGTTTTGCCAGTGTGCTTCTTAAAATATCGGCAAAAAGCGGTCGGACAAATATTAGCAATATCGGCCACCTCTTCCAATTTTATTGGTTTGGTAAGGTTAAGGATGATATGCTCATGGATTTTGTTAAACCGATAAAAATCGAAGGTGTTGATCGATTTTGAATAACCGATGCTGGCATGATATCTATATTCTTTTGTGTTGGCCATCATATCCAGCAAATGAATTAATTCTGTAATTCTCTTAATACCGGAAAGTTGAAAAATTTTACTGATTTGTTCACCAAAAAGCTTTCTGCTTTTGCTTATAAATTGAATTCCTCTTTGCGATTTCTCCAGTAACTCTTTGATCGCACTCATTTCAGGAAGATTTATGAAATTTGTATTAAATATCTCTCTGTCGAACTGGATAATGAGGGCTTTCATCCCAGTTGATTTACCTTCAAAATATTTATGATCACTCTTCCACCAATGAGGAACATTTTCACCAATAATACTAATTTCACCATCCACAAATCGCCTAATACCGTCTCCAACATAGCTGGTTCCGGAACTTTTAACGACGAACAGAATTTCAATTTCAGGATGAAAATGCCAAGGCACTGTAAAATGGGGCTTTTCTTCATCGAAGAATATGACCGACTGGGACGGTAAAGACTCTAACTTCTGATAAAATGGCTTCATACAACTAGGTTATTAGTAGAACCAATATAAATAGAAATAAAAATGCTAAAATAGCATTATATGTAGTCAAAATTGCAAAAGCAGTTCGCCAAAAACATGATTATGTTTGGTGAGCTTTATATCGAAATAACTAACGGACAATGAAAAACTTTGCTTTAATTGATTGGATCGTCTTTCTGGTGTATGCATCCATCATTGTATTCGTCGGATTATGGGTCTCCCGTACAAAGAAAGGGGAACAAAAATCCACGTCAGACTATTTCCTGGCCGGCCGGTCACTTCCCTGGTGGACCATTGGTGCTGCTTTATTGGCAGCAAATATTTCGGCCGAACATTTTATTGCCATGTCGGGCTCAGGATATGCGGTTGGATTAGCCATTGCTGCCTATGAATGGATCGCTGCCATCGTGTTGATTTTCGTTGCCAAATATTTTCTCCCGGTCTTTATTCAAAAAGGGATCTACACGATGCCTCAGTTTTTGGCTCAGCGATACGACAAAAGGGTTAGCACGATCATGGCCGTATTCTGGGTATTGGTCTACATATTCGTTAACATGACTGCCGTTCTTTACCTTGGAGCGCTCGCGATGGAACGAATTATCGGAGTACCAATGGTCTATGGGATCATGGGATTTGCTTTCTTTTCGGCTGTTTACTCCTTATGGGGTGGCATGAAAGCCATTGCCTGGACGGATGTTATCAATGTGGTGGTACTTATATTTGGTGGATTGGTCACAACATTTTTAGCAGTCAGTGCCCTGGGTGTAGACCATGGCTTCTTATCCGGTTTTTCCGAACTTATTCACAAGGCTCCTCAGAAATTTCACATGATTATTGCACAGGGAACCACTTTTGTGCCGGATGGTATGGGTGGAAAAAAAGATGCGTTTTCGGATCTTCCCGGACTCGGGGTGGTGCTTGGTTCTATGTGGCTGACTAATATGGCTTTCTGGGGTTTTAACCAATTTATCATTCAACGCGGACTGGCAGGAAAGAGCCTCAAGGAAGCCCAGTACGGGGTGGTCTTCGCCGGTTACCTCAAATTGCTAATTCCCGTTCTGGTGGTGTTACCGGGTATCGCAGCCTTTGCATTGGGTGCCGATTTGGCAAAATCGGACGAAGCGTATCCCTGGTTGTTGAGCAATATTGTTCCTGTAGGAATCAAAGGACTCGCTTTCTCCGCTATTGCTGCAGCCGCTGTTTCAGCGCTTAGTTCCATTGTCAACAGTGTTTCGACTGTTTTTACCATGGATATTTACAAAGCCCATCTCAAGAAGGATACAGAAGACAAGAAATTAGTGACTGTCGGGCGGATTGTTGCCCTGATTGCATTGATTATTGCCACTTTTGTCGCTCCACAACTGAGAACGCTGGATCAGGCTTATCAATATATTCAGGAGTACACGGGTTATATTTATCCGGGTGAGTTCCTGATTTTCTTCTGCGGATTATTCTGGCGACAATCAAAAGCAACTGCCGCCGTTTGGGTGGCTTTGTTGACTATTCCTCTTGGAATTTTACTCAAGGTTATCAATCCGGAACTTCCTTTCATCCTGAGAATTGGCTATGTTTTCATCATCCTTTCGGTGGTGATGGTCGGATTAAGCCTTATTGACAAAACACACAACATTGAAAATCCATTTGGGAACGAGATTTCCAGACGCAAAACCATCAAATTGGGTTGGACAATTGCATCAATAGCTGCGTTTGTGGGAATAGTTGCTGCCTTTTTTGTGGTTCCAATGCGAAATCTTGCCCTGGAAGCAATTTATGTATTGGTCACAGGATTTATCCTGATCGGTGTGATACTGATTCTAAATACCACCAGATCTACGATGGACGAAAAAGGACTTATCATCGAACGATCCTTATTCAAAACTACGGATACCTTCAACATTGCTGCAATAGGTATCTGCGGGATTTTAGGCACGTTGTATTATTTATTTTGGTAATGGCGCGTAGGTGCGCATAATTATGCGCCCTTCAACAATTTTCAACAATATGTGCAAAATGAAAATGACAAAATGATCAAAAGCAATAAATGCCCTTTACTGGCAAAATCAGATCCTTCCAATAAAAGCTATCAAAGCATTACCAGCGATGAAGCCGGATGGACGTATCTGAACATGGAAGCCAGGGTATTGAAAAAAGGTGATACCTGGTCGGGAGATACCGGTCAGAATGAATACATATTCG
>JBBQJE010000314.1:0-3490 GCA_038325635.1 Bacteroidales bacterium
GGATATCTAAGGCTTAGCCAGCCCGTAATGCATGAACGTACCATAAGCTTTGACAAACAATGTTTTTCGTGGTTGATTAAAGATGAATTAACCGGCGAAGGAATACATTTGTTTGAATGGTTTTTCCATTTTGATGTAGGAATAGATTTTACCATCAATGGAAATGAAGTAAGAACTAATTGTCAGGATGGTAATAACCTGGCTATTTTATTTAAGGCAACAGAAAAACTATCATTTTCAAGGGAAATGTCTTTTGTGTCAAAAGGATATGGTGAAAAAGAGCTCGGCGTAATTTTAGTTGCATCAGTTCAGGCTGTTTGCCCAATAATTCTCAACATAACAATTAATCAGATATTAAATTAATGAAACAGATATTTTCGAATACCTCAGGAATAAGCGTTCACGAAGTTCCAATGCCAACACCAGGTGATAAGGAGATTTTGGTTGCAGTAGAAGCAAGTGTGATCAGTACAGGAACTGAAACCATGGGAATGCGTCAGGATGACAGATCCTTACTCGAGAAGCTGGAAGAGAGCAGCAAATTATTGGATAAAGTAAAAAAAATACTCAAAGAAAAAGGGTTGGCAGTTACTTTGGGAGCTATTAGACAAAAACTAAGTCCTGCCGAGCAGTCTTTAGTTTTTAATCCGGTGGGTTACAGTAATGCAGGTACAGTTATTACAAAAGGAAGATTGGTTGATGGTTTCAATGTGGGTGACCGCGTCGCATGCGCTGGTGCCGGAATTGCAGCCCATGCAGAATTTGTTACGATCCCGGTTAATCTTGCGGTCAAATTACCTGAAAATGTCGTATTTAATGCCGCAGCATTTACGACGATTGGAAGTATTGCACTTCAAGGAATCAGAAGAGCTGAAGTTACCTTTGGAGAAACCATTGTTATTACGGGACTTGGATTAATAGGTCTTTTAGCTATTCAGATTGCAAAAGCCTGGGGATTAGTGGTCATTGGTTTAGATATCAATCCGAAAAGATTGGAATTAGCAAAATCAATGGGAGCAGATTATTGCTTTAATGCTACCGATCCTTCCCTTGATAAAACGATTCTGCAATTAACCAATGGGAATGGTGTCGATGCCGTGATTATCTATGCAGCAACACGAAGTTCAGAACCTGCCAATCAGGCTTTAAGATTATGCCGTCGAAAAGGACGTGTAGTAGTTGTCGGTTCTATTGGAATGGAATTACAGCGGGATGCCATGTATCTGAAAGAATTGGATTTTGTGATCTCCACTTCTTATGGTCCTGGCAGATATGATAGTTCATACGAAGTAAAAGGTAATGATTATCCGATTGGTTATGTAAGATGGACTGAAAACCGAAATATGATGGAATTCGTTCGCTTGATTTCATCTGGAAAAATTGATGTGCAGCCATTGATCAGCAATACCTATTCGATTGATCAGGCTACAGAAGCCTACAATAGCCTTGTTAATGATCCTGGGGAAAATATATCCAGTCTATTCAGCTACCACCATGAAAAAAACGAAAGAACAGATCATCAAATTAAATTATACCCACGGCCGTTACCTACCGGTAAAATCAGAGTTGGAATAATCGGTGCCGGAAGCTTTATGCAAAGCAATCATATTCCAAATCTATTCAAATTGCCAAATCAGTATGAATTGGTGGCCATTGCCAACCTTACAACAGGCAAAGCTAAAGCCGCTGGTGAAAAATATAAAGCTCGCTATGTAACGACTGATTATCATCAAATTCTGAATGATCCCGATATTGACATGGTGGTAATTGGCACACGCCATAATCTTCACGCTCAACAGACAGTCGACGCAATTAAAGCTGGGAAACATGTTTTGATTGAAAAACCTTTAGCCATGAGTAAAGAAGAGTTGGAAATGGTGACAGAGGCATATCGCTCAAATCCAACCGTTTTTGCATCTGTAGGGTTTAACAGGAGATATTCACCATTAATCCAAAAAGCCAAACAAATTATTGAAAAAAACAACACTCCGATTGCCATCAATTACCGGATAAATGCGGGATTTTTTCCTCCTGAGATATGGATTCAAAATCCGGAAGAAGGGGGTGGCAGGATAATTGGTGAAGCATGTCATTTTATTGATCTAATTTGTTACCTGGCAGGTAGCGAGGTGAATGAAATTAAAACAGTAGCAATTCCATTAGACAATAGCAGCGTTCATGCTGAAGATAATATCATCGTTAACCTTTCATTTAAAAATGGATCAATTGGGGTTCTGTCCTATATTTCGGTTGGAGGCAGTTCGATGAAAAAAGAACGAATAGAAATATTTACGAAAGGAAGTTCAATGGTGATTGACGATTTTAAGGAGCTAATAATGTATAATACGGGTGAAAAAGATATTAAACTAAAGGAAACTGATAAGGGTCACTATTCCGAAATAGAGGAATTTGCAAAATTGATCAATGGAAAACAGTCATTAATACAGCCATTTACAACTGATTTATTGATGACTCAACATACATTGACCATATTGCAACAAATTCATTAGGCTGACATTTTATAGACTCACAATAGTCAAAAGAATAAACAATAGAATAATAAATATCCACCATATATAAGCAAATAGCCATTTGCTTGTATATGAAATATCTAAACGAGCACAAATTTATATGATAGAATCAAAATTAACTAAAAGAAAGTTTATTTACCTTAGCAATAAAGACTATGATGGAACCGTTTTCCAGACCCAGGTATTAGACTGGTTACATTTGTATCAAGATCATGGTATAAACTTCGATTTGTATCAGGCGTTTCATATTAAAGAGATCCTCAAAATAAATTACTTAAAGGATCAATTGTCAAAAATAAAGGGTTCCACTCCCTTATTAAAAAGTTTTCTCTTTTTATTTCCCTCTAAAGGACTATTTGTTTATCTCAATGTTTTGTTTCTTTATTTAAAATTATTTAAATACTTCTTTAGCTATAATGAGGTGCTGATTTTTTCGAGAGGGCTGATTGGAAATGAAATTGGGATATTGAAGAAAATAGTCCCCCTTAAGCTTATATTTTACTTTGATGCAAGGGCGGCATCAGCAGAAGAAAATAAATATATGGCTATAAAACAAGGAGATTTTTCCTCAAAGAAATACAACATAATAGCTCATGTATATCATACTGAATATAAAACGCTTATTGCAGCAGACAAGATATTTGCAGTTTCTAATATCCTACAGAATTATTTTGCATATAACTTTAAAATCAATCGCGATAAATTCATTTTATATCCCTGTCTATCCGACTCTTCAAAATTTTACTTTGATGAAAACATCAGAAAATCAGTCAGAAATGAATTAACTATTAGTGATCAATCGAAGGTATTTTTATATGCAGGCGGAATTAGCGCTGGATGGCATATCTCAGCAAGTCTATTCCAATTTTTCGATTCCATCAACGGGTCCGGTGAAGACGTCCGTTTCCTTTTTCTGACCCGGGATCACCTGGCAGTTCAAAAACTATTGATACAATATC
>JBBQJE010000315.1:0-3482 GCA_038325635.1 Bacteroidales bacterium
ACAAATCCGGGCTGTAACCGTCTTCCCAGGCGCAGATAGGCAGTTCCGAACTGATCAATCGGACGAATTTCATCATCATAGCCCACATTTATCTGGCCGTAGTCTTCCATATCGTGAACATCGAGTCCCATCATGTGACCCAGACCATGCGGAAAGAAAAGAGCATGGGCACCATTGGCAACAGCTTCTGCCGTATCGCCTTTCATTAATCCAAGCTCTTTTAATCCGGATGCAATAACCGCAGCAGTCTGTAAGTGAACCGATTGGTAGGTAACTCCGGGTTTTGTTAATGAAAAGGCTTTGTTATTAGCTGCCAGCACAATATTGTAAATATCCAGTTGCTTCTTACTAAATTTTCCCCCTACCGGGATAGTACGTGTAAAATCTGATGCATAATGGCCATTGGATTCTGCCCCGGAATCAACAATCATCAACCTGCCTTTTTCAAGTATATAGGAATGGTTGTGATTGTGAAGCGTCTCTCCATTCTGAGTGAGGATAGTCGGGAAAGAAGTCCCGGTTCCTTTCGAAAGTGCTATTCCTTCAATTATTCCGGCAATCTGCTGTTCCGAAATGCCGGGCTGGGCCATTTTCATGGCTGTGACATGCATTTCATACCCGATTTCACATGCCCGTTCGATCTCTTCAATTTCGGCTGCATCTTTGATCGATCGCATTGAAACACAAGCTTGGATTAAAGCTAACGAGGCATATTGTTTTAGCTTGCATGTTTTTATTCCAAGCAAATTGCTAATCTGTATTTGATTCTCGGCACGATAGGGTGGTGTGAAATGAATTCTTCGACCACTTTTGATTGCCCTCTCGATAGTCTGATTAAGCTTGTCCAATTGAGCAGTCACATCAACCCCCGCTGAATACGCCAGTTCTGCAACCGATTTTTGCGGACCCATCCAAATGATATCTTCAATATCTACATCATTGGCATAAATTAAATCGAGGTTATTATCTACATCGATAACGCCAAACATCCCGGGTAAGTCTAATCCGAAGAAATAGAGGAATGTGCTGTCCTGCCTGAAATGATAGGTATTCTCCGGATAATTCATAGGTGATTCCTGATTTCCGGGAATTAGGATTAATCCCGAACCCATCTTTTGACGAAGAATCGCTCTTCTTTGTATGTAGATCTCTTTTGCAAACATCATTCTAAGTATTAATTTATTACCTATTTAATGAACAATTTTCGATTTTCGATTGACGCGTTATTGTGAAACCATGCATGTTGAAACATTGCCGCGATACAAAAACCGACTTGTAGAACACATTCCAAAATTCGAAATTTTCTTTATCCTGTAATCTTAATCGGCAGCCCTTTTTTCAGAATTTTGCGTTCTGCCCGTGGTTTTGGTTGGAATATGTCTTCTGAAGTAAGGTGCAATTCTTGGATTACCTTTAAACAGTATTCCATTCGGTTCAGATCGTCGTTTTTTACATTATTAGTACCAAAGGTAAATTTAACGCCAACTTCTTTCGCTCTCTTTAAAAAGGCAATACTTGGAATTTTATATCTGGCATTTATTTCAAGGGCAACCTGATTTTTCAATAAAACACTAACTACCCTGTCTATACGGTCTTTAGTCCACAGTTCATCGTAGCGCGGAGCCAACTGAGCCGGGAGAAAGGAAGGATTAACATAAATATCTACAGGTTCCTGTTCCATGATGGCCTCAATCTTCCCGACCAGCATATCCATGAATTTCTGGTCGTTATCCACAAATGTTTCATCCGGAATCCAAAGGCGAAGTCTTCTGCCTTTTTCGTCGGTCCAGGTCATGGCATCTGTGAAGATGTAATCAAAGCCGGAAACCGCCAGAGGAGTGAAAAGTGTTACCCATTCGCGTCCCTCACATTGCATGGCTTTGAATACCGGCTCATCTTTAATGCTTTGCAGGTAGCTATTCAGCGTTGAATCGTTGGTAACCGGAAATTTTAATCCGCAGTTTGCCGCAACGCCGTAATTAAAGCCATTATTTCTTGCATGCTGGCAGGCTTGATCCATTGTTAAGCCTCCTTTTAGATGAACATGGAAATCGATTAGTGGAAACTCACGTTGGTTTAGACTGTCAATAATATCTGTCAGTGTATCCTTTTTTGCGGAAGAATTAGTCCGGATAGGTTCCGAAGCAAGGGGTTTGATTTTCATCTCTGCAATCACTATTTCTCCTTGATCTTTGATTTTACGCAAGGAGATAAAACTCCGCGACAGAATAATCCCTCTGAGGTTTTCTAGTCTCTTCGCATTTTGAGGTTCAGTGTATTCGCTAATTAGTTTTCCATTGACGGAAACTTTGATAGTGTTCCCAATGACTGATAAGTTTAAATTAAACCATTCGTCGTCCTCCGCAGTTCGAATAAAATTATTCCGAATTTTGCTGAGGCTTCCTGTTTTCTGTGGTGAGCCAATGCTGTAATCACTGTTGTTGATAACAATCGTGTAACCTCTGAAATTTTCCTCATCGAAGCTTTTCGAGGCAGCAAAATTTAGCTGTCCGACAGCACCTGCGGTTGTTTTCATTTTCAAGGAAAGTTCAAAATTACGAATCCTGAACCTCGAAGTAATCGACGAAGTGCCTTTTGCCAGATGAAATTGGCTGCCCTCATACAATACCTCTTTGATTTTCCAAAATTTCTCAATATTACTCTGGTCGATGGTCGTCGTAGTTCCCATATCAGGTCCTTTGTAGCTTGCAATCAGATAAACGACAAAAGACAGAACGATGAGTGCCGGTACAATTTTTTTGATTGACATATCAAGATATTTAGAATTTATTTCTAGCGAGAATATTTTATGATTTCGCAATCTTCCTTCGGTAATTTTCAACTTCCCAATTATCAATAAACGCAATCTGCGCGTCATTTAAGAATTTTGGACCGCCAAAATTCTCTGAGTAAAAACTGATTTTTAATATATTTTCGTAAACGTCTAAAACATTCTGAGCAGATTTCAGACTTTCTTCAATGCCTATTATTCCCTTTCCCTGTAATGCCAGTACTTTAGGTAAATAACCATACCTGCTGAAATAAGCAGCAATTTTTTCTTGTGCTAACAGCAAAAGTCCAGACTCGTTTTCACGGGTAGGGACATAAAGATAGTGAGCTTTACAATACACTATGTCATCTGGAGTAAAAGATTTGCATGCTTTTTCAAAAGCGGTTGCATCCGACACATATCGATCAATTAACGTACTTTTTATTCCTATTGCTTTAAATCCAGCGAAGCCTGAATTTAAACAATCAACGTTGTCAAGCAATATTGAACGGAATTCACTTATCTCCTTACCAGGAAGTTGTTGACTCAATTTTTCTTCGATCACGGACATGATTTCCTTGTAAATTGATTCGATCTCGGACGTTGAATCTGCACCAACAAAGACACCATGATTTTCAAGGAAAATTAGTTGAGGTTCATACCCAAAGGCTTTGGTGAATTTTTCAATCCCTTCGGCAACCTTTTTAAAGAG
>JBBQJE010000316.1:0-3452 GCA_038325635.1 Bacteroidales bacterium
ATAGTTACCTCCCCGGGAGGCGATCTTAACCAAATTACGGATCAGCACTTCTGTTGATTTCCAACCGCTGTCGTTTTTTTTGTATCCCCAAGAACTACTCATGGTCATGCAGGTTTCCCAATTTAGTCCGCGCACTGCATCCCTTTCTGGAATCGCCTGCTCCGGAGATTTGGTGTCTCCATGAAAATCACGATGCAAACGATCGTTGGTAATGATGTTCGGTTGCAGCACCAGCAGATTATGCAATTTAGCTGCCCCTTGAGCACTCTTCATTTGAGCATCGTAATCCCACCAAAGGATTGAAACGTCTCCGTAGTTGGTCAACAATTCCTTTACCTGAGGCACTGCCACCCGATTGATGTATTCGTCGAAAGTTGCGGTTTCTTGAACAGGATCCCAGCTTCCGTCATGTTCTTTGGTGTATTGATCAATTTTTGCAGAATCCGGATTTGGCCAGCCTTCCTTCATCAACCTTCGGGCAGATGATCCGCCTGGATTAGTCCAGTCGACAGCTTGTGAATAATAGAAACCCAGTTTAATGCCCTGTTTTTTACAGGCATCGGCCAAAGGCTTCAGTAGGTCTTTCCCATATATCGTAGCTTTCACCACGTTCCAATCGCTGGCATTGCTATTGAACAAGGCAAAACCGTCATGATGTTTAGCTGTGATTATCAGATACTTCATGCCAGCATCTTTGGCCATTTTAGCCCAAGCTTCCGGATTGTAATTGACCGGATTAAACTGTTTGGCCGATTCGCGGTATTCTGCTACCGGAATCTTGCAACGGTTCAATATCCACGCTGCATCCCCGCGTGCCTGCTGATGACCATTGTAAACTCCGCCGTATAGGGAATAGACACCCCAATGAATAAACATCCCAAATTTTGCTTCGTGCCACCATGCCATGCGTTCGGCATCCGTAGGTTTTTGTTGTGCCTTGGTTAATCCGGAGATCAGAAAAACCAAGAGAAGTATGACTGCAATAAATTTATGGTTTGTTCTCATTGTCTTCATTTTAACTATTACTACTGTAATTTCATGAACAGATCTACAATTCTCTTTTTGGGATTATCACCACTTTCAGAATAGGCCTTCATTCGGATTGTAAAACCATCATACATTCGCAATGCGGTTTTTTCGTAAAAATTAATGATACCTGCTTTGCGATCAGGTGTAATTGTTCGGTAATATCCTGGACCTGCATCCATGGCTGCACGGATCTTATAATCTTCGAATGATTTTAAGGCTACTGTAATAAATTCTTTTTCGAAAATTGCACCCTGTTCGTTTACCATAAGTTTGTCCATGGCTAAAAGAATAGCATAAGGTCGCTTTAATGTATCCGATAATTCAGCAGGAACAGCAGTTTTCATCTTTTCGTCGGAGAGGAGGTTAGGGAACGAAGGATATTCGGTCGTATTGGGTTCATCCTGATATCTTCCCTTTGTCACAATCTCAATATTGGCTTCCTCCGGAAGATCGTTGTAATTAAGCCGAATTTCATCTTTCGAAGAGAGTTTTATCGTTTTGCTGTTAATTTTAACGGATTCAACTTCGGAACCACCATTACGACAGGAAATGTATAATCTTTTTGTTCCAAAACGGATCGGTTGTTTCTGCGTATATTGGGTAATTGATCCCGGAACCCGGGGACGGAGTAAAATGCTGTTGGATTGGTATTCATAGTCGAATAATCCACGGATGGTTGCAGCCGGAATAGCAAAATTATCAACCATAACTGCAACGCCACCTTCCCTGAATTTACCGGTATCGGACCAAATATTGTTTGTATTTTCTCCGAATTGCGACCACGGAGCATCCATCCTGAAATCTTTTGCCCATTTCATTGCCCTGACAGCCGAGCGGCGGATATCTTCGAATTTGCCCATACGATAATACATCAGGATAGCCCGCCCTTCAACAGTACCCCATACACCACCATTCACCCATTCACCAAATTTCCAAATACCTTTCAAATTGGGATCTGTTGCACTTCCCCAACCGTAATAAGTGTCGTCAAGACCGGGGGCATTGGTTAATAAAAAATCGAACGGTCGTATTTCCTTAAAGGAGGCAATCTGTTTGTAAATACTTTGAGCAAGTTGAGGCCCTGCAACCCTTAGAGCGATAGCATCGGCATTAGCTACCCCTTCAAGGTAACCGTATTTATCTTGACCGAGAACCCCGTGCTTGGTACCATTCGGTTCGACATATTTGACAAAATAGCCAGCGGGGGTCAGAAGTAGAGGAAGCGATTCCCGGGTGATTTTTTGCCGCCGGATGTATTCCGTCATCTTTCCCTGATTGCCGGTAAATTTGAATAATTCCACCATTCGGTCGAGTGCTGCGAGGTAAGTTATTGAAAGGCCGGATAAGTAGGCTTTCTCTAAAGTTCCATCATCTTGTTTTATTCCGCCATAGCTTGGCGCCAGAAGGTTACATGCTGCACCAACCAAAAATAGATTGTTTTTGGGGTCGCGGGTTCGCTCGATGCAGTCGCATGCCCGTTCCATTTTGGGAAGGTAATTCAAGGTGGTTTTCAAGTCATGTCCCGTAAGCAGAATTTCAGCTTGCATTACGATTCCTGCAGCGGTAGCTTCGTAAAACCAATCGTGTACTTTCACATCACCATCACCCTGTTTGTAAACTATTTTCCCTGGAGCGGCACAGTCGCCTAAACAACCATCAGGAGCAACTAATTCGGATAGTTTATTGGGTTTTCCATCACCCCATAAACCTTTACGCTTTCCATCACCTTGGTTATCCCAAAAAAGATCCCAGGATCGTTGCAATGTAGAGGACCATGGTTCTTCAAGAAAAGGTGTTGCAGCGTAAGAGAACCCATAGCTATTTTGAATCCACCAAGCTCCCCATCCGGCACCTTCCGTAAAAGTATCCCATTCGGGTTTGTAAATCATCGTTAGATTTGGTAAGACAGGATTTGGATGAAAAAATGCAAAAGATTCGTCGATTAAGCGCAGGTATTCAATATCACCTGATCCTGAGCAGAATTTTCCTTCATAGTGAGCTCGCTTTTCGGGAGTTCTTCCTAAAACGGCAAGGCAAAACAATGCAAGAAATACGGTGATTAGCTTTTTCAACATTTTACAGAATCTAATACTAATTTACTATTGACTACTCTTAAGGAGATTCGCACTATTCAGGTAGTTTTATTTTTTTGCGTTGGATGATAATCTTGGCCAGACGATCCATCAGTTCCCGATCCAACGGATTTTTTGAGCGCGAAAACTCGTAGATGGTTGCATTTCCTTGATAATAGGCAACAGATGCCTCTTTGAATACCTCATGATCCTCAAATGCCTGAATATAACTTTCCAGTCGATCGCGTTTACACTCTTTAGAATCGGCAAGCGCTCGTTCGTCAAATTCCATCTCGAGTCCCATGTTGGTGCCTTTAGCAAAAGCACAAACTGCATCCAACCGTTCGTAAT
>JBBQJE010000317.1:0-3448 GCA_038325635.1 Bacteroidales bacterium
GCGAATCTGTATCCATCACCTCAGTGCCATAGCACCAGCAAGGAGAAACTGTTAGCGATACACCAACTCCCGAACGTGCAAATTTCTCAGCACATAAGGCGGCTTCAGCCACTCCACCAATAGTTGAATCGGCAATTACACATTCAATCTTATCCCCATTTGGAAAACGGAGATTTTCACTGATAAGCTGTGCTGCAGCTTTTGCCATATTCATGGTTTGCTTTTCAAGGGATTCTCTTACTCCCTGCAGTCGACCATCAATAACAGGCCGAATACCCACTTTTGGTAATTCACCAATTAATCTGTTTGGAATCATCACTTTAGTTGAATTTATTGAATTATTTATTGTTCCTAATTATCAATTTCTATACTATTTTCTAGTCAAGAATAGAATATAGCACATCAAAAATCTATTTCATCAAGTTGTAAAATTAGCAACTTTAGATTAAACCCGAAGCAATCTGGGTTCAAAAATATCTCCTAAAATTCTTTATTCTCTCTTTATTGCCTTAACTTACTTATACCAAATTTTTAGAAAAGATTGATTAACTATGTCACAACTCTTCCCCTCTGAGATTCTTAAAAATAGTTCTGAAAATTACTTTACAGAACAGAGCACTACCAGCCAGATAATATATGTGTCTGCGATTCTATTTCTTGTGGTCTCATTCGGTCTGCTTCCAATCGTAAAAGTTCAGGTAACCACCCAAAGTGAAGGAATTATCAGATCCGGCTACGAAGATAATCCAATTTCGGCGGTCGTTTCGGGGGAGGTATTATCATTTAGAATAATTGATAATCAATTTGTTAATATTGGAGACACACTTCTATTGATTAGTACAGACCGTATCGACGAGGAAATAAAACTACTAAATTTTCAGCAAGGGGAAGAGAATTTGCTTCTCACAGATTTAAACATGTTGTTGCTCCATGAAAAAACGGATTTTAAATCCGCTGTTTGCAAACAGGATTATCTTGCATATATGGGCAAATTAGCCGAGCAGAAGACACAATTATTACAGTCTGAAAGTGAATTTAAATTAACTGAAACTCTTTTTAGTAAAGGTATTACACCTAAACATGACTTTGAAAAGACTACGCATCAATTCGAGTTTGAAAAAACCAGGTATTCTCTCATCCAGGCACAACAGTTAACACTTTGGCAAGAAAAGCTGAAGGCAACAAAATTGAGTCTGTTTGAGCATTCAGCAAGAATTTTACAATTGAAAAATGAGAAAAAGCAATATTGTTTAACTGCGCCAATTCCCGGTACAATTGCTGATTGCGCAGGAATTAAAACTGGAAATTTCATTCTGTCAGGCCAGCAAATTGCAAGAATTACCCCTGAAAGCAACCTATTGGTCGAATGTCTGATAAGCCCATCAGATATTGGGCTGATCGAGAATGGTATGCCTGCTTCATTCCAATTTCACGCCTTCAACTATAATTTATGGGGTACAGCGACCGGTAAAGTGAATGAAATTTCCAACAATGTGGTAAGCGTTAATAACCAACCCTTTTTCAGAATTAAATGCCAGTTGGATCAGCAATTTCTGCAATTAAAGAACGGATACAAAGGAAATCTCAAGAAGGGGATGACACTAACCGGACGATTTAAAGTTTCTGAGCGCACCTTGTTCCAGTTATTATACGACAAAGCCGATGATTGGCTTAATCCAAAACTTTCAAACGGATGAAGACAAAAATTAAGCAACGCGACATTACCGATTGCGGAGCCACCTGTATCGCCTCTATTGCAGCTCACTATAAGCTGGGTATGCCTGTTTCAAAAATTCGTCAGATGGCGGGAACAGACCAAAAAGGTACAAATGCCTGGGGCTTGATTAAAGCTGCCGAAAAACTTGGATTTAGTGCCAAAGGTGTAAAAGGGGGAATAGAAGCACTGCCTGATACTCCATGCCCTGTCATTGCACACGTATTGATCAAAAAGACCCTTCTCCACTATGTTGTAATCTATAAAATTACAAAGAACCAGATCGAATACATGGATCCGGGAGATGGTGAAATGCACAAATCTACTATGGATGAATTTGCTGAAATTTGGACTGGCGTTTTGATTCTAATGGTTCCCGATGGCTCTTTCCTACCAAAAAATGAGAATGTCTCCGTTTATAGTAGGTTCCTTTTTTTACTTTATCCTCATCGAAGCATACTTATCCAGGCTCTGTTTGGAGCCATAATTTACACTATTCTTGGACTATCAACCTCTATATACCTCCAGAAAATAACCGACTTTGTTCTAGTCGACCGGAACACCAATTTACTGAATCTACTAAGTATCACGATGCTATTCTTAGTTCTTTTTCAGCTCTTTATTGGACTGTATAAAAATATATTTGTGTTAAAAACCGGACAAAAAATTGATGCCCAACTGATTTTGGGCTATTACAAACATCTTCTGAAACTACCTCAATACTTCTTTGATTCAATGCGCGTCGGAGAAATAATTTCCCGCATAAACGACGCTGTCAAAATTAGAGCCTTTATAAATGATATCGCAATATCCATGCTGGTCAGTATTTTCATCGTTCTGTTTTCATTTGTCTTAATGTTCATCTATAGCTGGAAACTTGCCCTGATCGTCTCTGCTGTTATCCCTTTGTATGGCCTAATTTATACCATTACCAATAAATTAAACAAGAAAAGAGAACGTAAATTAATGGAGGATACCGCAGAGTTAGAGAGCCAATTAGTCGAGTCTCTCAACTCTGTAAGGACAATTAAAGAGTTTGGCCTGGAGTCACACTCTAACATCAAAACGGAGGTGAAGTTTATCAATCTTCTTCGATCAATTTATTCTTCTACGACAAACGGTCTATTTTCGTCAACAGCGACAGAATTAATAAGCAGAGTAGCAACGATTGTTTTGCTATGGGTTGGATCCTATTTCGTCATGGATCAAACGATCACACCGGGTGAATTACTTTCATTCTATGCCATAATTGGCTATTTCACCGGACCGGCATCGAACCTAATTGGGATGAACAAATCCATTCAAAATGCGTTGATTGCAGCAGACAGGCTCTTTGAAATCTTAGATCTCGACCAGGAAGTGGAAGAGAATAGGATTGAGCTTCCTCGTGAGAATATTGGTAATATCAAATTTAATGGAGTGAGCTTCTGCTACGGCACACGTACTGAAGTATTTGATCACTTTTCCTTTCAAATGAAAAAAGGAGAAATAACTGCAATAGTTGGCGAAAGTGGATCTGGCAAAACAACACTTGTTGCCCTAATTCAAAAACTTTATCCATTATCTGGTGGAAATATTTGTTTGGGCGACTATAATCTGGAACATATTTCAACAGACAGCCTTCGAAAATTAGTCGGAGTTGTTCCTCAACGATTGGATCTCTTTTCCGGAACCTTGATCGAAAACATAGCAGTTGGGGAATATTCTCCTGATCTTGCCAAAGTAATAAATATC
>JBBQJE010000318.1:0-3448 GCA_038325635.1 Bacteroidales bacterium
TCAAAAGAAAACACCAATTTGGATTCATTCTATGGAGATAATGCAGCAAAAAAATATTTTGAAGACTTAATTAATTTTTCTAAACAATTGAGAGTGGAGGAAGAAAGGCACATCCGCGAGAACCTCACGCGTGAAGAATTGGAACTCTTTGATTTAATCAGACAAACCAATAAAGACCTGACGAAAAAGGAAGAGCAGATTGTGAAGCTGGCTGCAAAAGGTTTATTAAAAAGGCTTAAAGAGGAAAAGGATAAGTTACTGGTAACCGACTGGTACAAGGATGATGTTGCAAGACTAACTGTTCTGAAATTTGTGAAAGCCGAGTTGAATAAAGATCTGCCCGATAGTTATCTTCCCCCGGTATTTGAGGAAACCTGTGGCAAAGTATTGGAACACTTGCAACGATTAGAGGAAACAGGAAGAAATTGGGCCGCATAGCGGTTAACAAGCAATTTTATTTAGCAATGCGAAACCATTGCCTAAGTTTATTCGAAATTTGAATAAAAAAAATAAATATAAGTCATACAACGCATTTTGAGATAGGTAATCGGAGTTGGCAAAAGTGCAAAAAGACGGACCACCAGCTTCTGCCCCTCAGGAGTGCGCATTTCGGTCATCAACGACTAATAGATGTATCAGAATTAAGCAAAAGATAATATGCACTTCAATAGTGCTATATTTACTTAAATACGCACCCAAATAGTGCAATATTCATTATCTTTGTCCAAAATAAACTGCTATGGACAAATTATTTGAACAATTTCTGAAGCTTCTAAGAGAGGCAGACACCGGTTTCATCCGCTACATTTATGCTGAAATAAACTGGAAAAGTCGAATGATTGGGCTTACCGGGCCACGTGGAGTTGGGAAAACTACGCTGATTTTGCAGCATATCAAAAAGAAGCTGAATCCTGTTGACACACTTTATGTAACTGCTGAGGATTTTTATTTTGCCGACAATAGGCTGATTGATTTAGCGGATGCTTTTGTAAAGCGCGGCGGAAAATACCTGTTTGTTGATGAAATTCATAAATACAAAGACTGGGCAAAGGAACTGAAACTGATCTATGATTACCATCCGGAACTGAATGTGGTGTTCACAGGTTCTTCGGTGTTAGATATCAAAAAGGGAGCCTCTGATTTAAGTCGCAGGGCTGTAATGTACACTATGCAAGGTTTGTCTTTCAGAGAATATTTGCAATTGTTTCATCAAATGGCTGTCGAGCCGTATTCTTTGGAGGAAATTTTGGGTCATAAAGCCGAACTTCCCGGAGTAAAACATCCATTGCCTTTTTTTGAAGATTATCTGAAAAGAGGGTATTATCCTTTTGCATTAGAGGAAGGCTTTGATCTGAAGTTACAACAGATTGTAAATCAGACGCTGGAAGCAGATATTCCGATGTATGCCGGGATGAATGTGTCCACCGGTCGGAAACTGAAGCAATTGCTGGCAATTATTGCTAAAAACGTGCCGTTTAAGCCCAATATGACAAGTATAGCAAATGCACTTTCGGCCAGCCGGAATAACATAACTGATTATTGCCTGTTTATTGAAGAAGCCGGAATGATCGCACAACTACGGGATTCTACCGGAGGAATAAGAGGTTTGGGAAAGGTGGATAAAATTTATCTTGACAATACAAATCTGATTTACAGTTTAGCAAACGATAACTCCAATACAGGAAATATACGGGAAACGTTTTTTCTGAATCAGCTAAGAGTGAAGTATGATGTAATAGTATCCCCGATTGCTGATTTTCGGATTGGTGATTACACGTTTGAGGTAGGTGGAAAAAATAAGGGACTGAAGCAAATTCAGGGTATTGATAAAGCTTTTGTCGTAAAAGATGACATTGAACTGGGTTATTTAAGCACAATACCACTCTGGCAGTTTGGTTTAACTTATTGATAGTTGTATCTTATTTGCACTACTAGGTTATAATTAGCTGATTTACAGTGTCTTTTATTTTTGAAGAAGTGAAATAAGACATTTTGCTATAATTTTTAGAAAACCCGCTTTTTAGTAAGACGGTTTTTGTACACCAAGTTCTTTTTGTGATTTGCAATAGTTGAAAATTTATGTTTACTTTTGTTTCGGGAAATGACGAAATGATTTTGATATGGCTGAAGTCGAAAAAGAAAAGTATTTTACAGATAATCAGGAAAAATTAGCCCGATACGGGAAGGCATTATCCAATCCAATCCGTGTTTACATTCTCGATTATCTCACTAACAATCTCGATAAATGCTGCTACAGCGGGGATATGGCAGAGAACTTGCCCATTGCCCGGTCTACCCTGTCCGAGCATTTAAAGGAGCTCAAAAATGCCGGACTAATACAAGGCGAAATTAATCCCCCTTATATCAAATATTGCATCAATCGAGAGAATTGGGCAGAAGCAAAATCATTATTTGGTAATTTTTTTAAACGTTAAAAAAATTTGATTTCTAGTTTCGGGTTTTCCCGAAATGATATAAACATAAAACAGATGCAAATAAAAATTCTTGGAACAGGATGTGCTAAGTGTAAGACACTTGAAAAGCTAACCAGAGACGCCGTTGCGGAAACTGCCACAACGGCCGAAATTGAAAAAGTGGAAGACATCGTGAAAATATTGTCTTATGGCGTTATGAATACACCGGCGTTGGTTATTAACGAAAAAGTAGTTCTAAGTGGACGAATACCGTCAATAGCTGAAATCAAAGAAATAGTAGCCAAAAACTAAAACTTCATAAAATGAGAACAATCAAGTTAATCCTGTTTCTTACCTTATTGATGCCACTGGTTAGTCTTGCACAAACCAATCAAACGGCACCGAAGAAAGCTGTAAATGAGAAAATTGAAGCCTATTATTTTCACTTTTCATCTAGATGCGTAACCTGCAAAACGGTCGAAGCACAAGCCAGACAAGATCTTGAAATGCTATATCCTGAGAAGGTCAAACTGGGGGAAATGACTTTTCCGGCAATTAACCTAGACGATGATTCCAGCAAAGCTATTGCCGAAAAACTTCAAATCTCCGGACAGACTTTGTTACTCGTCAAAGGGGCTAAAAAAGTCAACATCACCAACGAAGGATTCTTGTACGCAGTTTCCAATCCGGAAAAGTTCAAATCAATTATCAAGACGAAGGTGGATGGATTGCTAAAATAATGGCAGATGGAGTTTTTTAATTCAATTTTGGAGAATAGTACGATGCCCTGGCTTACGGCCTTCGTGTTGGGATTAATGACTGCTATCAGCCCATGTCCTTTGGCCACAAACATCACCGCAGTAGGATTTATCAGCAAGGATCTTGAAAATCGAAACAGGGTGTTTATCAACGGATTGTTGTACACGCTGGGTAGGGCAATTACCTACACGATCATACCGCTGGTCATCTATTTAGGTGCAGACCAGTTTAAATTTTCAGGGTTTTTCCAGCGTTACGGCGAAAAATTTATTGGT
>JBBQJE010000319.1:0-3362 GCA_038325635.1 Bacteroidales bacterium
ATGCACGTTTCCCAGTCTTTGTCGCTTACCTCATCGGCGCCGGGTATTTTTTGTTCGGGAGTACCGGTGTCACCGGGGAAATTAGGCCGTTTCAAGCGATCGTTGGTAATGATATTGGGCTGGAGTTTTAGAAGTGCCTGGAGTTTCAAGGCATATTCGTCTGTCATATTCGTTGGCGTATCCCACCACAAGACGGATACTTCCCCATAGTTGGTCATCAGCTCTTTTACCTGCGGGATGGCCACTCTTTCCATATATTCGTCCATCGTAGATGTAAGCTGCGCTGGATCCCAATGTCCCTTGTTGGCAGCGGTGAAGGCATCAATACGGGCAGAATCAGGGTTTTCCCAGCCTTCAGAAGCCACTTTACGTGCCACTGCACCACCCGGATTATTCCAGTCCTGCGCTTGAGAATAATAAAAGCCCAGCTTCATATTGTGCTTTTTGCAAGCCTTTGCCAAGGCTGCCAGAACATCCTTTTTATAGGGTGTGAAGTCGGCGATATTGAATTTGCTGGCATCTGATTTGAACATCGCAAAACCGTCGTGGTGTTTTGCGGTGATAATAATGTATTTCATTCCGGCATTCTTCGCGAGAAGAACCCAGGATTCGGGATCGTATTTCACCGGATTGAAAGTAGAAGCTACCTGCTGATATTCGGCCACCGGAATCTTGCAGCGATTCATAATCCACTCAGCACCACCTCTTTTCTGCTGATTGCCATGATACACTCCGCCTAAAACGGCGTACGGACCCCAGTGAATGAACATCCCAAATCGGGCTTCGCGCCACCACTGCATGCGTTTGTCGCGTGATTCTCTGCTCTCTTGTGCCGAAGTGATTTGAAAGAAAAATAAGCAAATTAGAATGATTAACAAATTCTTTTTCATAAGATTACTATGGTTTTGTTTGCGATTTTTGGGCAAGATACAATGATTGAGGGATAAGTCCAGGCTGATTTAATCCTTCCCATTCTCCGTTAGGTTTGTCATTAAACCTGCCGGGAACCTGTTGTCCAATCAGTCCGATGCAATAGTTTTTTGCCGAAACCCATGGATTTTGAACGGCGACAGTTTTTGCTTTGCAATTCCAAAGCACCTGATTAGCACCCGACCAACCATGACCTGTACCATAGTTGCCACGGTCTTGCACATTGATCTCCCCATCGGTGGTAATGTTATCATAGAGTGTACCGACACTCCAACGATGGTGTGGACCAATGTCGGCGTGGGTGTTACTTGCTTTGCAATTGTAAAAGACATTTGGCCCGCATACCCTTGCGCCGGTTACATAGTCGTGCCGCCCCTCAGTCGTTTCACAGTTCATAACCAGGCACATCTGTCCTCCGATATTGAACGAATAGCGTCTGCCGCCTGTGATCACCGATTTTGCCTCCAGACATTTTGAGTCGGTAACCGTAATGTATTTGCTGCTTCCGCTCATGGTGACACATCCGTTGCCAAAATATTTCGAGGTAACATTTCGTACCCATCCATCTTCACAATTTTGAAACTGCAAGGCATACCAACCGTGGTTTTCATCGGTTTCTGACTTGTATTCAGACTTGAAAAGTATGTTTTCGATACCATTTTCTTTAATTCGGCTATCAAAAATCTGATAAATTGACCCTCCGCCATATTTTTGATCCATCGCCATAACAATTGGTTGGTCGATTTGGATAGCGTTTCCGTTGATCTTTGTAACGACGCGTTCAAATTTCAGATCATATTCTTTTGCTTTCCATTGTTTCGTTCCCTGTCGCTCGATAATCTGATCCATTTTGAGATCGTGGATCCAGTTTTCTGTTCCCGGCCTGAGGATTGTAATTAGGTCACCAACCTTAAGACCCTTTGCGCTTTCCACTTGAAATTCGAAGCTTCCTACCGGCACGTATGAATCAGTGATGTTAACTTTTGATCCTTTTAGCTCTATTGAGGAGGTGTTTCCTCCAATTTTCAGGAGACTTCTTTGCTCATTTCCAGCGGCTATCAAAACAGTTCCCTGTTCATTGTCGCCTTCTCCTCTGAGCACAATTCCTCCTGCAGAAATCGTTAAAGTACCCTGAATGTTGTAAACACCCTTCTTAAGCAGTATGGCTCCCCTAATCCCATTCGAATTTAGTGGCATTTGGGCAACCTCATCGAAGGCCTTCTGCAACAGAACATCCACATAACCTGCTAATGGCGGTGATATTGTCTTTACAACCTCAACGATAGGAATGGCACCACCCTTGTGGTAACCGACTTTGCTGAAGTCAGGAATGGTATTGCCCTTTTCATCAGGTGTATAGGTGAGTTTGCCCGCAGATTCTTTGACGAATTTTGATTGCCATTGAGGATAGGCTGAATGAGTTAGCGCCAACAGTAAAATGGTACAAATGGCCGTTGTTGCAGTGGTTTTGAAATTCATATTTGTAAATTTTTATTCTTTGTCTACTTTAATTTGTTCGTAATTCTTCTTCGCTTCTTACCTAATTCGGAACTTCCGTTCGAAAGGATCGCTTTGGCATTATTCAATTTTCTACCGCGGACGGCTGTACTCCCATCATTTCTTACTCCGGGTTCCGCTTCTCTTTACCCGGGGCTATTGATATTTAACCCCTTCGGGGTAAAAGGACGGTTCCTAGACCCCAGTCACTGCTTCGCATTAGGTCCAACTTCCTTGCTTGTGAGTACATGATTGAGCGTCTCATTTTTTGAAAATTGATCGGCTCCAATATCCAATTTCAGGGTACGGGGCTGACCATCAATGTCTAAGGTCACAAAAGGATAATTTCCAATTGCTTTTCCGATTAATGGACTATCCATCGATAGATGATACGTATCCAATGGCGTTGAGGCAATTTTTGGGTCGGCTTCCTTGTACCCGTTTGCCGGGATATTCCCGATACCATCTGTTTTCCATACAATATTGCCTTCCCAGGTTGGATTTACAATGGTGCCATCAATTTTGAAGGCCACACTGCCGCTCTGGATAATGTTGTTAGCCACAGTGATACAGGTTGCACCAAGTCCTTCTTTCCTCCCTTGCATGATGATATTTCTGCTATTGTTGTAAAGCGTGTTGAAAACGAAATAGCAGGAATCCGGTCGGTCATGAGAGGTGAGCTTATCTTTTGGAACAATGCCATCTCCGTTTCCGATATTGATGGCAGGGTTACAACGCTCGAAGTAGTTGCTGAAAATTTTGTGGTTGTGACCATAGAAACGAACACCCTCACTACCAAGGAAGAAGTTTCCATATACCTGGCAGCCGTTTCCATGACGCAGGGAAAGCTCGCTGACACCTGTTCCAAAGGTATTGAAACGGTAAATATTGTCACACGATTTGTTGCAGATATTCTCATTTTCGCCTCTGGTTTC
>JBBQJE010000320.1:0-3340 GCA_038325635.1 Bacteroidales bacterium
GTCAATGTGTAATACCAAAAATACAATCGTATGATCCGTCTATTATTTTGTCTGGCATGTGCAGTGCTATTATTAGCCTGTCATTCGAGTAATACAGAGTTAAAAGAGGCTGAACAGGTTTCCGATAAGGTGGCTGCAAGATTTATTCCTGATAACAGGGAAGAGCTATTTCACATTAAATTCAAGGTCGGGAAACCAATTCTTATCGTTGAAGGTGAGACGACCAATCCGGAAGCCAAAAAAGCGCTTTTAGCTGATTTAAAAAATTCAAAAATTGAAGTAATCGACAGTATCAGGATTTTGCCGGATCATTCCTTTGGCTTGGCTAGCTGGGGATTAATAACTATAAGCGTATGCAATATACGCTCCGGGCCTGGTCATAGTGCGGAAATGGCGACTCAGGCAATTCTTGGAACGCCCGTTCGCTTGCTTAAAAAATCAGGAGGATGGATTTTAATCCAAACGCCCGACCATTATATTGGATGGGTCGATGGTGATGCTTTAGTACAAAAAGATTCCTTGTCAATGGCTACCTGGAAAGCAAAAAAACGAATCATCTATCTTCCCTTAATTGGATCAGGCACAGACCCGGAAACAAAAGAATCAGTCACTGATATCGTGGCAGGCAGCATTCTAACATTAGCAGGCACTACTAAAAGCGAGTTGATTCTCGAATTGCCGGATGGCCGTAAAATAGCAATTCCCGCAGGAGACTGCATGGATTTTGACCAATGGAAAAATAAACCCAACCCTTTGCCTTCCGAATTAAGCCGTTTTGCTAAAACCCTCATGGGTCGACCCTATTTGTGGGGAGGTACCTCAACGAAAGGAGTTGACTGCAGCGGGTTCGTGAAAACAGTCTATTTTGTTAACGGGACGATACTTGCCCGCGATGCTTCCTTACAATTTCGTCATGGGGCAAAAATTGAACCTCAGAGTGGCTATGAAAAACTAAAGGAAGGTGATCTGGTTTTCTTTGGCAGAAAAGCCGAAGGTGACCGTCCTGCAAGAGCTACCCATGTTGGATTATATCTGGGAAATGGAGAATATATCAACTCCTCAGGATATGTAAAGGTAGACAGTTTCGATCCGACACATAAAAATTACTCCAAAGTCAGAGCTGAAAACTGGCTTGGAGGCAGAACCATCTTGGGTTCAGAAGGCACATCTGGAATTGTTCGTGTCAAAGATCATCCCTGGTACTAAAATGCCAACGGACAACCGCGTAGCGGTTAAAGTATTGTAGCCGCGTAGCGGTGATGTTATAATATCGCAACCGCGTAGCATTGATGTTATAATATCGCAACCGCGTAGCGGTTGAAGTATTGTAGCCAGTGTTATGTGACGCATGGAATGTAAACACGCGTTAAACGGAGAACGGAGAAACGTAGGACAGAAAAAAACGAATATCCAAAAATATTGTCAAATATGAACCCTAATCGCAGAAATTTTATTGGTGCGACAACCATGCTAGCAGGAGGAGGATTATTTTCTTCTTTTGAGAAACAGAGGAAATCACTTCCCCGCTATCAACCAAGGGGAAATGGCTTGAAATTCACATTCCGGCCTTATGAACTTCAGCTCAAACATGTTTTCACCATTGCTTCTAATTCCAGAAAAACGACGGCAGTAATGCTCACAGAAATTGAATGGGAAGGTATAACAGGCTACGGTGAAGCCTCTATGCCACCATACCTTGGAGAATCGCATGAGACTGCTACCAAATTTCTTTCTTCACTAAATCTCGCCCAATTCAAGGATCCCTTTCGATTAGAAGAGATTCTGGATTATGTGGATAACGCCTTGCCAGGAAACTGTGCGGCAAAAGCCTCAGTAGATATTGCCCTTCACGACCTTGTAGGAAAACTTCTCAATCAGCCATGGTACAGGATTTGGGGGTATGCAGCTGAGAATACACCCTTAACTACCTTTACCATTGGTATCGATAAAAAGGAAGAAGTTATCGCAAAAACAAAGGAAGCCTATCCATTTAAGATCTTAAAGATCAAAATTGGTGGAGGAAATGACGAAGAAATGATTAGGAGTGTGCGTTCAGTTACGAATGTTCCTCTATGTGTAGATGCAAATCAGGGTTGGAAAACTCGTCAGGAGGCCTTAGATAAGGCTCAATGGCTTAAAGAACAGGGTGTTGTCTTCATCGAACAACCTTTTGAAAAGCATAATTTTGATGATACAGCTTGGCTTACTCAGCATAGCCCCTTACCAATTTTGGCTGATGAAGCGATGCAGCGTATCGGAGATCTGGAAAAATTGAAGGGAGTCTATTCCGGAATTAATTGCAAACTGATGAAATGCACAGGATTGCGTGAAGCACACAAAATCATTGAATTGGCTCGTGCCTTAAAGATGAAAACCCTGATCGGGTGTATGACTGAAACTTCGTGTGGAACAAGCGCAGCGGCACAGCTTTCCCCGATCGTTGATTGGGCTGATCTGGATGGAAATCTCCTGATATCCAACGATGTTTATGAAGGGATGAAAGTTGTGGAAGGTAAAATCGTATTAAGTGACTTACCAGGTATTGGAATTCGAAAGATTAATTGAAACGATTGAACAGCTAAAAAGAAAGGATGCCGAAATGGCATCCTTTCTTTTTAGCTGTGAATTTATAGTATTACCATCCAGGAGTTTGGGTAAGCTTATACCCTTTCCCCAAATACTCACTGATCTGAGTATTACCAATCGGAGCAAGATATACTCTGTCTAGGAATGGATCCCTGTTTGTTATATTCTCAGGAACATAATAACCAACCATGTCGGCTCCATTCGTACCTGTATAGGTAACAACCGTTCCGTCCTCTTTTCTTACCTTTAGCTTACTGACTTTAGAAGCAACTAGGAATTCAGGAAATTCTGACTGGAAATTGATCCATAATCCAAGCATGTTATCCGGATCCGTGTTAGCCATGTAATTGATTTTCTTCCAGCGTTTAAGATCTAGTAACCTTGAGGATTCAAAAACAAACTCCATTCTTCGTTCACGACGTATTTCCCAAATCAAAGCAGGCACATCAGCATCGCGATCAGGGTCATTAGGTAAAGATGCCAATGATAATGGAGCCGTCTTCTTGATCCCTTTTGCTGTTGCAACTGCATCCAACGGACGCAGACGTATTGCGTTGATAGAAGCATCAATATCTGCTTGTGTTACGGCAGCCCCGCCCATAGAGGCAAGTTCAGCTTTAGCTTCGATGAAGTTAAGTACAACCTCTGCCAGACGCATGATAGGAGCATCGCTTGTGTTGGTACTTGAACCGTAAATGGCTGGATAAGGACCCGGATAGTAAGTTACACCAATACGATCGATGAATTTACAGGC
>JBBQJE010000321.1:0-3337 GCA_038325635.1 Bacteroidales bacterium
GGAAGAAGGAGTTACTTCTTCATGGTCGCAGGTCGAAAACGTATATCAGCGTCGTGCGGACCTTATTCCAAATTTGGTGAGTACCGTAAAAGGGTATGCAGCTCACGAAAGCGAAACATTAACGGCAGTTGTTGAGGCCAGGGCAAAAGCAACTTCGGTAACGGTCGATCCCACCAAATTAAATGCCGAGTCTATTCAGCAATTTCAACAAGCTCAGGGTGGGTTATCTTCCGCTTTGGGTCGCTTGATGGTGGTAGTTGAAAAATACCCTGATTTGAAAGCCAATGAAAGTTTTCTAAACTTACAGGCGCAACTAGAAGGAACTGAAAACAGAATTACGGTCGAACGTCAAAAATTTAATCAGTCGGCTCAGGCTTTCAATACCTATATTAGGTTATTTCCCCAAAGTATGATCGCTTCAATGCGGAATTTTGAGAAAAAAGCCTATTTCGAAGCAGAAAAAGGTTCGGATAAGGCTCCAAAAGTAGATTTTACAAAGTAATTTATTTCCCATAAGGCAGATGAGTACAAATAATTTTCTCTCCAAAGAGGAAGAGCAACAAATTGTTCAGGCTATTAAAACAGCTGAATTCCAGACTGGTGGGGAGATTCGCGTTCACATCGAATCTGTCTGCAAGGGCGATGTCTTGGATCGGTCGGCGTGGCTTTTTAAATCACTGAAAATGCACGAGACCGAACTGAGAAACGGAGTACTGATCTATCTTTCTACAAAGGATCGAAAATTTGCCATAATCGGTGATGCCGGCATCAACGCGGTGGTTCCTGATGGCTTTTGGGATGAGGTTAAAGATGTGATGATTAGTAATTTTTCAAAAGGGGATGTGACTCAGGGCTTTGTTCTGGGAATCGCCAAAGTTGGTGAGAAGTTGAAAGAATTCTTTCCTTACCAGGAAGACGACATCAACGAACTTCCCGATGAAATATCTTACGGAAAATAATCATGAAAAATATCCAAAACAGGTTGAAGAGCCTACAATTGTTTTTAGTTTTTGCACTAATTTTTGCTGCTTTTGGAGTACGTGCTGCCGATGAGTTTCCGGCTCGTCCGGAACCGCAACGATTGGTCAATGATTTTACCGGAATTCTATCGCCACAACAAGTTGCTTCATTAGAAAACAAGCTTGATGCTTTCAACCAACGATCCTCAACTCAAATTGCTATCGTCATGGTCAAAGATATTTTTGGCTATGAAAAGGGTGATTATACCTTTCAATTAGCCGAGAAGTGGGGTATCGGACAAAAAGGCAAAAATAACGGTATCCTCATTCTGGTCAAGCCAAAATCGGATAACGGCGAGACCGGCAAGGTATTTATTGCTGTTGGCTATGGATTGGAAGGTGTTGTACCCGATATAACTGCCCGCAAGACCATCATTGCTGCGGAGATGATGCCAAGTTTCAAGGTAAACGACTATTTTACCGGACTGGATAGGGCAACAAATGTACTGATGGCCTTGACATCAAAAGAGTTTACTGCCGATCAGTATGATAAGCAGGTTGCCAAACCTTCTGTAGGTCCAGGCTTTGCTATATTGCTATTGATATTTTTCGTCTTTATGATCTTTAACCGAAATAAATACCGCACTGTCGGTGCAAATGGTGGTGCCGGAAACCTGCTCGGATCCATCTGGCTCCTAAGCATGCTCGGCGGTAGAGGTGGTGGCGGTGGTTCCTGGAACGACTTTTCAGGCGGTGGCGGTTCATCTGGAGGCGGCTTCGGAGGTTTTGGCGGTGGCAGCTTTGGAGGTGGTGGTGCCGGCGGGGAATGGTAAAAATACTTAAACTCGATTACCAATATCCTATATATTTCAAAACATTATAACTACCAGGGGGTACACAACTAATCGATATTTTACTTTTTGTAAATTTTTTGGGTTAAATTTATGTTAGGAGATACCTATGTCCCGGAATATTCAGAAAATCATTATGCGACCCCATGGAACTACCCGTAATTAAGAATAAGATTTATGAGATAAGGGGCCAGAGGGTAATGCTTGATTTTGATTTGGCAGAGCTTTACGAAACCGAAACAAAATACCTAAAAAGAACAGTCAGGGCCAATTTGAAAAGATTTCCTTCTGATTTTATGTTTGAGCTTACAAAATCAGAATGGGAAATTTTGAGGTGCAATTTTAGCACCACTAACACCCAAGGTATAAGATACTTGCCATTTGCTTTCACAGAACAGGGTGTTGCCATGCTTAGTGGTATACTTAATTCTGATACGGCCATTGATGTGAATATTTCAATAATGCGGGCATTTGTTTACATCAGGCAATACTCATTATCCCACAAAGATTTAACCGACCAGCTTCATGAGCTTGAAAGTAAATACAATAAGCAATTTAAAGATGTTTATGATGCTATCAACTTTCTTTTGCAAAAGGACAAACAAAAAATTGATCAAAGTCAACGAAAAACAATTGGATATTAAAAATGCCCCATCGGGGCATTTTTAATATCAATTATCTTCTTCCTCCTGGTGGGTGGCAATGTCTTTGTCGACAAGGATTCTTCCGCAATATTCGCAAACGATGATTTTCTTGCGGGAAGCGATATCCAACTGGCGTTGTGGCGGGATCTTATTGAAACAACCACCGCATGCATCACGCTGAACAGTCACGACAGACAGGCCGTTGCGAGCATTTTTTCGTATTTTATTGAAAGCAGTCAGCAAGCGCTCTTCAATCAAAGTAGCAATCTTAGCCGTTTTTGCTTTGAGCAAATCTTCCTCCATAGCCGTTTCGGCGGTGATCTCTTCCAGCTCCTTTTTCTTGCGGATCAAATCTTCTTCGCGCTCTTTTAACAACATATTGGAAGCATCAAGTAGTTCTCCCTTACCTTTAACCTCTACCGAATACTCTTTGATTCTCTTCTCAGCTAACTCAATTTCAAGTGTCTGGAATTCCATCTCTTTGGAGATTGAATCAAATTCACGATTGTTACGCACATTGTCGTGCTGCTCTTTGTAACGGTCAATCTTCGCCTTGGATTCTTTGATCTCCATTTTTTTGTTGGCTACAGCAGTGTTGAGGTTTTTGATCTCATCCTGCAGATTGGAAAGTCTGGTTTTTAAACCGACAATCTCATCTTCAAGATCCTGCACCTCTAAAGGCAGCTCGCCGCGAAGGGTATTGATTTTATCGATTTCTGAAACAACAGTTTGTAGTTCGTAGAGCATTTTCAGTTTTTCCTGAACTGAAACCTCTTTGCCATCGGTTGTTTTGTTAATTTCTAACGACATATCCAGAATATTATTATTATACTTTAGCTTTCAAAGGTAAGAAACCGGGTTGGTTTTTACATCCGATAAACGG
>JBBQJE010000322.1:0-3256 GCA_038325635.1 Bacteroidales bacterium
ACAACATGACATTCCTGGCCTGATTTCGCTGCTTGGAGGTAAAAAAGCAGCAGAAGAACGTCTTGATCAGCTCTTCCGTGAACCCTTAGATGTTCCGAAGCAAAAATACCTACTGGATGCCCCGGATGCCACAGGTCAGGTTGGACAGTACATCATGGGCAATGAGCCATCCTTCCATATTCCGTATCTCTACAACTATTTTGGCGCTCCCTGGAAGACTCAAAAACGAATACGCTTCCTGCTTGATGTGTGGTATAAGGACAATATTTTTGGTATCCCCGGTGATGAAGACGGTGGAGGCATGTCGGCTTTCGTGGTGTTTTCTTCTTTGGGATTCTATCCGGTAACTCCCGGTTTGCCTGTTTACACTATTGGCAGTCCGCTTTTTGAAAAATCGACCATCCAACTTCCCAATAACAAACAATTCACCGTATTGGCCAAAGGGGCAAATAAAGAAAACAAGTACATTCAGAGAGCCCTGTTGAATGGGAAAGAGATCAAATCACCCTTTTTTAGTCATCAGAATTTGATGGATGGAGGGGTTCTTGAATTGGAGATGTCAAGTAAACCAAACAAAGAATGGGGAAAGAATGAAACGCCACAGCACTATTGAAATCATTTATCAAAAAATAAAATGGAACAATAAATACTAAACCAAATTATATGGAACATTTATTTAAAACAAATTTTACTAATCAATTAAACAATCATGCAACTATGAAAAATTGGCAAAAATTTCTTGCGCTATTTGTCATTTTGATGCTCAATTGCTCCATCGTCTTTGCTCAGGCTCTAATAAAGGGTAAAGTTAGCGGAAATGATGGTAGCCCTATTCCAGGGGTGAACATTGTGATACAGGGTACAACCTCTGGTACGGTTACGGATATCGACGGTAAATTCAGTATTCCGGGTAAAGTAGGTCAAAAGATTGAAGTTCGGTTTATTGGGATGAAACTCCAGGTTATCGACGTTAAAAATGCAAATGCAGTCATTAATGTAATACTTCAGGAAGAAACAACTGAGCTGGAAGAACTGGTCGTGATCGGTTATGGAGTCCAAAAGAAAGAGAGTGTTGTAGGCGCCATCGGTACGACTACTGCGGACAATATCAAAGTACAAGGCAAAGTCAGTAACATGACCGATGCTATAACAGGTTTAATACCTGGAGTTTCAGTACTTTCCGTATCTGGTATGCCCGGAGGAGGTACAGATACCGGATTGAAAATCTATTCACCGTCCGAAATTCTTATTCGCGGGAAAACTACCTGGAACAATTCCTCTCCTTTAATTTTAGTTGATGGCGTAGAGCGTCAAATGAACGAAGTGGATATTAACGAAGTGGAAAATATTTCCGTATTAAAAGATGCTTCCGCTACTGCAGTGTTCGGCGTAAAAGGAGGTAATGGTGTAATCCTGATTACAACAAAAAGAGGGAAAGAAGGAAAAACGAGGTTCAACATCGAAGCCGAGATGTCCCTTGAAAGTGCTTCAAAATTAGTTGATGTTGCAGATACATGGGAAGGAGCGAAAGCAAGAAATTATGCTATTGAGCGCACCCGTCGATTCAATAACGGATCATGGACTGAGCTATATACTTCCGATCAAGAGATAGATTATTACAAAACCGGAAAATATCCTTATGCATATCCGAGTCAGGATTGGCATGATATCATGCTGAAAAATTTCACACAATCTTACAGGGTAAATGTTACTGCCAACGGAGGAACAAAAAGGGCTAAGTATTTTGCATCGGCAACTTTTTATCATGTTGGCGCCCTTTTTGCTGGTCAGGATATTGGAACCGGCTATGTGCCTGCCTACTCATACGACAGGTTGAATATTCGTGCAAACTTCGATTTTGAAATTACAAAAACAACTCAGTTGTCTGCAAATTTTGCGGGAATGTATGGGTTACAAACTACGCCCAACAGGAACGCAGCTGCCGTTGATGGAATATTTGGGTCATTGCAGAAACTCTCGGGCGAAACACCTATACAAGTATACGAAGACGGTGTTCCCGGGACACAGAATGGCAGGTTTAATGCCACCAATCCCTGGTACGATTTTAATTTCACCGGTATGAGTTCCTTTCCACGAACAATGATTAACATGGACTATACCTTAACTCAGAAGCTTGATTTTGTAACCAAAGGCTTGTCTTTCTCCGGTAAGCTTGCGTACGACAATACATTCAGAACTAATGGAAAAAGTATTGGAAATGCCGGAGTTATCACAAAAACAATTAATAAAGATTTTTACCTCAACGGGGGCTCTTACGACTATGCTACCAAAACCTATATGTTGAATGGCAGTCCTGCCGATATGAGCATCTACACAACCTATACTGAGCCTACTGCTGGAAAAGAAGGCTTTGGATGGGTGAAGACACCGAACTCATACGGAGCTGAAACTGTGGAATTAAAAGATGCAGAGCGTAGTTTGTACTATCAATTGCAGTTACAATACAACAGGTCGTTTGTTAAGCATAATGTTACGGCTATGGCGATGTTTAGCAGAAATCAATCTGAAACAGGTAGCAACTGGCCAAGGAAACGTGAAGACTGGGTTGGCCGTATCACCTACGATTACGATCAACGCTATCTCCTTGAAATGAACGGAGCTTACAACGGTTCCGAAAAATTTGGTCCTGACTATCGGTTCGACTTTTTCCCATCGATCGCCGGAGGGTGGTTGATCTCCAATGAGCGTTTTATAAAAGATCAGCCAAAATTGAAATGGATTGACAAGCTGAAATTAAGGTATTCGTATGGATTAGTTGGTAATGACAACCTGAATACCGGAAGTACATGGCCTTATTTAACCGTATGGAATACATACAACGTGAACTCCAATGAATCTAATTACTATGGATACCCAACAGCCTACAAACAATATATAAGGTACAATGAGGGAAACCCGGGCAATCCTGAACTGCGTTGGGAAAAAGCTACAAAACAGAACCTTGGCTTTGAAATTGCAGCTTTTAAAAATAAGCTTAGTTTCACCGCAGATGTATTCAATGAAAAAAGAACTGATATGTTGCTAGGAGCCGGCGACAGGGCAAGCACGGTACCTCCTATTTTTGGAAAACCAGCTCCGCCTGCAAATATAGGAAAAGCAAATTCTCAAGGTGCTGAATTGGAAATCAGCTACCGCAATTCAGTTAAAAACAAATTGAACTATTGGATCACCGCCAATTGGTCTGTTGCAAGAAGCAAGGTGATTTATAAGGAATCTACTGAATTAACGTTGCCCC
>JBBQJE010000323.1:0-3151 GCA_038325635.1 Bacteroidales bacterium
ATTGTACCGAACAATCTGATCGAAGACTTTTTGCGTTATCTTCACCTCAGGTGCCTTGCATTCGATTACCAGCAAAGGATTTCCGGAGGAAGAGAACGTCACCGCATCGGCTCGGAAATCCTGCTGATTAAATCGCAATGATCGTTCGACGGCCATCAGCGAGGCTGGAAAATGCTTTTCTTCAATCAGATATCGCACAAAATGCTGTCGCACCCATTCTTCGGGTGTCAATTTCACCCATCTGCGACGAAGGGCATCAAAAATAAAAGTCCGACCCTCTTTTTGGGTCGTCCGAAAAGTGTAAACTGGTAGATTAAGTTGCATCTTTACTGAAAATCTGTTTAAATCTAAATTTTTATTTCCATTTCAACCAACATAATATAAAAAGCTGGTAATTTTGCACAAAAGCACTTATGAAGACAAAAGAAGAAATTGTACAGAATTGGTTACCCCGTTACACCGGGAGACCATTGGATCAATTCACAAAACATATCTTGTTGACCAACTTCCAGGGATATGTTGAAAATTTTGCGGAAAAATTTGGTGTACCCATCGTTGGAGAAAACAATTCGATGCCGAATGCCAGTGCAAACGGGATTACCATCATCAACTTTGGTATGGGAAGTCCCAATGCGGCAACCATCATGGATCTCCTCAGTGCCGTAATGCCTGATGCGGTCCTTTTTCTCGGCAAATGCGGAGGACTAAAACGCAAGAGCGAACTTGGAAATCTGATCCTGCCCATCGCCGCCATCCGAAGTGACGGTACTTCCAACGACTACCTACCGCCTGAAGTTCCTGCGTTACCGGCATTCAGTCTACAGCGGGCAGTCTCCTCCACCATCCGTGATATGGGTTTGGACTATTGGACCGGCACTGTATTCACCACCAATAAAAGAGTGTGGGAGTATGACGAACGCTTCAAAAAATACCTGATCAAGACACGTGCCATGGCCATTGACATGGAAACTGCTACAATATTCACGGTAGGTTTTTGCAATTCCATACCATGTGGAGCATTGCTCTTAATCTCTGATTCACCAATGATTTCAACGGGTGTAAAGACTTCGGATAGCGACCGCGAAGTGACTCGCCTGTTTGTAAATACGCATCTGGAAGTCGGAATAAACGCCTTGATGGAGATCATCAACGACGGAAGATCAGTAAAACATCTGAAATTCTGATCGAATGGATTACCAGAATATTCTTGCCGATTTAAAAAATAAAAAGTACAGTACCGTCTATTTTTTAGAAGGTGAAGAACCTTACTATATTGATGTTGTTAGCGATTATATTCTCGAGCATGTGCTGACTGAAAGTGAGAAATCGTTCAACCAGACACTGCTTTACGGAAAAGATATTACCCTGGATACCATTCTGACGGCTGCCCGTCGCTATCCAATGATGGCCGACCGTCAGGTGGTTGTTGTAAGGGAAGCGCAAAATATTAAGGACATTGATGAATTAGCTTCCTACGTTGAGAAACCGGCACCTTCAACTATTTTGGTTTTCTGCCACAAGTATAAAACCATCGATAAACGTAAAAAATTATACAAGGCAATTCAGAAAAACGGGGTCTACCTGGAATCTAAACCACTTTTTGAGAATAAAGTGCCAGTGTGGATCGTTGATTACCTAAAGTCACAACGATTGGGGATCGAACCAAAAGCCGTTCAGATGATTACCGATCATGTAGGGAATAACCTCCAACGTATTGTCAACGAACTGGATAAAGTAATCTTCTCTGCCATCCCGGGTACGAGTATCACGGTAGACGATGTCGAGAAAAATATTGGAATCAGCAAAGAGTACAATGCTTTTGAATTTCAGAAAGCACTAGGCAGTAAGGATTTGTACAAGGCAAATAGAATTCTTAACTACCTGATTCACAATGAAAAATCAAATCATATAACCATGATAGTTGGAATTCTTATCTCCTATTTCAGGAAAATTCTAACCTATCATGCCATTGAAAATAAAACCAACAGCGAAGTGGCTCAAAAACTTGGAGTTAACCCTTACTTCATTCCCGATTATATAAATGCAGCCAAAAATTTCCCTTTGCAAAAAGCAGTATTAGTTTTGTCCTTGCTCCGGGAATATGACCTTCGGTCGAAAGGTGCCCGTGGCGGAACAACCGAACACGGCGAACTTTTACGCGAATTAACCTACAAAATTTTACACCTCTGACACATGGCATCGATAACAATTCTACTAGTAATTATCATCTCCCTCGTCTCCGCATTGGCTTTTTCCAACAAAGAGATAATCAAGCAATTCCAGTTTAACGCATTTCTAATCTACCACAAAAAACAATATTACCGGATGGTTACCCATGCTCTGGTACATGCCAATTGGGAACATCTGCTGGTTAATATGATTGTTTTATGGTCGTTCGGTACGGCGGTTGAACACTATTTTCAACTTAATTTCGGTGGCAACTCACGCTATTATTACCTCGCCATGTTTATTGGGGCCATAATTTTTTCGAGTCTTTTGTCGCTAATCAAGCAACGGAATAATGTCTATTACAACGCAGTAGGTGCATCAGGAGCTGTTTCTGCCGTTCTGTTTGCCGCCATATTCTTTAATCCTTGGGAATCCATCTATTTTTTTGGTGTGTTACCGATGCCCGGAATTATCTTCGGGCTCCTTTACCTTTATTACTCTTTCTACATGAGTAGGAAAAAAATGGACAATATCGGTCATGATGCGCACTTTATGGGTGCCATAATTGGGTTTTGTACGCCAATGATCATTCGCCCTTCACTGTTTTTTGATTTCGTCAATTTGCTGTTTATGCCAAATGGGAATTAAATGAAAAGTGAAAAATGAATAACGAAAAATGAATAAAGGTGATGTTGGGAGGTTGCATGCAACGCCTTTTGCATGCAACGTCTTGAAATAACAAAAGATAGCAGCAGATGAAGGGAGGATATTTCTTACTCAACGGCCGGTTTTACAAAGAGAATGAAACTGTTTTCACGGTTGCTGATTTTACCGGCAGAGCAGGTGGATTCAGCGAATTCTTTCGTGCAGAGCACAATGAAATTATCTTCCCCGAATCAATCTCGCTTCATCTTTTGGCAACGGCCGAAACGATTGAGTTGGACCTTACCGGATTAATCGATATACAAGGCAGATTGCTTCG
>JBBQJE010000324.1:0-3142 GCA_038325635.1 Bacteroidales bacterium
CAATGACAAATACGCTTGTTTTTGACTATCATCAGCATCAACTGATGTTCCTTTTTGTAAACTATTTTTAATGATTGAAGACATTTATAACGTTTGTTTGGTAGTAATACGAATAGGTATTTCAATTTACTCACTCTGACCGCACTTTATTATTAAAGTTCTGTGCTTATGCCAATGAGAAGTGAAAAACGAATAATGAATAATGAAAAATGGAAGAACGCTGCATCCGAATTTTTTACTTTTCACTTTTCATTTTTCACTCCTTATTGGCAGTATAGATGGAAGATGAGCAATCCCGGTAGGGAAGCCTTCCCAAGCTTATCTTTCAAAAAGGATAAAGCACGATAAAGCTGATTTTCAACTGTGCGTTTGGATAGTTTGAGTTGTTGGGCGATTTCGTCGTTTGAGAATCCCTCTTCTTTACTCAATTTAAAAATGTGCTTTCTTTGTTCCGGCATTAAAGCTACCAACTTCGTCAGATTGGAAAGCATATCGTTGTAGATCACTTCATGCCACGTTGAATCACTCTCTGAATGGTAATTTTTGGCTGAATAATCAAGATATGCCAATTCAATATTTTTTCGACGGATCAGGTCGTATATCAGATTAATACAAATTTTAAACAGCAATGCCTTGATGTTTTTGGAGCTATCCAGGTCTGCGCGAATCTCCCAAATTTTCAAAAATACGTCCTGAAGGAGTTCTTCCGCATCTTCTTCATTCTTGAGGTACGACAAGGCAAATGCATATATTTTAGCCGCGTAGGTATCAAATATAGATTTAAAAGCCTCTTTTGACCCATCCCTCAATTGTTCAATGAGTAATATTTTCTGATCTCTTTGCTCCAACATCATTCATCCGCAAGTATGTTCATCCAAAGATATATTAAATGTGTGAATTCGATCGTGAAATAGGGGTATTTTGCGTAGAAATTAGACTTCTGCTGTTCATAAGAGTTGAAGAAAATCAGGAGAAAGACGAGCACAAGTACTTTTTGCATCATAAAAATTACAATAGAGATTATTTTCCGGAAAATTTATTGTCAGAATAACGGCGCAATAAAGGAATGTGGTTTAATCATTTAGGTATTGAAAGACTTGTATTTCCATGAAAACCCCCTTTCGAAATTACGAATAAAAGATTCAAATTATGCAATAATTGTATAAGTTTACCAATCCAATATTATGCAATGTATCCGGAATCCACTATCAGTTTCAACAAAGTATATGCTGCTTATTACAGGAAATCATACCTCTTCATCAAGTCGTACGTACATGATGATATGGCAGCGGAGGATTTGGCATCCGATGCGTTGATTAAATTGTGGGAGCGGATGGTGAAAGAAACGGTTAATCCGGTTGCACCTTACCTTTTTACAATATGCAAAAATAGTGCGCTGGATTATTTGAAACATCAGGCAATAAAGAGAGGTGTCTTAGACTCGATCAATCAAAGATTATGCAGGGAACTAGAGATCAGAACTTCTGCATTGGAGGAAAGTGATCCGAAAGATGTGTTCTCCGTTGAAGTGCAACAGATCTTTCAATCTACACTCGAATCCCTTCCCGATAAAACGAAGGATATTTATATGCTTAGCCGCTTTGGCAACAAACCGCATAAGGAGATTGCAGAAATATTTGGCGTAACTGTAAAAGGGGTGGATTACCATATCTTTCAGGCAGTAAAAGAATTAAGAATCGCTCTTAATGATTATTTGCCGATTTTGGGTTTCGTTGTTTTTTTTAGATAGATAAAAGCGAATTTCAACTAGTGATTTGCTGCTGTGAATCGTTTTGATTAACGAAGGGGATTCATGAATGGGTTTGCCTGAAAATCGAATTATAGAAGATTTATGGATAATGAGCTTTTGTTGAAATATATAAAAGGTGAAGTTTCTGATGATGACAAAATGGTCATATCCGAATGGCTGGATTCCGATACTAAAAATAGGAAGGAATTTCTTGCGCTGCGCAAACTTCATGATATTGCCATTTGGAATTATTCTGATGAAGCCACCGCTGACCACAACCCAAAAGTCAAAAGCATTCTTTCTATATGGAAACGAGTAACTTTTGAAGTTCTCAAGGTTGCGGCAATTTTGCTGGTTGCCTTTTTGGGAATCCGACAATTTACTCCACAACCAATTCCCGCTGAGCCTGTTGTAATGCAGACATTGCGCGTTCCGGCCGGACAAAGAGCAGAACTGACTCTGACTGATGGGACGAAAGTATGGCTGAACGCCAAGACAACACTCACGTTTCCGAACCACTTTTCGGATCAAAATCGCATTGTGACACTTGATGGTGAAGGGTATTTTAAGGTTGCCTCCAACAATGCCAAGCCGTTTGTGGTGAAAACGGAGAAATATGACATCCGTGTATGGGGTACAGAATTTAACCTAATGGCCTATTCAGGCAAAGGGATATTTGAGAGTTCACTGATGGAAGGATCGGTAGAAGTTTTAGTTCCGGGAAATGCAAAGGGCACTTTCATCCGTCCGAATGAACGAATTTATGAGGAAAACAACCTTCTGGTAATCGCTCCGATCACCCACCCGAACCACTTTCTATGGAAAGAAGGGATTATCAGTTTCGACAATGAATCATTCCAGGAGATGGTCAAGAAACTGGAGCTCTATTTTGATTTGACGATTGATGTTAATAATGACGGGTTCCGAAAATACCGATGTACAGGAAAATTTCGTACCAAAGACGGTGTAGATCACATCCTTAAAGTATTGCAACTAAATAATAAGTTCAATTTTAAAGTCGATGATAAGCTAAACAAAATTGTAATTAATTAATTTAATTAAGTGCCTATGAGATAAGAAGAATGGCTATGAAAAGCCGGAAAGTGCGCTAACACTTCCCGGCTCAAGGTCGAAGCCAGACCAGCTCGGGATAAACTAAAATCAAGTATCAACCATCAAACAACAAATCTATGAAAATTTATTTGTCAAAAAAACGCTTTGACGCAACTGATCAACTATTTCGAAAGATGAGAATAACAATTCTATTGATTGTGGTATTTGCCTCGTCCATTTTTGCAGGCAATGCCGATTCGCAAGTCGCAAAAGTGACCATTGGAATGAGGGACGTAAATATTAATCAGGTAATTGATGCCATCGAAGGTCAGACTGACT
>JBBQJE010000325.1:0-3139 GCA_038325635.1 Bacteroidales bacterium
TCGGCTGGCAAATAGCGTTGAACTGCGGCTATTGGGGATACCTGAATCAAGACATTTTTCTCATCCCGGGTGGCCAGACATAGTCCGGACAGGTCCACCTCATGACCGCTATTATTATATATCTCGACAAAATCAGAACCATCCGGGTAGGGATTAAACAGAACCTCATTGATCAATAAGTCAGATTTAACCGGCAAATAGAATCCGAATTTTAGGGATTGATCTTTCATTACATTCCCACATTCGTCTTTTATACCGCTAACGATCATTGAATAATTGAGACCATTTTTGATCGATTCCTGGCGAAAATAGATTGAAAGCAAACATTTTGATTGATCGGGTTTGATGGAATCGATAAGGATTCCTGCCGGGATATTTTTGAGCAAATCGAGTGGAATATTCGGAAAAAGAAAACTTTCTGAAAACTGAACATCCAATCGGGAATTGTCAACAAAAACCGTTTTGAGGATAGACGGAGCAGCATTATCAGGATTGGAAGCCTTGACCGAATTTTCGCTTCCAGGCGTTCCACCTTTGGAAGAAAGTGTCGAAACCCAGTTATACTTTTGACCGCAAGAACGTCCGGGATCTATCCTTTCAAGTGAATAACCTCCGTCCTGAAAGCCTTTATTATGGAGCAATGGAGAATAGACCAGTTGATCAGACCGCTTTTTTTCAGGATCATCCAGGGTGATAGTCATTCCTGTATTAGTGATGGAGAACCCGGAAATTTCAACGATTTTACCATAATTTTTCAGCTCATTTGCTCCTCCGGGAGATGTTACCACTAAAAATCCTCCCGGTGCGATCGACACATCCGGAAATATTTTCTGCTTACTTCCCAATTCCAATATCCAGCCTTTCAGATTTACTGTCGCATTTTCCCGATTAAAAAGCTCCAAATATTCACGATCCGGTAAGCCAATTGTAGGGGTAGGATCGGCCATGACTTCATTTATAATAACTTCTATATCTGATGATTCGTGCGCATTTACACCAGATGAAAATTCAATGATGGAAATTTTGCCTCCCAATTCATTTGGATCTGTTTTGAGTGCGAACTGCAAATTAGGCAAGAAATTTCCATCCCAATTTTGCCTGGAATACCCCCTTTTACTTTCGATTAAGGTAAAAGAAAGGACTAAAATAATAAAAATGAAATTTTTTATGGTCATTTTTTTGAAATTGATAAGAATAATCTATAGTTTTGTGGTGTCTTACTTGCAATTTTCAGATTTCGGGGTTGTATTCCTAAAGTTAACCCATCTCCGGATGAAAAACGAATGTGAGGGTTGAAAGTTGAGAGTTTGCCAGATGTGGCGTATTGAGACGCATCATGATGCGTCTTAAAATTGATGGAATCAAATTTGTTGGACCTTAAATACCAGAGTCATGAAAGTAGCAATCGTAGGAACCAGTGGCGCAGTCGGCCAGGAGTTTTTAAAAGTGTTGGCAGAACGTAATTTCCCAATGGATGAGCTGGTTCTTTTCGGATCGGCCAGAAGTGCTGGAACCACCTATAATTTTAAGGGTAAGACCCTAATCGTAAACGAACTTCAACACAACGACGATTTCAAAGATATCGACATTGCTTTAGTTTCTGCCGGAGCGGGAATTTCTAAGGATTTTGCTGAGACGATTACAAAATTCGGTACCGTAATGATCGACAATTCGAGTGCCTTCAGGATGGAAGTGGATATTCCACTAGTAGTGCCTGAGGTAAATGCAGAAGATGCTAAAAACATGCCACGACGGATTATTGCGAATCCAAATTGCACTACGATACAAATGGTTGTTGCTTTAAAACCGATCGAAGCTATCTCGCATATCAAACGGGTGCATATTTCTACGTATCAAAGTGCGAGCGGAGCAGGAGCTTCAGGGATGGACGAGTTGAAAGCCCAGACGATGCAAGTTGCAAAGAATGAAGAACCAACGGTTAAGAAATTTGCTCACCAGATCGTTCAAAATTTGATCCCTCACATCGATGTCTTCCTGGACAACGACTATACAAAAGAGGAGATGAAGATGTTTCATGAAACGCGTAAAATCATGCACTCCGATATCCTGGTAAGTGCTACTGCTGTGAGAGTTCCTGTAATGCGAGCACACTCGGAAGCTATCTGGGTTGAAACTGAAAATGAGATCACTCCGGAACAGGCTCGAGAGGCATTTGAAAAAGCGGAAGGAGTGATTGTAATCGACAATCCGGCAGAGAAACAATATCCTATGCCACTTTATCTAGCAGGGCGCGATGAAGTTTTTGTTGGAAGAATCCGCAAAGACCTAACCTCCCCAAACGGGTTAGCTTTCTGGACAGTTTCAGACCAGATTAAAAAAGGAGCAGCGCTGAATGCGGTGCAAATCGCTGAATATCTTGTAAAAGAAGGAGTCGTGAAATGAATAGAAGAGGTTGCGACTCTCGTCGCAACCTCTTCTATTCATCAAAATTTGGGAATAGGAAATCATTAAAGGGGAATCTCGTTATATGAATCTTCTTCACCTCTCCGTAAAGTATCCGTTTAAAGTTTGAAATATTGAGCTTTTGTTTTGCTGAGATAAAAATAGCATTTTCACTCTCCTTTGCCATCCATGAATTTTTCCACTCCTCCAGACTCATATTCTCTTTGGTAGATGGAGTAAGGTCGTCTTCCTCCTTTTCGACGTATGTAAAAGCATCAATCTTGTTGAAAAGATAAATCATTGGTTTATCTGTCGCACCAATGTCTGCCAACGTTTTGTTTACCACTTCAATCTGCTCCTCAAAACCGGGATGGGCAATATCCACAACATGAATTAGCAGATCAGATTCACGCGTTTCGTCTAATGTTGACTTAAAGGATTCTACCAAATGGTGAGGCAACTTGCGTATAAATCCAACAGTATCTGTGAGTAAAAAAGGCAGATTACCTACCACGACTTTACGAACGGTGGTATCGAGGGTGGCAAAAAGCTTATCCTCTGCAAAAACTTCCGACTTGCTGATCAGATTCATAATGGTTGATTTTCCAACATTGGTATAACCGACCAAGGCCACCCGAACCATGTTACCACGATTCTTCCGCTGTACCGACATCTGTTTGTCGATTTTTGCCAGTTCACTCTTTAGCAGGGAGATTTTATCCAGAATTATCCGTTT
>JBBQJE010000326.1:0-3101 GCA_038325635.1 Bacteroidales bacterium
GATGGCCCTTTAGCATTTTCAACAACTGATTACGAAAGAATAAAACTTGGTCAAGTGTATCAGGATTGTACGATTCTAAGCGCACATAAACCGATTCAGAAAAGTGATTTTGAATTAATCATACATAAGTTTAAATCTACACTCTTGGATATATTTATGGAATTTAATGAAACCATATTTGAAGATGAAATTGACTTTGACATTATGACGAAGAAAAAATATATCGACAAAATAATTCAGCAAACCATAAACACAGGAGTCTATCTTTCCGAAAATGCTAATGCAAATATTAATGGTTCTACAGTCATTGGTGGCATTGATAATAAAGTACGAATTAATGTTCGAGCAAAAGCGGATATAGAAAGTATAATCGTTAAAATAGAAAAGTTGTCCCAAGATATTGAGGCTGATAGAGAAGATATTGCCTCAGAAATATGTTCGCTAAGGGAAGAACTGAACAATACAATTCAAAGCCCAAAAATAATTAAGTCGGCTTTGAATGCTATAAAAGGAATTACAATTGGTGTTGCCGGAAATAAGGTCACTGATTTAATTGATAACGCATTGAAAATCATTAATAATTTATGAACCTCTATCAATTTTGGATGAGCTATGCTGGGTTTAATGTGAATGATGCCAGCTTTGTATTTGTAGGGTCAGTTTTTGAAACAGATCCGGATCAAGTTATGGTTATAGCCACAACAGAATATGACAATTGCACTTTCAATAAATTGGAATACCTTGATAAGAAGACGATTAAAGTTTTCATTAAAGACATAAGCAGAGAACGCATCGGTCAGAAAGTAAAATTCAGATTTCATATCCTCTATTCTTCAAACGGGAAATTGCTAAAACAAACATTGAATTATGATGGGAAAAGTGACATCAGCTTTCCTGTAGAAATTGACATAAGAGCATCATATTCATTCAAATAGATTAAAATCATGGATACTCCATCATTTAAAGAAGATCACATCAGCCAAATCCCTGCATTGCAGATGTTGCTAAAGCTGGGTTATAAATACCTTTCGCCGGAAGAAGCCTTGCAATTGAGGGGCAACAAAACAACCAATGTTATTTTGGAAGATTTGCTGCGTAAACAATTGAAGGAAATAAACAGCATCAGGGTAAGTACCCAAAAAACCAGCATTTTCACCGACGAAAATATTGAACGTGGTATTCTGGCGCTGAAAGATTTGCCCATGAATGAAGGATATATTGCAGCTTGCGAAGCTGCCTATAATCTGATTACTCTCGGCAAAGCTTTGGAACAAAGTATTGATGGAGACAAAAAGAGTTTTACCCTGCAATACATTGACTGGAAAAATCCGGAGAACAATGTTTTTCATGTGAGCGAAGAATACAGTGTCATGCGCAGTACGAGCAAAGAACATTACCGTCCGGATTTGGTACTGTTTGTAAATGGCATTCCGCTTTGTATCATCGAGTGCAAAAGACCCGACATGAAGGAACCATTGGCACAAGCAATCAGCCAACAGTTGAGAAGCCAACAGGAAGATGGTATCCGGAATCTATTTGTTTATTCACAAATTACGCTAAGCATCGCCACCCAGGTTGCAGCATACGCCACCAATGCGACACCCGAAAAATTTTGGGCCAAATGGGAAGAGAAATTTAATGGAGATACGGAAGCCGAACGGAAACAGGAAGAAGAGAAGTACAGACAAAAGTTGCAGGAAGTTAAAAACCAGGCTTTAACACCTGACCAGAAAATCAAACTGTTTGCCGACCGTTACAAGTATGTACGGCAATATTTTGTTGCACAGGAAACAGAGAACACACTTCCAACCATTCAGGATGAATATTTATATGGCATTTGCCGACCCGAAAGATTAATTGACCTCATTTTCAATTTCATATTATTCGACAATGGTGAAAAGAAAATTGCCCGTTATCAGCAGTTTTTCGCCATTAAAAAGTCGATGCAACGCATCATTCATGTTGAAGGAGGAAAGAGAAGAGGTGGAGTAATCTGGCATACCCAGGGTAGTGGAAAATCGCTTACCATGGTTATGTTGGCACAAGCCATTGCTTTGGAAAAAACGATTCGCAATCCTAAAATAATATTGGTTACTGACAGAACCGATTTAGACAGGCAGATCAGTGACACATTCCGGAAATGTGGAAGATTTGTCGAGAATGCCAGTACTGGTCAACGCTTGGTAGAATTACTCGAAAGCAAAAGCGATGCTGTTGTAACAACCATCATCAACAAATTCGTCGCAGCAGTAAAGAAAATCAGCAATCCACTTGAAAGTCATGATATTTTCGTTCTGGTTGATGAAGGCCATCGAACACAGCATGGCACTTTCAATATCGAAATGCAGAAAACGCTTCCAAATGCCTGTTTTATTGCCATGACAGGAACACCACTTTTCAAAAAAGACAAGAATACCGCTGCCAAATTCGGAGGAATTATTGACTCTTATACCGTTGATCAGGCAGTTAATGACAAAGCCGTAGTTCCTCTTTTGTATGAAGGAAGGCTCGCAAGACAAGTTGTAAATTCAAGACCTTTGGATACTTTTTTTGCCATGATTTCAGAACCTTTAAACGATTACCAAAAGGCTGATTTTAAAAAGAAATTCAGCAGGGCCGATCAACTAAACAGTGCAGAACAGAAAATATATGCCATTGCATGGAATATTAGTCTGCATTTTCGCAACAACTGGCAAGGTACTCCGTTCAAGGCTCAATTGGTTTGCGATAAGAAAATTAATGCTATCCGGTATAAAGAATTTCTGGACGAAATTGGATTGGTCTCCAGTGAAGTGCTTATTTCATCCATCGATGAAAGAGAAGGTGAAGATAGCGCCTATGGAAAATCAAGCGAAAAAGAGAATCTGTTTTGGAAAAGGATGATGGACGAGCATGGCAATTCAAAAACGTATGAAAAGAACATCATCAGTCGTTTCAAAAATCAAAAAGATCCTGAAATTATTATTGTTGTCGATAAATTGCTTACGGGTTTTGACGAACCCAAAAACACTGTTTTGTATCTCACGCGGAATCTTCTGGAACATAAACTTTTACAGGCTATTGCCAGGGTAAACCGAATCTACCCCGATAAGGAATTTGGC
>JBBQJE010000327.1:0-2924 GCA_038325635.1 Bacteroidales bacterium
ACCCCTTATCTCTGTTACCCGGATATGCACTGATCCATTTAAGCCCCGCAGCATTGTACTTAGGAAAGCTGCAGACCATGGCATTGATAAAGTTGTCATCACGCTTAGGATGTAATTCAATCTTAGGCAAGACATCTACTGTTCCCTTGGCTTTTTCCAGAAATGATTCTTCCAAAAGATTAATAACATCCAACATTCCAATACATAAGGAACCAATGTTGTTTCTGGACAAGTACAGAACCTCACTACCAATCTTCATAAGTCCACTCTCCCATAATCATGTAAGCTAATAATCGTACGCACTTAGCTTAGTCCTTGGTATGACCAATTAGGCAATGAATATGCCCAGTTTTGCTCAAAGTCTCTAGTAAACTTCTTTTTCCAACAGCAATTGGTTTTTATCAAATCGTTCCACAGAAAATGGTGTCAAATCAATTGTTTCATACTTCCCTAAGCGTATCAGCTCTGACAAACATTTACCGGCTGCTGGGGCCTGTTGGAATCCATGACCACTAAAACCTGTGAGTAAATAATAACCTTTCATCTGTGGATGCTCACCGATGATCGCATTATGGTCAATATAATTATATTCATAAAGACCAGCCCATCCCGTTTCCAATTTTAGCCTCTCAAAATTTGGAGAACGTTCAGCCAATAACGGCCATACTTCATCAGTAAAATAGGATTTATCCAAATGGAAATCATATTCATACTTGAACTCTTCCTTCGTTTCTACCATGTGAGCCCCCTCACGTGACCCTGTTATTATTTTCAGTCCTTCGCCCAAGAAATAGGTGCCGTTTATAGTATCGAAGATAAAAGGGATGCTCTTTTGAAATGGAACTGTCAAATCGACACAATAGACTTGTTTGCGAAGCGGTCGAACTGGTATTTCTAAGCCCGCTGTGTTACTTAATTCACCAGACCAGGCGCCAGCAGCATTTACTACTATTGGTGCAAGATATTCTTCTCCGTTCTCCAATCTCACGCCCGTTATTTGATGATTAGCATTAGTTAAAATGGTTTTAACCTTCTCATAGATATATTCTGTACCCATCCGTTTGGCTTGTTTTACGTATCCCTGCAAGACAGAATAAGGGTCTATGTTACCAGCACCCACATCGAAAACAGCACCAGCTAAATCATCAACTATCAGTTCTGGAACAAAGGACTTTATTTCTCCTGGAGTAAGTAACTCAATATTTACACCAAAACTTTTTTGCAATTTCATGTTTTCTTTCAACATTGCCAATACTTGATCATTTGCCAAATATAGATAGCCATGTTGTTTGAAATCAATGACGGCAGGCTCTCCGTCCAGAGCCATCTCTTGTTCAAACTTCTCATAGATTTGGATACTGAGTTGAGATAATCGAATATTTCCTTCAATACTGAAAGTATGTCGTACCCCTCCATAACTACGTGGAGTAGAGGAATACTCATAAATCCGATCTTTTTCAAAAATCACTATGCTGCCTGTATAACCATCTTTGCGCAAGTTGTACGCTAAACTTGAGGCCATGATCCCGCCACCAACAATAATCAAATCGTATTTCATAGCCATATTATCCTCCTTATCTTCAAAAGTTTCCAAAAAGATATGCCCCCAAAACACTGGATCCACTTCCTGACATTCTCATGAAAACAACTTTTCGAATCTTTCTTTGAAACTTCGTGCATATTCTAACAAGTTTATCTCGGTATATTAATGGCCGCCCTTGGTATGACCAATATTATAAAAAAATAGTTCATTCATAATTGGTCTTTTTTTATTTTGAATCAAAAAATTAAACTATTCTTCTATTCCTTGTAATTTCTTTAACTCCTGAATTGATGTATTTAAGTGGTCGCTGACTGCCGCAGCTGCCGCTTCAGCATCGCCGATCTTTATCGCTTCGTAAACGCGTCCATGTTGCTGCGACCAAAGTTGGCGATTTTCTTGCTGTTCAACGAGTTTTTGTCGACTCGGACCATAGTATTCTTTCATCAACCCCATTAAAACTGTCATTAAGTTTTGAAGAACAGGATTGTGAGTGGCGCGAACCACACTGAAATGGAACTCGCTGTCAGATTCGTCAGTATTCCGTCCTTCTTTAACATCATTTTCCATATTACAAACCAGCTCGTGCATACTGTATAGGTCAGCCCGATCAGCCCGCTTAGCCGCTATACGCGCCGCACCAGTTTCCATCACCAACCGAGCTTCCAATAGGTCAAAAATTCCATCTATCTCTTTAAGAACTATGTTGGCAAAAGGATCAATTAGGTCATTAATATTTACTTCTTTAACGTAAGCACCGCTCCCCGGTGTAATTTCCAACAACCCTTGCGACACCAAAGAGGTTAGTGCCTCCCGTACAGCTGATCGACTAACGCCCAATGTTTCGGCTAATTGCCTTTCTGGTAAGAGCTGGTCTCCCGTCGCCAAAGTACCATCTTGTATTAAGCGTCTAATCTTCTCTGCAACTTCTTCGTATAGACGTGTACGTTTTTTGCGCGTAAGATCCATTTTCATTCTCCCTTAACCCATAAATTTATTAATAACGCACTTCAAAATAGCAAGGCTTTTTCGCTTAATTCGCAATTCGCAGTCATCGCTGCAGAAATGGTACTAATCATCGTAACTGTTGCGATCATCTTTCTCTGGGACTTACACTTATATATACCACGATCTGAGGTCCAGTGGCAATAATTTCCGTTCATGCAATGGTGATAAAATTTGAATCCCGACCTTTACACCGTTGCTAAAATTTAAACTTACGAATTCGTCACAACTCATAATGAAACTCCCACTCTTTTCTGGGTCCCCAGATATGCCTGCTGCACTTCTGGGTTTGCTCTCAGATCACTCGCAGTTCCCTCAATCACAATCTTACCGGTCTCGAGAACGTATGCTCTGTCAGCATTTGCCAAGGCCATGTGTG
>JBBQJE010000328.1:0-2918 GCA_038325635.1 Bacteroidales bacterium
AATTACAAGTCAAAATATCATCTTGATTAAGACGCCTTTAGGCGAGTACGAAGCTTGGAGCGACCTCAAAAAAATATGCTCTGCTTATGGATGGTCTTATTTCACAGTTGCAAAAAAATCCTTGCCAGCTGTTACCAAAGATGGTTTTACAATTTATAGGATTAGCGTTCAATAATCCCTATAATATCCCTTAACAATCTCGCCCAAGACCCAATTGGTTCGCGCAGCAGAATAACCAGTGCTAACACATTTGTTGATGCCTCGCAAATCATCAACGACTTGCTGAATTAAATGATGCGAAATATTCTCGGGATTTTTAAAGCTGAGCTTGAGGATACCCTCAATCGTAGTTAGTGTAACATCGCTATTCTGAAAGGTAGACAGACTAATTTTGCCTTTGGTGCCAATAATTTCGATGAGATCTTCTTCTGCTTCTTCACTCACGACAAAACACCAGCTTCCTGTTCCGGTCACTCCGTTATCAAATGCGAATACTGCCGAAACAGTGTCTTCCGGAGTGTAAAATCCAGCAATATTTTTGGCGATCCCATGTACTTCCGTGACTGCCCCAAACAGAAAATCCAGATAATCAAACTGATGTGATGCCAGGTCATAGAAATGGCCGCCTCCGCTGATATCAGGATTCACATGCCAATGTTGTTGGTCAGGGAACTGGTCTTTAATGCCATAAGCTTTGTGAAGTCGAACATTCACGGTCAACGGCTTGCCAATGATCCCATCTTCAACCATTTCCTTCACTTTCAAAAAGGAAGGTAGCGATCTGCGGTAGTAGGCCACCAAAAGCGGCATACCGGTTTCCTCCGAAACGCGAATCATCTCTAAACATTCGCCGTGGTTGCGTGCCATCGGCTTTTCCACATAAACCGGCTTTCCGGCTCTCATGGCCGCTATCGCATACGAAGCATGCGTGTCAGGCGGAGTAGCAACATAAACGGCATTTACTTCCGAGTCATTTATCAGCAGACTACCGTCGGAATACCATTTTGGAACGCCATGCCTTCTTGCATAATCTTCAGCCTTTTCGGCATTTCGCCGCATCACTGCCACCAGTTTAGAATGGGGCACTTTGTTGAACGCCGGACCGCTTTTCAGCTCTGTAACATCTCCACAGCCAATAATTCCCCAGTTTACCTCTGAAAGAGAAAGGTTTTTCATTTCAGCAATTCTTAGAATTTAGCCAATGGATTAATTGATAGTTGGTTCTATTCCGAATGTAAATCCACCTTTTACCCGTTCAATTAATTCAGGTAGAATATCCTGATACTCCCCTACTATACCAAAATCGGCAAAGTGGAAAATGGATGCTTTTGGATTGTGATCAATGGCAATAATTTTCTCTGATTCTTTCATGCCCGCAATATGCTGGATGGCCCCTGAAATACCTACAGCCACATATACTTTCGGACGAACGGTTTTACCTGTTTGTCCAACCTGGTGTGCATATTCAGAGAATCCTTCGTCAACCACCACGCGGCTGCAAGCCCATTCGGCCTTTATTCCTTTTGCTTTTAATGCTTCCGCCAATTTTTTAATTAGTTCCAATCCGTCGCCTACAGTGCCTCTTCCACCCGAAACGATAATATCCGCTTCGAACAAGCTTTGCATTCCACCTTCTCCGCGTACCGTTTTCAGAATTTCAACAGTGAATTCTTTGGCTGTAAGTATTGGTTCAAAGGTAGATAGTACCCCGGAGCGTCCTTCTACCTTGGCAGGAACTTCAAAGGTTCCGGCACGAGCCGTTGAAATTTGCGGATACACGAATCCCAGAATGGTAGCCAGTTTGCTTTCACCATAAGTTGGGCGACGCGAAAATAGAATGGGTTTATTAATTAATTTTTCCTTGCGATTAACATACTCGCCCATTTCCAGTCCGGTACAGTCGGCAGTCACACCGCTCCCTGTTTTGACTCCGATACGGGGAGCAAGCTCACGGCCGGAAGTGGTAGCAGCAAAAAGTGCAATTTCTGGATTGCGCTCTTTGATAACCTGCGCAAAAATAGATGAGAATGGCAGTACGAGGTATTCCTCCAGTCGGTCATCTTCCACTATAATTACCTCATCAGAACCGTGTTCGAAAAGCGTTTGCGCCTGATCTTTTACGTTCTTACCAATCAGTAACGTCATGATTTTGGTATCATTACCTAATTGTTCGGCTAGTTTACGAGCAGGGGTCAGTAGCTCAATCGACGGACGTGCAATTTTTCCATTGGCAATCTCGGCCCATGTAATGATGCCTTTTGCCCCGTTTCGATTATCATAATAGGGGAAGTCGGGCGCTTCCGAGACTTTTTTCTCTAACTTTTCTTTGTGCTCCAATACATTTCCGCCCTTTTTGAAATTGGCAATTAAACTATCCACGAGTACTGCGTCATTGTGACCCTCTGACATCGTAATTGGTGCTCTTTCACTCACAATATTGACAACATTGGCCACAATCGTTGGTGACCCGGTCAGACCTATTTTTTCTGTTCCAAGTCCGATAGCGTCTATTCCAAAAACAGTAATCGAAGCATTACGGGCTTTGATAGCTCCAATGAGCGACGGTTTCCTCGGTGGAATCCCGGTAGGTGTTAAAGAAATGGTGCAGGGCATTGGCAGTTTCATCATCTGATAACCACCCTCGATAATGCGTTTGGCAATGACATTTCCTTCGCCGTCGGCTTTTACGCTCTCAACAAATGTTGCCTGCGGAATGCCTAAATTTTCGGCAACCTGCGAAGGAACGTGAGCCGTGTCTCCGTCGCTTGTTTGTCGACCGGCAAGGATAATAAACGGCTCTTTCGAATCTTTTGTAAATCCCAGATGCCGAAGCATGGTGGATATCGCCAATCCGGTAGCGTATGTATCGCTTCCGCCGAGTTTGCGGTCAGACAAAAGGTATGCCTCGTCATAACCCA
>JBBQJE010000329.1:0-2861 GCA_038325635.1 Bacteroidales bacterium
ACGGGAAGGATGAACCTCCGCCGTTTGAGGCTCTCACCAATCCGAATGTTCTGCGGTTTTGCTGATGATAGAGATCTGTGGTCATCTTTTGCAATAGCACACCATACGTTTGGCGAAGCTGTTCGGCGCTGGTTGTAGAGGAGAATTTGGCTACATCCGGCCATAACCAACGATCGTAACCGTCGCATTCATCAATCTTGTATCCACTTATTCCGATGCTGATCTGGTCATTTGACAACTGATTGCCCATGATTTTTTGAGCTTCGGGCATGGTTAAGTCGGCAACTACTCCGCCCCAAACGGTATGCGAGCCCGTGAAAGGCTTCAGCTGATTGAACATTGACGAGTTTGGCGAAACGTAGGGATTGGTCCACAGATTGAGGCGAATACCCATTTCCTTCATTTTTTTCACGAAGCCGGCAGGATCCGGATATCTTGATTTGTCCCACTCGAAAGTGCACGGATATGATTTACTCTGCCATCCGGGCTCCAATCCAATGAAATCGAGCGGGTACCCTTTATCTGCAAAGGCTTTGGCTTCTTCTATGACCTGATCTGCTGTATAAAGTGATTTTACTCGTTGGGTGAAACCGAGTCCCCAGCGGGGTGGGAGACAGCCTCCTCCATTGAAGAGATTGAATCGGCGAACAGCATCCAAGGTTGTTGGTCCGGCGAAGAGATAAATCTCGGCTCCGGTAGCAGGAATGACTATTTCAACCGCATCGGAATAAGGGGAAGAACTCCATTTTTTGTCGGTATTGCGGTCTTTGGGCTCCGGGGCGTTTGGACTATCTTTCCGTACCGCAGTGCCTGCATAAACCGTGATGTACCGGGCGCTGTTAACAAATACGCCATAGCCTAAATTGGAAACATAAAATGGGACTGGAGCATGTGTGCGGCCGTTATCGGTGCCTCCGTAGTGATCGACATGCAGCTGAAGAATTTTTCCTCGTTGTTGGACGGTTTTGAAATTCAGTCCGAAACCGTATAGTTGTTCTAATTTTTCCAATGGAAAGCGCAAGAAGGTTTTACCATCTGAAACCTCGCCTACAATTTCCCCGGAAGGGAGAGGAAAGGAGGATTGGCCTAATTTTGTAATTGCTATAATATTAGGGTTGACGCCTGAAGCTGACAGAAGGTCGTATTTATCAGGAACACCGACTGTTGTTTTCCAAATACCTGGGGCGACAACGGTCCAGACGGGGTTTTGGGCGGAGATCGAGGGTGCCAGGAAGATGGTGACAATTGAAATTAGGAAGAATAAATTGAGTTTGGCCATTTGATTTCTAATTTGTAATAATGTCATTTAACAGGTCGCCCCGCTGGGGCTTGGCGTCTGATTGATTGCATGTATTTTCTACAAACAGGTCGCCCCGCTGGGGCTTGGCATTTGATCGTTTCCTCTCAATTCGACGGGACAATTGCAGTTGAAATGCCGAATTTCAATTTTATTTGGCATGCAATGAATAAATAAATGAGGCAATCTTTTCTACAAAATCAGTGTAAAATTTAATGGGTGTATGCTCGCCTCCTTCAAGTGTAACTAACTCATATTTAATATGATTTGCCTTTAATTGTTCGGCTAATTTTATCGAATTTTCATAGGAAACTAATTTATCGACGGTTCCATGGATCATAATTATTGGTGTTTCATTTTTGTCGATTGTTGAAAACATGTAGGACGGATCCGGGCTTCCCCATAAATCAATCAGTCCGAGGATACCGCTTTTATTCCATTTTTCTGATGCAGTTTGGTCTTTGTAACAAAAATTGATAGCCAGCATCCCACCGGCAGAACCTCCTCCGATAAAGATTTTTTTCTCGTCAATTTTCAATTTTTCAGAATTGGCTCTTATCCAGTTCAGTCCTGACATGGCATCGGCTAACGCATCCGTTATTGTTCCTTTTTTGTCGTTGTTTGGATTCGTTCTAATCCGGTAATTAACAGAGACGCATACATATCCTCGTTGGGCGAAATCGTTAGCTATTTTCACAATATAGCTTTGTGTTTTGTCGTTTCCTGATCTGAATCCGCCTCCATGAATCCACATAATTACAGGTCTATTTCCCTTTTTATCTCCTTCCGGGGAATAAACATCCAGTAGCAGTTTTTCCGTTTTACCTTCAAAATTGGTAACCTCGCCAAACTCGATGTCTTTCTGAATTTCGACCTTTTCAAAGACCGGATTCAGGTAACGAATAGGTTTGCTGTCTCGTGGATTTTTTGCCGAGACAGTTATTAACGTGTTTATCAGCACACAAAAAATCAGTACCACTTTAAAAATTTTATTTTTCATCATAATTTCTTTTATATTTTTCACTTTTCATTTTTCACTTATTTTTTACCGAACATCTCCTCATAATGTGGCATCGCATCAAAAATTCCGCCACTATTTTTATAGAAATCGTTGTTCAGGTTGTAAACACCTTTTTCTGCTTTAACCCATGATCCTTGATTTTGAGGATGATAGCTCATCATCGTTGTCCAATTTTTATAATTCTGGTGACCATTACTTTCGATCAATCCGAGACTTCCAAGACCAGGGAAAGAGCTAAGTCGTGCTGCCACATTTTTGTTCCAATCGACCAAAATTGGGTTAACGGTCAGGTCGGCACAGAAGCAGGGAATATTCCGCTCATGGGCTGCCTGGGCAATCTTCATGGTCATACTCAGTGTTTTCGCGATGGCTTTTAGTGCGATCGCCTTGTATCCCATTTGAATGCGTTTGATGGCATCTTCGTCTGTATGGGCACTTTCGTCGGCTGCAAGGCGGACAGGAATATCCGATACATCAATATCCAGCTCTTCCGCAAAGGGCTCTTCGATAATGGCAATTTGATCAAAAGCGCCAATTTTTCGG
>JBBQJE010000330.1:0-2788 GCA_038325635.1 Bacteroidales bacterium
AGATTGGAATATTCAGTACAAAGGGATGGATCTCACTTCCAGATTCAGTGTATTATATTTCAGGATAAAAGTTTCGAAATTCTGATTACGGATACTACCCAATTGATGAAACGAAGTATGATGAAGCAGCAAATTACATCAAATATATCCCACGAATTAAAGACACCAATCGCTACCGTAAAAGGCTATCTTGAGACCCTGTTGAACAATCCGGATATGGATCCCAAAAGGCAACATTATTTTATCAATAAGGCGCATAATCAATCTGAGCGGCTCACTCAATTAGTGAATGATATCGCATTATTAAACAAAATTGAAGAATCGTCTGAACTTTATCCAAAAGGAAGAATCGAAATCAACAAGTTAGTAGACGAAGTGATTGAAAGTTTTAATGACATTATTCGTCAAAAATCGGTTACCGTCAAAACAACGATCAATAGTCATGTCACAGTAAACGCTAATTACTCTTTAATTTTTTCTGTTTTCAGAAATTTAATGGAGAATTCATTGAACTATGGAGGTGAAGGTATAAATATTGAAATAACCAACTACCACGATGATAATAACTACCACTATTTCTCGTTTGCCGACAATGGTCCGGGGGTGGAAGAGGAGCATCTGCCGAGAATCTTTGAACGCTTTTATCGGGTGGATACGGGACGATCTCGTAAGCAAGGAGGCACAGGATTAGGATTAGCCATTGTAAAAAATGCCATAATCAGTTTTAAAGGGGATATCTCAGCCAGAACGCACAAAGGAGGCGGATTGGAATTTATCTTCTCCTTGCCTAAGGGATAAGCCAGAGAACCGATACTGGAAGTTGAATACGGCAAACGGGAGAGCGGAAGGAAAAATCAATTAGAATATTGATAATATTTAGGCTATTTTTGCGGTCAAACGATTGAAGGAACTATAAATGAAACAAAAAATTGAGGCATTGAACCTCCAATTTAAAAAAGCCAACCCTCTTGAATTACTTCGCTTTTTTCTGAAGGAATATCAGGGCCGGATTGCCTTATCAAGCAGTCTTGGGTTGGAAGATCAGGTTTTAACAGCGATGGTTAGTTCTATAGACAAAAATGTTAAAATCTTCACCCTCGATACCGGGAGGTTATTCCCGGAAACCTACGATTTGATTCAACGTACCAACCAGAAATATGGCATCCAAATGCAGGTATACTTTCCGGAAGCTCACCATGTAGAGGAAATGGTTCATTCAAATGGCATCAATCTTTTCTACAATTCGATTGAAGATCGGAAAATGTGTTGCCATATCCGCAAAATTGAACCACTCAGAAGGGCTTTCTCTGGATTGGACGTGTGGATTTGCGGATTACGGAGAGATCAATCAGTAACCAGGGCAGCCATGCAACCCATCGAATGGGACGAGGTAAACGGGCTAATAAAACTTAATCCACTGATCAATTGGTCGGAAGAACAAGTACGTGATTACATAAAAGAACACAAAATACCTTACAATCCGCTTCACGACAAAGGATACCCTAGTATTGGCTGTCAGCCTTGCACAAGAGCTATCTTACCGGGAGAAGATCTTCGGGCCGGCAGATGGTGGTGGGAATCGCCGGACACGCGAGAATGCGGGTTACACAAGAAATAGTGAAGAATGAAAAGTGAATAATGAAAAATGAATAATGGAAGGAGCGTTTCTTCCATTTTTCATTATTCATTATTCACTATTCATTTAATCATGAATGTGGTTTGGATCCACTTCGTCCGGACAACCCCGATTATATTGCTCCATGGCGAGTAGGCTCATGCCCATAGAGGAGAATCCACCATCATGAAAGAGGTTTTGCATGGTGACTTTCCTGGTAAGGTCTGAAAACATAACGATGCAATAGTCGGCACATTCATCCGCGGTAGCATTTCCAAGCGGTGACATGCGTTCAGAAAAATCGAGTAAGCTTTCAAACATCTTTATTCCATTGCCTGCTGTGGTTGGTGTGGGTGATTGCGAGATGGTGTTGATACGCACATTGCGCTCGCGACCGTAGATATATCCAAAACTGCGGGCAATCGATTCGAGCAATGATTTTGCATCGGCCATGTCATTGTACCCGTAAAAAGTGCGTTGAGCTGCGACATAAGAAAGTGCTAAAACGGAGGACCATTCATTAAGTGCATCCAATTTGCGGGCAGTCTGCAGCACCTTGTGGAATGAAAGGGCTGAAACATCAAGCGTTTTAGCTAAATAATCGTAGTCTAGATCGCTGTAATGCCTGCCTTTCCGAACGTTTGGAGACATTCCTATCGAGTGAAGAATAAAATCAAGTTTTCCTCCCAATACTTCCATGGATCTGCTGATCAGGTTTTCGAGATCATCTAGATCAACCGCATCCGCCGGAATGACCTCTGTTTTGCATTTTTCAGCAAGGATTTGGGTCTCTCCCATTCGCAAGGCAATAGGAACATTCGTTAGGGTAAAAATTGCCCCTTCTTCGTAGGCTCTTTCAGCCACCTTCCAGGCAATGGATTGTTCATTTAATGCACCAAAAATGATTCCTCTTTTACCTTTTAATAGGTTGTATGACATAGTTTTAGAAATTTATTTTAGAATTTTTAGATTATAGTATAATAGGGAAGTAATTAAAGTGATCTAAAGTGACTAAAGTGAACTAAAGTTAATTACGGTTAATTACAGTTTGAATTTATTTATTTATTAATGCACCCCAATTCAAAATTGTAGCATATAATTGAATCATACGAATTTTGGAATTTTCAGTTTCACTAGAAAGTGAATGACTTTCAAAAAAATGGCTACCACCCT
>JBBQJE010000331.1:0-2735 GCA_038325635.1 Bacteroidales bacterium
AACACTATAACCTATTTGCCGGCAAAAAATATTAGGCCGGATACAACTGATTTCCGTACTTCAATTCATCCAAAAGTAACTCACCAAGTGGCAGATACTGATTTTAAACCTCCGGTTTATATGCAAGTGTTCCAGGAGAAATTCGGCTTTACCCCAAACCTAAGCATCATCGATCTCCTCTTCAACGAAGGGCCAATGGCGTTAGATATCCTAAAAACATCAATTTCCTAATCTTGAGTTTCAATCTGTGTAATCTGCGTAACGCACAGTAAAAAGGGTGGTCAATTTGCAACAATGCACACTATTCGCAGTCGGGGGTGAAGTAATTATTCAATTCTGGGCTATAAACCGTGTATTCTGCCTTATCTGTGGTAAAAAAGAGCGTTAGTCGTTCGTGGTTATAATCCGCTTCATTAGCCTCATCTGATGCGAATATCGCTTAGTATCAATGTTAAATATCCCATTATGATCAATATTATCTATCCTAACCTTACCGGATGAATGAATAATTTTGTTCTTTTCCCAGATAACTCCAACATGAATAATCTTCCCTTCCTCGTTGTCAAAAAAAGCCAGATCACCGGGTAATGCTTCTTCCACAAAAGTGATATTTTCTCCAATTAAAGCCTGTTGATGGGCATCCCGAGGTATCTGAATTCCAACCATTTTATACAGAATTTGAGTAAATCCGGAGCAGTCTACACCAAACGGAGATCGTCCACCCCACAAATAGGGAGAGTTAAAGTATTTTAATGCATTCTCAATTAGAATTTTGCGAATATTTTTCTTAACAGGAAGTATTTTTTCGCCCTGAATTGTATAGGTTTCGGCTCCTATCCTAAATGAATTATTGGAAGATTTGTAAAATGGAAGTGTACTACCTGCAACAATAAGAAAATTACTATACCCGTTTTCAGGTTCTACAATATTAAATGGGTTAGTGGTGACTGCCTGTTGCTGTTGAGACAACTTATGAAAAATCTTTTTCGAAATCTCATTCACAATTTTCTGATCCACCCACCCTTCGTAGCCATCCAGAGTCAGCTTAATCTTGCACCACTTTTTTCCTTCTTCAAGGATGGTATAATGCTCCCCGAAGAGAATTTGAGTACACATTTCACTCATCTCACTTGGATCGGTTCGTACCGGGATTATACTAAGGTTAGAGATTCCGTATCTCATTAAAAATTTACTATTTTTGAATAATCCCAAAGATAGAAATTTATTGCGTTTTGAATAAATAATCACGAGAGTTAAATTATGAATCCTAAAATAAGAAAATTGATTAGTCCGGGACTATGGCACAGGATATTTCTGGCTTCTCTTTTTCTAATCACAGGTATAGCTCTCTACTTATCACTTCCTCAAGAGGCACGATTTCGATATGAATATCAAAAAGGAAGACCATGGATGCATGCCACACTTTATGCTCCCTATAATTTTGCAATCCAAAAATCAGAGTTGGAACTGATACATGAAAAAGACTCTTTGTTAAAAGAACAAATACCCTATTTTATCTATGCCGACTCGATTACGACTCGTGAAATTACCTTATTAACCAGATATATAGATCATCTAGGTACCACCAAAACACTAACTGCAGCTCAAATACCCGGCGTCAAATCAAAATTAACGGGAATTTACAATGACCTTTATAGTATTGGAATTATTGACCAAAACTTTATTAACGATCAAAACCTACTCAAAAAAGGTACGTTAAAAATTCTAAAAAGTAATATTGGAAAGGAGATTCAAATCTCATCCCTATATTCTCTTAAAAGTGCTTATAATGAAGTCCATAAAAAACTGGAGGAGCTTAGGACAATTCATCCTGAATGGAAAACTCTTCTGGATAATTTTCAACCGGAAGGCTATCTCGCCTGTAACTTGGTATATGATCAGGTGAAAAATCACCAAATGGAGGATAAAGTGCTTGAAAATCTCTCTACAAATCATGGTATTGTTCAGGAAGGCGAAAGAATTATCTCGCAGGGTGACATCATTACCTCTTCAACCTTTTCCATACTAGAATCGCTTAGATCGACTTATGAAAAGAGTCGGGGAGAAAACTCAAAATATATTTTAATCGTCGTAGGAAGAGTTCTTCTAATTGTCGTTCTGCTTCTTACCCTCTACCTCTTTCTATTAAATATCCGCAGAAAACTAATGAGGTCAAAACGGGATATCTCTTTTATCCTTATCACCTTAACGTTTATGATTGGCTTCTGTTCATTCGTTGTACGGTTCGGATCGTTTGATATTTATATTGTTCCTTTTACTGCATTGGCTTTAATCATTCGTACTTTTTTAGATACAAGAGTTGCCATTTTCGTCAATACCATTGCCGCTTTGATCGTAGGTTTTATGGTTCCCAACGGGTATGAATTTGTCTTATTGCAGATTCCGGTTGGCAGTATTGCCGTGATCAGCTTAAATAAAATGCAAAAACGCGAACAACTCATAATCACCGCACTAATTATTTTCTTATCGTATTCTGCGGTTTATATCGGCATCTCATTAATTCAGGAGGCTAACCTGGGAGCGATTGAATGGCTGAAAATAAAATGGTTTGCCTTTAATGCCATGTTGACCTTGACAACTTACTTGTTAATCTATGTTTTAGAGAAATCTTTCGGATTTGTTTCGGATATCACCCTGATAGAACTGACTTTTTCAAATCAAAAATTGCTTAGAAGGCTGTCCCTTGAGGCTCCCGGAACTTTCCATCATTCTTT
>JBBQJE010000332.1:0-2338 GCA_038325635.1 Bacteroidales bacterium
AAAAAGCATACTTTACCGAAACCATATCTCCCAAAACCAGTTGTAGTGATTCTGCCGTTTTGCGTGTCGACTTCACCAAGGGCGTCCCACCAATTAATTCATATTTTTTCCACGATTTCTTATACCTGGTCGAACTGATGATAAAGGAAAGGAGGTTTCTTACCGTTTTTCCATAAGGAAGTATATAGGGATCCTTAAACATTCTGGAAAGGAATAATCTCAACTCATCCGGGGTTTCTGGTCCTCCCATATTGACTAACATAACACCTTTCATACAAAAATTTTAGCTATTTTAGATTTGGTTTTAGGCAAAGAAACCTATTCCGACAGAAATTTGTGCCCGCATTCCCGTCACAGGCCAGACTCAACTACACCGTCTTCGAATAAACACCTTCACCAACTTTTAAGGCAGGATCAAGTGCCATGGCAATATTTCTCGCACACAAAAATCCCTTTTCAGTGAGGCGGATCTCATTTCCTTCGAGATGCATTAATCCATCGGCGATGAATGTTTCGAATTTAGCCCGATCAAAAGTAACCAAATCTTTTACAGTCTCAACAGTCAAACCAAAGTCAGATGCAACTTCATCCAGATTAAGTAAACCATTGCACATCACCATGTTAATCACTGATCGGACAAGCTGTTCCACCTTGCTAAGTTGATAACCACGTTCAATTGCAAAACCCGTGGATTCAACAGAATCCATGTATTTGGTAATATCTTTGTGGTTTTGAGCATAAGCTCCCCAAATCTGGGTGATGGAGGATGCCCCAAAAGCATATACCTGCCCAGTAGTTTCCAGGGTACAATATCCTTGAAAATTGCGATGTAACTGTTTGTTATTAAAGGCTTTGGTCAAATCATCATCCGGAAGCGTAAAATGATCAATCCCTATTGAACAATAACCGGCCTCGGTCAATTGTGCGGTTGCCTGAAGAAATAAATTCATCTTATCATTTGCATCAGGTAATCCAATCTTCTCCAGCTGTTTCTGAGCCACTTTGACCCATGGAACATGTGCGTATGAAAAAGTTACAATGCGGTCGGGCCGGATGGCGATGGCCTGTTCAATGGTAGCTCGAAAGCTTTCCAAGGTCTGCATTGGAAGCCCATAAATGAAGTCCAGGTTGATGCCCCTAAATCCTTTACCTCTTAGATAGTCAACAATATCTTTAACAGGATGCCTGGGTGCATCCCGGTTCACAACGGCTAAAACATCTTCCCTAAAATCCTGAATACCCAAGCTAATCCGGTTAAAACCCATTTCAGCCAGCTCATCAATGTGCTTGTAATCCAGATAGGCCGGACTACATTCCATAGCTATCTCTGCCCCTTTGTTCAGATCAAAATTCGCACGAATACAATCCATTATTTCGCGGATGTAACTCATGGCGATAGAGTTAGGTGTACCGCCGCCCCAGTGAATCTGGGTAACTTTCCGTGAACTATCCAATAAACCAGCAACTTGCTGAATCTCAGTTTTTAATGCCTTGATATATCTTTCCACAATCAGTTTACGCTGGGCGATAACAGTAGAACAGCCACAAAAATGACAACGCTTTGGACAAAAAGGGATATGAATATAAAGCGAAATGTTCTCCGGCTTTTGTTGGTTAGAGGCAATTAGCTCTTGTATATAGTCAGACGTAGAAAATCCCTCATGAAAGAAATTGGCAGGAGGATAACTCGTGTATCTCGGACCTGAAATATTGTATTTTTGAAGAAATTCGCTGCTTACATCCATGTTACTATCCTCTTTTCCAGTTGGTTTGCTTAACCCAATCGACAACTAATTTTGCATTTTCAAATGGGATTCCCGGCATAAAACCGTGTCCCAGGTTAAAGATCCACTTCTGCTCCTTTGCCCCAAAACTCACATATTTTTCAAGCGTTTCGACAATTGTGGCCTTGTCGGCATAGAGCAATCGTGGGTCCAGGTTTCCCTGAAGGCCAATCTTGGGATTAACCAGCGACCTGGCCTCTCCAATCGACATTTGCCAGTCAACACTCAGGAAATCAGTATCCTCCGGCTGAATATGCTTAATACCGTATCCTAATCCTTTCGGCAAAAAGATCACCGGACTTCCTTCTTCTCTGGCGGCTTTGGCAATCTGCCGAACATAAGGCATCATGACTTCGTGATAGAGGTCGGATGGTAGCAAACCTGCATGCGTTTCGAAAATTTGAAACGCCGAGACTCCATGTCTTACCTGATTTCTGGCATATTCAATAGATAGTTCAGTGATGGCAGCCAAGAGCTTATGTGTCATCTTCCTGTCCTTGTAAATAAGAGACACGGCATCAGGAAAAGTATGGTTAGAGCTAAGCCCTTGTACC
>JBBQJE010000333.1:0-2304 GCA_038325635.1 Bacteroidales bacterium
CCCACGGTACCCTTTAGAGGTACACACGCTTTCCAGGCGTGCCAATTCAACCACTCTTGCATCTCTCCTTTCTGCTATTTTCAAAGGAATGACAAAAGTAGAAGATTTTTCGGTTCAAAAAAACTTCTACAAGCCTAAATACACTTTAACTCACGAAAAAGGCTGCTCAAAAATTAGAACAGCCCTTTTAGTATGGACAAAACGTACGTTAAACAAATATTTTTTTCATTTCTTCCAGATATCCTTCTATTTTTAGTCGGTCGTCACCTTCCAGTTTCATCAGTGGAAGCGCCATTTCGTCGCTGCATATTCCCATAATAGAAAGAGCTGTTTTGAATGATATAGTAATTCTTGCTGCACTCGGTGATACTTGATACATCGTATTACACAACCAAATTATCTGATTTTTAAGTTTGGCAATCGTTTGAAGATCCCTTCGTAAAGATGCATCATATAAATCAACAAATAGCTTTGGAAAAACATTTGCGCCACCGGCCACTGAGCCATGAGCTCCAGCGATTAAGGCATCTGACGTATAAAGTTCGGATCCAACGATGACAGCAAAATCCTGATCATCTTTGAAGGCATCAATCAACATATACATATTGTACATATCTCCTGAACTATCTTTAACTCCAATGCATCCTAATTCCTTAGCACGGCGGATAGTCGGAATAGTCAGATTTATCTTTGTATGCATTGGCATATTGTAAAGAACAAATGGAAGGGGTGATGCCGCCGCCAATTTCTCTATATAATTGATCATTTCATCTTCTGACGCAGGAAAATAAAAGGGAGGTGCAACAACAACACTATCCACTCCTACGGATTTTGAATATTCAGCCATTTCGATGGCTCCGTTAAAGGAAGAATCAGTGATCCCCGCTAGCACGGGCACTCTTCCCCTAATAATCTCACAAGACAATTTCAAAAACTCCTTCTTAAGTCTATAACTTAAACTTGGACCTTCCCCGTTAGTTCCAAGAAGAAACAGACCATGCACGCCTCCTCCAATAATGTGCTCGATAAGTCTTTCAACGCCATCTCTGTCAAGCTCATCATTGCTTTTCAACGGAGTGATCATCGGAGGAATAATCCCCTTGAGTGGATTCAACATAATTCAATAGTTAATGAATCATAAAAGTATAAGATGTTTTAATAGTTTTTAAATATTATTTTATCCAATTCATATTGTTTTTTAACCCTAATTATTAAGATAGTTAGTTATATTTGTATGACTGGTTAATTTATATATTATGGAATTTGTTTTTGCTAAGATAAATGTCCCTCACGAACATTCGTTTATTACACGGAGGTTGGTTTTGTCTGAAAATAATCCAAAGATACATTCGCATAAAAATTATGAATTGAATCTGATTATTTCAGGTTCCGGCAGAAGAATTGTTGGAAACAATATTTCCGGATTTGAACCTGGCGATCTCGTTTTACTTGGACCAGACCTTCCTCATTGCTGGGAGGTTCTTGATCGTCAAAATGATGAACCTCCATCCTGCATCGTAATTCACTTCGATGAAAACATTGTCGGTTCCGATTTTTTCAATTTACCAGAGCTTGAAACTGTTAAGGAATTACTTAATCGGGGTAACAGTGGTCTCTTCTTCCAGGGCGAAAAGATTGCTTATGTAGTTGAATGTATGGAACGACTCGTTAATTTAAAAGGCCTGGAAAGCTACATTGAATTATTGCACATTTTTAAAGGGCTGATTCAAATTGATGAGAAGGAGAGTTTATCGCTTACCCCTGAGTATCCAACAAGCTATTTCAAAGATTTGGATCAGATCAAAGATGTCTATGAATATGTATTTCACAATATTCAGGACGGAATTAGTTTAAAGGCGGCCTCAAATCTTTTGAATATGGCCCCCGGCTCTTTCTGTCGCTATTTCAAGAAGAGAACCGGTAAAACATTTATCCAGTATGTTAAGGAAATCAGGATAAGTATTGCAGCAAAAAAGCTGGCAGAATCAGACAAGCCAATCGCTCAAATCTGTTATGAAAGTGGCTACAATAATTTGGCCAATTTCAATCTGTATTTTAAAAGTATCATGAAAATGACTCCTTCAGAGTACCGGAAAAATTTTCGTTAAGAACAGAATACCTTAGAACCGAGTGCTGTATCACCATATTTATATCAACTAACTGCAAAAAGACGCATATCAATGCGTCCCTACCCCATCTTCTTTCTCCATAAGTAAGCCCCGGCTCAAAAGGATGAACCGGGGCTTGGTTTTAAGTTGGCGGCGACCTACTCTCCCACTTTCGCAGTACCATTGGCGCTGACGG
>JBBQJE010000334.1:0-1887 GCA_038325635.1 Bacteroidales bacterium
GCTACCGGAGTTTAGATAAACTTTCGTACCATCGGATAACTGAAATTTAGAACGAGTGCCATACATGGAGGAAATTTCCTGTTCGATGACAGTTTGTTCCTTTTGCGTCAAAGTAGGAGAAGGTTGAAAAAAATAGATGTAAGTGGATGAAAAAAGAACTGCCAAAACAAGCACGGCTGCGGTTCTTATGAAGAACCCGATCAGATTTGTTCTTTTGAAAATAATTCTGCGCTTAATTTTTTTCAAGTCACCTTCTATATCAATCGGATTATCAACAATAGTTTCAGCAGAATGCTCCCAGAGCAATTGATAATCGTCAACTATTTTCCGATCGGAAGGATTCAACTCCAAATGATTTTTTAGCTCTTGTTTTTCCGAGTCCGTGAGACTCCCGGCCAAATATTCTGATATATAGGTATGAATTTTCTCCTGCATTTTCTTTTCCCGTTTTTAGTAGGACGAATTTGCACCCGTCATACCCTACATATAAAAAATGAAATTTAGGAAGAAAAGAAAATAATTGGGGGTTTGATATATTTAAATTTTCAGCCTATTAATGAATTTAAATAGTATACTTTTGAAATGACTAATTGCCAATACACTTAATAATCATCGATGATTTTTGAAAAGGAGAATAATGACCAATTCCTATTTGCACAATTACGTTTGGGTAAAGAGGAGGCGTTTGACTTCATTTTCAGAAAGCACTATAAGGTTTTAGTAGTTCGAGCCATCCAATTTGTTCATGATCAAGATATTGCTCAAAGCATTGTTCAGGATTGTTTTATCCGGTTCTGGGAAAAAAGATTGGAATTGTCGAACGTTGAAGATCTTCATTCGTATCTCTATTTTATGGTCAGGAATCGTTGTATCGATCATTTGAGGGAACAAAAACGAAGACATCAAGTATCTATCAGCGAACAATCCGATTTTACAGAAAATGATACCGAAGAGAATATCGATGCAAACGATCTGGACCTTCATCTATGGCAAGAAATTGCCAAACTTCCTGAAAGATGCCGTATGGCCTTCGAATTCAGCAGAATAGATGGTTTTACTTATTCCCAAATTGCTCACAAAATGGGAATTTCTGATAAAGCCGTTGAAGCACTAATCAGCAGGGCATTGAAGGTATTACGTGCTAATCTGACTGATTTTATGGGAATTATGGTATTGTGGTTATCCCATCAATCGTGACATTCTTGCTTCTCTTGAAATCCATTGCTGGCAAATTCTTCGTAATAAGCTTCAGATTTTTAATCTTAATTCCTTTCGCATCAATACAAATCAACCCATAATCGGCCTCCATAAGAATGTTTTCCAGTTGAATAGTCTCCAGGTTTAATTCGGGAAGTCCTTGAAGAAAAATACCTTGAAAAGCACCTTTGCAATTCACGTTTTTGATATAGATATTCTTGAATTGCGGAGTCTCGTCTGTTATCGGTAAAAGTTTGGGCTGTTGACCGCTAGCTCCTTCTTCCATATCTTCGGCGACTGACTTGCCACTATAGTAAAGATTAAACGAAATGGCCTGCGAAGGGATATTGATCATTTCTACATTTGAAATGTAAATATTCTCCACAACTCCTCCCCTGCCACGATTACTCTTGAAACGTAAACCAACATCTGTACCCAGAAAAGTACAATTGGAAACGTGCATGTTGCGCACTCCGCCCGACATTTCGCTGCCTACTGTAACGCCACCATGGCCATGATAGACGATGCAATTCTTGATAATCAGATTTTCTGTAGGGATGCCTCTGTCGCGGCCTTCTTTGTCCTTACCGGATTTGATGCAGATGGCATCGTCGCCGCAATCAAAATTGCTGTCATAAACGATACTGTTTTTACACGATTCAATGTCGATCCCATCCCCATTTTGAGAAT